>NZ_JAKUGX010000027.1:0-68889 GCF_022664195.1 Bacillus cereus group sp. BfR-BA-01316
TTTTATCGACACTTCCGACTTTTCTTTCACCTCTGGCTTCTCAAGCACATTTGGCTCCTCTGTCACCTTTGGTTCTTCCGGTTTTTCTTCTTTCAACTCTTCTGTTGTTTCCAACTTACCTTCTTCTTCTACTTCTGTTGCTTCCTGTATCTTTATATTCGTAATATCATATCCATTAACTTTCGATTGATATCCCGCTACTGGATGCTCTTTTACTGTGTACGTATAGGCATTACCGTCATTATCATATGCAGGTATATTTGCAAATGTATAATTCCAACCGTTTGCTGCTGTCACGTCTTGTGTCTGGATTACGTCACCATTTTTCAGTAAGTCTACTTGAATCGTGCTCGGACGATCTGTTGCATTGTTATCATTCCAAGTCTTCGTTCCTGAAATGGATGTCGTTTTCACCTTATTCGGAATCATCAACTTTACACCTTTTTGAGCAGTTGCATCAACTGTAAAGTCGAATTTTTTTTGAGGATCAAAATCCACATATTCTGGAACTTTAATCTCTGTTACATAGTAATTTCCTGGGTCTAAATTAGAAATTTCAACAATACCTTCTGCACCCGTTGTATACGTATCGCCAATTTGTTCACCCGATTCCTTATACAACTTAAACGTAACATCTGGGATGAATTTTGTATTATCTCCTTCAATGTGCTTCACAATTCTTAGCGTACCTTTAGGTGGTAAATCACCTTGTGCACCGCCACCTGCGTTTATATTTTTAACCCATGCATTCTTTGAAACAGTTACTGGCGGCTGATTTAAAATCTGGTAATCAATTGTATAATCATTATAAAACTCATCTTGATTCATTCCGCTATCAGTTATAATCGAGCTATATCGAATACTGATACCCTTTTACCACTTACCTGATCCTTATAACCTCTAAGGGAAAAAGAGTTACCGTTAAGCGTAATCGTACCATAACCTTGATCGATAAATTGTTGCGGAGTTACACCCGCATTTCCGACTATTATAATAAACCCTTCCTGCTTCAGCGTTTGACCTGATTGTAAAGTATCAGTCAAAACAATATCAGCACCTAACTGTTCCTTGTTACTACTAGTGTTTACATTCAACTCCCATTTCACCTCATTGGGAGCGTCTGGGTAAATTTCACCTGTTTTGTAGATAAATGATGATGGACCCGTCGATTCTGTGGGCCCTTTAATTGTTACCCTTTGAGTTGCTAAACTTGTGCCTAAATTTGTATCAACTGGTATCGTTTGATTCATTCCTACATTACTAGTTGCTTTAAATTCAAAATACAAATAACCTCTAATATTTTGAAGTTTCTCAACCATATCATTAAATGTACATACCACATTCGTAGATGTTACTTGGCAAGTACCAAAGCTAACACCTGTATCATTCTGTAAATCAATCGTTTTACTATATCCTGCTAATTCTGCCGGTAGCGTTAATGTTACTGTGTCTCCAGCCTTCATTTGATTTCCAGATTTATCACTAAAATCTACTCTTATTCCCGATCGTTCTCCATAATTTAATTCCGTTTTGTTGAATGTAAAACGATCAACAAATCCTGTTGTGTTTAATTCTTGAGCACTTCCTATAATAGGCATAAAAACTTGTCCAATAATAACAGTAAAAATAAAACAGATTACAGATATTCTTTTTAAATATGTACTCATAAAGCCTCCAATTCTAATTCTCACATTTTTCTGTTGTGGAATCTTTCCCACCTTAAAAAAGGTTACAACTAAAGAATATTTGCAGCATCAAACTATCTTTAATCATGCAAAACAAAGCAGTAAGCAACACGATTCATTAACCCTATTGTTCCTTTCTACTTCTTGTTTTGGCAGCCAACAATAAATATTAGTACTTATAAAAATACATTACAAGACTGTTCATTTATATATTAATTTATTACTATATTAATACTACCAAAATATAATAAATGACCATTTTAGTCAAAAGGTCATATGATGACTGGGTGTTTTTCTCTTTCGAATATTATCCAGTACCATTCTCTCCTAATAACTTTATTCCACTCGCACTGAAGCACGAACATATTCCGAAATTACACACCTATATTTACTATTTTAATATTTCTCATCCACTTCAAAATCCTACCTATTTAAAACAGGTAATATGATTTTAAAATCAAATCATTAAACAAAAATATATTCTACTATAATAATAGGAGTAATTATAAATAGAAGGTACATACAAATTTTTTAGCCTGTGATCTCCCCATCTTTAATAATTTTACAATAATAAGGCTACCTTTCCTTATTAAGAAAGATAGCCTTATTTGTATAGACGATTGTTCTACCGCCTAGTTTTTTGCGCCTTTCAACGACTCTCTCAGCACAAATTTTTGTAATTTTCCACTCGCATTACGCGGAAGTTCATCCACAAATAAGTAATGACGTGGACGTTTATAGTCTGCTAATTCATCACTTTCTTTGCAATACGTTTCTAAATCAACTTCTGAAATATTTTCATCTTTCTTTACAACGACCGCAACGACACGCTCTCCCCATAGTTCATCTGGCTCACCAAGTACTGCAACATCTAATACACCAGGGTGACTATGAAGGAAATCTTCAATTTCACGAGGATAAATATTTACACCACCGCTAATTACCATATCATCAACGCGATCTGCAACGAATAAATAGCCGTCTTTATCGAAGTATCCTAAATCACCAGAATGATACCAGCCTTTATACATCGATTTTGCATTTGCTTCTTCTCGATTATGATATCCAGCCATCATAGTTGGACCGCGCAAAATAATTTCCCCTACTTCATACGGAGGCAACATATCATCTGGCTCTGCCGGTGCATCTTCGTTCGGTTTGACGATTCGAATTTCATGGCTAAAGCATGGTGTTCCTGCTGAACCAGCTTTCGTAATTTGATCCTCTTCTACAAGAAACGCAACAACCGGTCCCATTTCTGTCATTCCGTAAATTTGGACAAGATCAATATAAAGACGCTCTTTACATTCCTTCACTAGCGCTGGAGCCATCGCAGCCCCGCCATATACACCGATCTTCATCGAAGTTAAATCATACTTAGTTAGATCTTTTTGCAGTAACATATTCCACATCGTTGGTGCTGCAAAAAACGTCGTAATCTTCTCTTCTTGAATGGTATGTAATACTCTATCCGTATCAAAATGATGTAAAATAACATTCTTTCCGCCAACTTGAATGCGCGGTATTATTCCAGCATTTAACTCGCCGCAATGATATAAAGGTGCTACCACAAGCCCGGCGCTATCCCTGTTATATTTTATGAAATACGTACAAATCATACTATGCTCAGCCATATCACGATGGCGATGTAGTACGCCTTTCGGATGACCCGTCGTACCACTCGTATAAAGCATAGAGCAACAATCCATTTCATCGACTACAATATCTACTTTTTCAGCTGATGCTTCATTTACTTTTTCATGGTAAGAACTAGCATAGGAAGGTGTATCGTCTTCTACATACCAAAAAGACGAATTTGGAAAATCTCGTTCAATCATAGCAACTGTTGATTCGACTGCTTTTTCAAAGACAACTACTTTCGAGGCTGCATCTTGGATGATATACGATAATTCTTTTGCTTTTAAGCGGAAATTAATCGGATTGAAGATCGCGCCAATTTTCGCACAGGCTAAGTAAACGTTTACAAATTCACGACAGTTATATAAGTAAACAGATACACAATCTCCCTTTCTTACTCCTTCTTTCAATAGAGCTTGCGCCGTTTTATTTATTTGCTCATCCCACTGTTTATATGTCCAACGAATATTTTTTTCTGGTTCTACTAACGCCTCTTTATTCGGATACTTGCCAACTGCCAAATCAAAAATTCTCCCTATCGTCATGTACATGCCAACAATTTCCCCCTTTTCTCTTTCATAAATCTATCATTTCGTCTATAAGTAGACATTGTCCTCTAATAATTTGACTAATTTTTCTGATTATTATCGACATAGTTTTACAAACAGTGCGGCATCTTGGTAAATGAAATTATATCGGCGATTTTTAAGATATATCGAGTTACCGACAAAAACTGACGACAATAGTCCCCTATATTAAAAAGAAGCCATCCCAAAATTGGGACAGCCTTCTTCTCCTTACACGAATAGCTCTTCTAAAATTTTCAGTTTATCTTCTGTATATTTCACGAAGCCATCGTTATATGATTTTGGATCTTTCGGATTCGCAAAGTGTGTAATTGCTCCGGTTTGTGGGTGAACAAATTTACTTGATGCCCCGCAACCAAGTCCAATAATCGATTGTACTTCTTCCATAATAACAATATTATAGATACTTTCTTGCGTCGGCATTGCATAACCAACGTTTTCTAAGTTACCTAAAATATTTTTTTGACGATATAAATAGTATGGTACGTAATTATGGTTCTTCGTCCACTCTTCCGCCTCATGCATCATCGCAGTAATTTCTTCGCGACCAGCTACTTTATATTTACGTTTGTTTTGCGTCATTTCAGAAGCACGTTTAAATGATAACGTATGAACTGTTAACGATTCTGGCATTAACTTTTCTGTTTCATCTAACGTGTGCTTGAAGATGTCTAATCCTTCACCAGGAAGACCAATAATTAAATCCATGTTAATATTGTTCATTCCCATTTCACGTGCTAAATGATACTTCTCAATCGTTTCTTCTACAGTGTGATGACGTCCAATTGCTTTTAGTGTTTCTTGATGGTATGACTGCGGATTAATACTAATACGGTCAATGTTCCATTTATTTAACACTTCTAGCTTTGCTGGTGTGATCGTATCTGGGCGACCTGCCTCAACTGTTACTTCACGTACATCTTGCACATCTGGGAACGCTTCGTACATCTCTTCATAAAGCATATCCATCTCTTCTGCTGTAATACTCGTCGGTGTACCGCCGCCGTAATAAATCGTCGTAACTGTAACACCTTTTTCTTTTAGAAACTTACCAATTTCACGAACTTCATAATGTAACCCGCCTAAGAACGAATCAACTGATCCTTGGCGTCCGTTAATTGCATAAGCCGGGAACGTACAGTACGCACATTTTGTAGGACAAAACGGAATACCGATGTAAATACTTACTTCTTCTTTCAAACGGTATAAATCCGGAACAACCGCTAATTGGCAATCAACAATACGCTGAAGAAGTTCAATTTTCTCTTCATGAATTAAATAACTTTCACGAAGTTCTTTATGCGCTTCTTCTTTTGACATACCATTTTGAAGCAGTTTGTGAAGAAGTTTCGTTGGGCGTACCCCAGTTAATATTCCCCAGCTCTGTTCAAGTCCAGTTAGCTGTTGAAGTACAGAAAGATATACGTAAGAAACAACATGTTTCACTTGCTTCATACGTTCTTTTTCTTCTGTGAAAGCAGATAAATCTTTAGAGAATGTTTCTTCATATACATTTCCAGTCGCAACATCTGTTAAACGAGCCGATGCTGTCACATTACCTTCTATCTGTATATCAACGATAAGATTTGCTTCTTCTTTATCAAACCCTATCGTGCTCTCTTCAAAAAATAAACCGCCAATATTTTGTAGCGGGCGTAAAAAACGATCGTCTTGTAACGTTTTAATTGAAATTAACAACATTATCACCTTTTCATTTGCAAACTCTCTTTAGTTTACTTGAAGGGCGTTTGCAGGTCAATACAGAAGGTTTTACCTTATTTTTTATATCCTATTTACAACTCGCTGAATATTGATTTTTCACGTATTGAAGCTTAAACAAGAAAAAAACGTAGCGAAAACGCTACGTTTTTTCTTTCTTTATTTCCGCAAATGCTTATGATTTTTCAAAAACGGAAGCGGGAATTGCTTACGGAAGTGTTCTTTAATCATATACTCTACACCATTTTCACTATTTGAGCGTGTAATCCAGTCTGCGGCTTGCTTTAATTCTACAGGTGCGTTCCCCATCGCTACCCCGAGTCCTACATTTTCAATTATCTCTAAATCTTCCATACTATCCCCAATCGCAACCATTTCATTTAGCGAAATATTTAAATGCTCTCCAAGCAATTGTAATCCGCGTAACTTTGATACATTTTGCGGTAAAATTTCTATTCGTTTCGAATCACACTCCACATACTCTATATCTTGGAACGCTTTTCTTAGTGTATTTAGCCCTCTTTCTTTTTCACCTTTACTATGGAAAATTACATCAATTTTTGGTGCCGCTACCGGATGATCACGAAGCGCATCACCTAACGAATCTACAAATTGAACCGGATAAAATAATGGATCTGCGCTTGATAATACAGTACGCGCAATTATGTTTGGTGTATTTCTCTCACGATTCCCTATGGAAAACCTTTCATGAGAAATACGTATGTTACAATCAAAGTGCTCTAATACTTGCACAATGTTAAAAGTCTTTTCTTCGGATAATCTCTTTTGAACATACGGCTTATCTAGCGTTTCTGAAACGAAAGCACCACCATGTGTCACTAATATAGAATCTAATTTTAGCGCCTTTGCTACTTTATGAGCGGATTGAAAATTACGACTCGTAAATAATGTAACGTATACATCTTTTCTTTTCACAAATTCAATCGTTTCTCGTAGTCCTTTTGCAATTTTCCCATTGTTGTATAGTAGTGTCCCATCTATATTAAGAGCTAGTAAGCGATAAATCATGTCGCACTCCCCCTCTTCGCTGTTGTACTCTATCCATAATTTATGAAATAAATGTAGTAAATAGAACGAGTTAGAATTACTACTCAAAATTTGGTTTACTATATACATATACAACTGGCAAAGGAGATAGTACAATGCAGGCACCACCCTCTTTTTATGAAGGCGATACGTTAGAGGTCGCAAAGAAGTTACTCGGACATAAACTCGTTCATATTGTAGACGGCATAAAGCGGAGCGGAATTATTGTAGAAGTAGAAGCATACAAAGGTCCAGATGATAAGGCCGCTCATAGTTACGGAGGCAGACGGACTAATCGAACGGAAGTAATGTTCGGCGCACCAGGACATGCTTACGTATATTTAATTTACGGTATGTATCATTGCTTTAACGTAATTACAGCACCAATCGGCACCCCGCAAGGAGTTCTCATTCGTGCTCTTGAACCTGTAGACGGAATCGAAGACATGACACTAGCGTGCTACAACAAAACCGACATTACGAAAGCTCAGTATAAAAACTTAACAAACGGTCCTGGCAAACTATGCCGTGCACTCGGAATTATTTTAGAAGAACGCGGCGTATCATTACAAAGTGATACATTACATATTGAACTCGTTCCAGAAGAAGAACATATATCATCACAATATAAAATAACAGCAGGACCTCGTATTAACATCGACTATGCAGAAGAAGCTGTGCATTATCCGTGGCGTTTTTATTATGAGGGGCATCCGTTTGTTTCAAAGTAATAAGCATATACAAAGGGAGAGACTATGAGAGGCAAACCTGAATTAAAAATAAAAGCAGAAAAATTATATAAAACTAAGAAAAACCCTAATGGAATGTTTGTGGCGAGAATACTACAAGTTCCGAAAGAAGATAAGTTAGACTTTGTTCTTATTCTACAAAACCAAAAAACGAAAAAAATTACTTATAAAAAAGTTTTAGTCACAACAGATAACGACTACTATTCTTTCCGACTCGCTCGCGGGAATATTGAATGGTCATCCTTATATACTCTTACAGTGTGGGATGGGCTTGGGCATCAATTGGTAGAAGTATCAGCCGTAACAGGTAAAGAAAATTATTTCATTTCTGATGAGCATTGTTCAGCATATCGGAAGTAATCCAAAAATAAAAGAGAAGCCAAATCGGCTTCTCTTTTTACTCCGCACCTTCCGCAGTCGCGATATCACTCTCTAAATTTTCTCTCGATAATTCCGCCGTCATAAAGTCGGCTGTTTCTGGAAGTGCTAAATGCATATGAGATTTTTGGCAAATTTGGATCGTACAGTTTTCTACAACATAATCGAAAACATGTCCGCCTCCGCGTATTTCATCATCAATGTAATGTAAGTGGAAACCAGCTACACCAATACCTTGCGCGTAATCCGGTGTCCAAAATCCAGCCATCGTTCCATCCGTATCTTTAAACGAAAAAATCGGTTGTGATTTCGTCACTTCAACGAGCGGCGTATACGGTTTTTCTTGTCTTGGAACGGTTCTCGTTCTTACTTCACGGAACGTACCGTCCATTCGAATCGCATAAAATAAGTTTTTACTTGGCATCAATTCATGTAGTAACGCTTCAACTTCTTCACGATTCATCGGACGCTCTACCGTATAACTCATTTCTTTTTCAAAAAGCGTTACAGTCGCAAACGGTGTTGTTTCTTCCGGTTCTACTTTTTCTGCGGAGCCGTCTGAACGTAAATGGTAAAATTCGTTATCAAACGCAATCATTTCACCATCTAATTGATCAAATGTGCCGATGCCGAAATCACCACGTTCTTTCAATTCCTCAAAATTAATAACACCATCATATATACCATCTAATAGTGCAAGCATTGTAGATGTTTGATATACTTCATTATTCGTTTTCGTTCTTTTCGCATCAATATCAATTAATTGCGCAACAGTCATCTCACTCATGCCCCCCATTAGTTTAATTGGTTTGGTAATAATTTTTCGCTTAATTTAATGTTGTCACGATAGTCAATTGGAATATCAATAATGACAGGACCGTCTGCTGCTAATGCAGATTTTAATACATCTTCCAGTTCATCTGGCGCGTTAACGCGAAGACCTGTCGCACCGAAGCTTTCTGCATACTTCACAAGATCAACATCGCCAAACTCTGTAGCTGATGTTCTACCGTATTTCATCATTTGTTGGAACGCAACCATATCATATGTACCGTCTCTCCAGACGAGATGTACAACCGGTGCGTTTAAACGTACCGCTGTTTCTAACTCCATCGAAGAGAATAAGAAACCGCCATCACCTGACACGGAAACAACTTTCTTGCCCGGTTCAACTAATGTAGCGGCAATTGCCCAAGGAAGTGCAACACCTAACGTTTGCATACCGTTACTAAATAATAGTCTACGTGGTTCATAAGAACGGAAACATCTTGCCATCCAAATAGAATGTGAACCGATATCACATGTAACCGTTGTTTCATCATCAATTAATGAACGAAGTGTACGAATCACTTGCAATGGATGAGTGACACCTTCTGAAGCACGATTTGGTATTTCCGCTTGTTCCGATAATTTCGCACGTAAACGTTCTAAAACAGCTTCGGATTCCGTCCGTAATACAAGTTTCGGTAACTTCTCTGCAATACTATTTACAGTTAAAGCAATATCACCAATTAATTCACGCCCTGGTTGATAATCATGGTCGATATCTGCTTGATGATCATCGAGATGAATAATCGTTCTGTCTCCAAGTTTATTCCAGAATTTCGGATCATACTCAATTGGGTCATAACCGATAGAAATAACAAGATCCGCTTCTTCTAGTAAAATATCACCTGGTTGGTTACGGAATAATCCAACGCGGCCGAAGAAATGATCTTCTAACTCACGTGAAATCGCGCCAGCTGCTTGATATGTTTCAACAACAGGAAGTTCTGTATCAGCAATTAATTCACGAACCGCTTTCGTTACTTCATTCGTGCTCGCTCTCATACCGAGTAAAATAACTGGTAATTTCGCTGATTTTATTTTTTCTACTACATATATAATATCTTGTGTGGGAGCGATTCCAAGCTGTGGCTTAGAAAGCGCACCGATAGACTCTACATTCGTTTCCGCAGTCATAACGTCTTGCGGAAGACTTACTAAAGTTGCTCCTGGATTTGTGGAAGTAGCACTTCGAAATGCATTTATCAGTGCTTCTGGCACATTATCAGGATGCTCTACTTCTACGCTATATTTTGTGATTGGTTCGAATAGTGCAGCATTATCCATAGATTGGTGCGTACGTTTTAATCGATCAGTACGCGGAACTGCACCAGCTAAAGCAACAACGGGATCACTCTCCGCATTCGCAGTAACAAGGCCTGTCGCTAAATTCGATGTCCCTGGTCCTGAAGTTACAAGACATACGCCCGGTTTCCCTGTTAATCTACCAATAGCAGCTGCCATAAATGCTGCGTTTTGTTCATGACGACAAACAATTAACTCTGGTCCTCTTTCTTGCAGTACATCAAATACAGAGTCAATCTTCGCTCCTGGAATACCGAAAACATGTGTAACACCTTGGTTAATTAAACAATCAACAACAAGATCTGCTCCTCTTGTTTTTGTTTTCACGTCGTTTGCTTTTAAACCTGTACTCAAACTAATCATCCCTTTATTCCATAATGTGTGTAATAAAGATTTTTTTATATACTTCACCACATTAATTAACATAGTGTAATATATCTTGTTTATCATTATAGTACAAATGCATTATTTTTCCAACGATATGAATTTGACAGTATTTTGACAATCATTAGGGAATACGCTTACAATCTTTTATTTATCTTAAAATACCATTCTGATATCCTCCTCTAGAAATAGATAGAACGTCTTTCACCTATTCATGGTATTAACAATATTACAGTACCTTGCAAAGAACACTAGTAAGTGGTATATTTGTAAATAATTTAATAACCAATAATTGGAATCAAATTTAAGATTAGTATATACCCCGTAAATATCCCCATTTCAAAAAGGACAGAAAGGTTGTGCTGTTTATAAAAAAATAGATAAGATCCTCAGATGTGATTAATCATTTTATAAAGGAAAGTGATTGTAATGAACAAAAGTGAATTTTTAAAACAACTTAGTTCTTCTCTAAGGAATATGCCTAATTCAGAAAGACAAGATATTATCTCGGAGTACGAAACTCATTTTATCAGTGGTAAACAGGATGGGAAGTCTGAAGAAGAAATTTCTAAAAAGCTAGGAAACCCTAAAACTATCGCTAAAGAACTTAATGTTACATATGCTATAAGTAACGCTGATCATAGACGTAGCCTAAAAAATATAATAACAGCAATATTTTCTGTTATGAGCTTAAGTGTTTTAAACTTTATATTTATCATTATCGCCTTTTTCTTATTACTCTTTCTGTTACCGATTCTTTTAGCACTTATAATTGCCACACCATTGTTAATCATTTCACCTATTTTATTACTAGGATTAGGATTTTTTAAAGGGTTTCATCAAATCAGTTATTCAGATGTATATAGTGTGTTCATAGCTTTTTGCATCGGATTACTAATTTCTGTGATATCTTACCAAATGATAAAACATGTATACTCACTTTTAGTAAAGTATTTAAAGTGGAATTTAGCCGTTTTACAAAGATACTAATGAATGAAAAAGGAGATTAAAATGAAGAAATATACTTTATATTCACTCATGTTGCTTACTCTTTTATTTCTATCAGCTTGTTCACACAGTACACAATCTAATGATACGAACAATACACAATCCGATAAATTAGACGATGTACAATCTATCAAAGATGTTACTATTAAAATTCCAGAAAATATATTCAACTCTCAAAAAAAGAACGAAAATATTAATGAAGATGAAATGCAACAAAGTATAAAAAATTATTTAGATTATAGCGGAGAGTTATTTGAAAACATCGTTCCCCTTTCATCAGCCATGTCTGACGAGAATGTCACTGAATCCGACCGAGAGAAATTAAAAAAACTAATAGATTTAGCGAAACAAAATGATGCGAATTTCCATGATTTTATTAGTAACAATACTATACCTAATGATTACAAAAAGCCTTCTAAAGAAATCTATGAATTTATTTCATCGTCTACAGCACTTTCAGTAGAACTAGATCAAGAAATAGAAAAAATCGCTCAGGATGGTAACTTATTCAAGGCCGATTTTTCTTTTACAAAGCGCTTTGAGAAAGTTAATGGCAGAAAGCAAAAAGAAATCGAAAAGTTTTTGAAGGAAAAGAATATTGAAACTGAGTATTTCAACAAATGATGAAATATTCAAAAATTGTAGAATCTATCCTAAGCCCATTCAAAATAGTCACTAAAAAAGACTGTTTTGAATGGGCTTTTTTTGTGGATGGACTATCAAAATGCAATTCATCCATTTCATAAACAAAAAAGACGCCCCTATATTCCAGGAGTGTCTTCTCTCATTAAGCTTGTTGTTGCACGCTATATAATTCTTCAAGTGGCTGCATAATGATTTTGTTAACGTCAGTGATAACGATGTTTAAACGTTGCTCAGTTTCCATTAACTTTGTGATTTTAGCATCTTGTTGAATGCGAGATACAACTTCTTGTGCTTTTTGGTTGTCTTCTTCAGTGATTTCTTGGCCTTGCATCATTTTTTGTTGTAAACCAAGTTGCATCGTGCGGAACTCTTCGAATAAGTTCTTTGACTCTGCATCTCCTTGTACTGCTGCGTAGCTTGCTTTTAATGTTTGGAAATCTTCGTTTTCAGCGATTGCTTTTTGTAACTCATATGCAACATCATGAATGTTTTTTGTCATTTTATTTTCCTCCTTTAGAAGGCTAGCGCTTTTCATGCGCACTGCCTTTTAAGTGCATTTACATCCGCACCTCTTCTTACCATATCAAACTATGCAAGAGATGTGAAGAATTTTCACTTTTATTTCTATGTACCCATCTTTATTACTTAAGGAACAATAGCAACAATCCTTGAATAAACCCAATCGTTCCTCCTAATAATGCCCCTAAATATGTAATCATTTTTAACTCGTTTTTTGTAATGGATAATACGAGATCTTCGAGTCTCTCTGTTGAAAATGTAGATACTTCTTGCTGGACAATTTCTGCAAGGTGTAAATTTTTCAATATACTCTCCACGTTTTCTGTCCCCCACTTCAAACCTTTCTCTACTGCGCTAGGGACCACTTTTCCAACGATTGTTTCTCGAACTGGCTCACATACTTGCTGAACAGATTGATTTAAAAATCTGTTCACTGTTTCCTCTACTTGAACCGCTGACAATATGGAGCTTACAATCATTTCTTTCTCTACAAACGTTTCTAATTCTTGTACGTCTCTTCCTTTTAACTTTTCCCACTCTTTTTGCAGTACATCAGTTAAAAGCCGCTCTGTTCCATCTTGTCCTAAAAACTTAATCACTTCCGGCTGCACACGATCCACTAAACTTACATTCCCTAAAAACATACCGACTAAATTAAGCATCGTCCCGCGAGAAGCAAAGAAGTCATCAATCATTTTTGAAAGGCGTGCCTTTCCTTCTTCACTTTCAAAAAAGCTAATTCCTCTTTTCAAAATAAAAGATGCTACATTCGGAATCGCATTCTCTACTTTTTCATGAACAGAATGAGGTAAAGCCTGTTCCCATGTATATGTATAGTACTCTGCTAAAAATGCATGAATTTTTTCTGTAATAACATGTTCGATTTTTTGGATTGCCTCTTCTTCTACATGCACTACATTCCATTTCCCTAACATATCCCGTAACGACTGTTCATTTGTAATTACTTTATCAACTTCCACTTGTGCCCAGCGAATTAAACTGGCTTGAAACTCTTCATTTGTTAATTTCTTTCCGATTCCTTCTGGTGTTAACAAATGTTCTACAACCATTTTCCCTAATTGAACAGCAAGCTCATCGCGGCGCTTCGGAATTAACCCTGGCGTAAATGGAACTTGAAACTTCCCAATATAAATAGGACGATGAGGACGAAATAACATTTTTATTGCTAAATGATTCGTGTACCCTCCAATAATCGCCCCGAGTCCTGTCGTTGTTAACATATTTAACCATATATTCATCACAATCAACCTTTCACTTCTCCAAAACTATAGCATATCATCATACGGACAAAAGTATAATGGTATAAAAACGTATTTGCAATATATAGCTTCGCCTATTATGCAAACATCTTGTTAATAAAGGAGTGATTTCGTTGGTTCTTGGTCTTTTAACTTCTCAACTCCATCACGAGCAAACGTATTACACCGAAATCGCTAAGCGCGCTCGTCTCTATCATAACGTCGTCGCCCAATTCACACCGTTTAGCATTGATTCAAAGACAGATCTTGTTTCCGGTCTTATTTACGATACAGATACAGGAAATTGGATAAATCAAACCTTTCCCATTCCTTCATATATATATGATCGTTGTCATTTCAAAGAGGATGAGGAATTCCAACAAGCAAATGCGATTATTCATTCATTACACAAACGTTCTTCCACTACTTTTTTAAACAACACACTTATTAATCCAAGCGATTTGCACAATCTTTTTCTTACTAATAAACGTCTTTCCCCTTACGTACCAAAAATAAAAAAAGGAACAGTACAAGGAATTTTTAAATTACTACTAGAAACAAGAGATATTATTATAAGACCAATCAATATACATTCCAATGAAAATTTATATCGGGCCACTTACAAAAATAAAACATTTCATATCGATACAGTAAATGAACAGCAGCATACTTCTACTCAATTCAAACAAACAGATGAATTTATATCATGGTGCAAATCGAACGTACACTCATCCCGTTATATGATTCATCCAATGTTACAACCTCCAAATCAACTATCATATCCGATTCATATTCGAACCATTATGCAAAAAAATAAAGAACAGACTTGGAACGTTCTCGGTCAATTTATACAAAAATCTTCATTCCCAGCACAATTTTTACTTTCAGCAACAGAACGTTCTAAGTTACATCCGTTTTCTAAAATTAAATATTTACTTTCTCCACCTGGCGTTCAATTATTGAAAGATGCTTTACATGATGTTGTAAGTGAAGTGTTTAAAACACTCGATCAGTCCTATTCGTCATTATTTGAATTAGAGCTTTCTACCATTATGGATCAAAAAGGTGCCATTTGGCTTATGTACGTCAATACGATGCCGTCTTACGAAGTTTATACTAGGTACAACGACGAACTGGCTGAACAAATTTTTCATGGTCCATTAAAGTTTAGCCGATTTACACCTTAACGAAAGGAGGAAACCCCCGTTGAAAGAGCACATATATACATTAAGTATTTCAGATGAGAATCCAAATAGTATTACTTTACCTTACGTTTTTTCTATTACACCACCAATTACATCCCTTTCCTTTGGCTTACGTTATATTACATGTGAGAATATTAAAATTCATTATTCATTCACTCGAGAAATCATTATTGGAGAACAAATTGCAACTAAACTTTTACTACCACATTCAGCAACAATCCATGCCTTCATACAAAATCAAACAATTGTTTTCGGTCCATTAATCGGGATTTTCACAACTGGCTTTAACGATGATTCTAATTCTCCTTTAGGAAATCGTTCTACTTCTCTCAGTGAGTTACTAACACCACCATTCACATTGCAGCCATTTGTATTTGTCTTTGGCATTCAACATATAAACTGGGAAGAGGAAACCATTGAAGGGTACTTCTTTCAAGAAAGCAAATGGGTAAAAAACAAAGTCCCTTTACCAAATGTCATTTACGACCGTTTACCAAATCGGCAAGCAGAAAATTACAAACCTATCGTAAGAGCAAAGAAAAGATTAGAAAGCGACTATGCGATTCCGTGGTTTAATCCAGGGTTTTTTAACAAATGGGAAGTGCATCAACTTTTAATGAAAGAAGATTCGATTAAACAATTCTTACCAAAAACAGAGGCATTTCAGCATTTTGAACAAGTAGAACGACTTCTTGGTACGTATAAGTATATTTATATGAAACCAATACACGGTAGCTTCGGGAGAAATATTCATCAAATACTCTATTCTCAAACTGATAATCGTTACTATTGTCGTTATCGTGAAAATGAACAAAATAAACTAAGAAAGTATCAATCATTAGAAGCACTTCTTAACCATGTGTTAAGAGGACATGATTTAAAAAAGTTTATCGTACAACAAGGTATCTCACTGCTCCGCTTCGAAGGGCAACCCGTCGATTTTCGCATTCATACAAATAAAAACCATTTTGGTAATTGGGTAGTCAGTGCAATCGTCGCAAAAATCGCCGGCAAAGGTAGCTTAACAACTCATGTAAATAGCGGTGGTGATACGAAATTACTTCAGGAACTGTTTCCTGATTCAACAAAGCAAGTTCAAATTGAAAATAAACTAAAACAAACAGCCTTACAAATCAGTTATGCACTCGACCAACAAGTAACCGGGAATATTGGAGAAATTGGTTTTGACATTGGTTTAGACACCGCGGAAAATCCGTGGCTATTTGAAGCAAATTCTAAACCGGGGCGAACTGTATTCCAAGATGAAAAGTTAAAAGAACAAAGTGAACTTACGCGCCAATTATTTTATGAATATGCCATCTATTTAACTGAACATTCTTTGTGCGGTCCGAAAGAAAAAACATCTCAAATACAATCAGATCCTGCACCTGACAACGGAAATATCCCGTCCCCTATGATTAACTCACAAATACAAAAACAAAAACTTCCACCTCACTCATAAGGTGGAAGTTTTCTATTTATACAAACTTTACTACAACTTCCGTTTCCACATTACATACTCCGCAATAAAAAATATGATTGCAGTACTCATTTGAATTATTATGTGTTAAACCGTCTACCGCACTTAATAATTCCTGATCCATATATGCACTGTAATCATCTATGTAGTCTACAGCTTTCCCATAATCTTGGAGTATTCCTTGGCAATTTTGACAAGAATATGTTTGTGATTCTAGCGCGTTGCAAAGCGGACAAATCCCCATCGTTATTCCTCCATATGTTATCGTTTAAAAACAATTAAAAAGCCTCTTTTTTAGATTGAAGAGAGCATCTAGCCGTGCGTAGACGCGGTCAGTACCTTTTTCTGCCCCACCCTGGGTTAAAACAGAAATATGCCGTTGATACCATTTTAGGTTTTATATTACTAAGCTTTAATTTATCTCACTTTAATTACATTTTCGTTTAAAAGCCTCTCTTTTTTAAATGGAAGAGAGCATCTAGCCTTGCATAGGAGCGGTTAGTTCCTTTTTCTGCCCCATCCCGGGTTAAAACAGAAATACGAAGTTGATACCATTTTCATTTTTGTTTCTCTAATCTTTTTAATAACATCAAGCTAAAAAAACGTCAGCCTTGCATAGGAGCAGTTAGTTCCTTTTCCTGCCCCATCCCGGATTAAAACAGAAATACACAGTTGATGCCGATTTAATTTTTATTTTACTAAGCTTTAAGCACAGCTGATTATACACAGAAAATTAACGCATATGATTTCGCTCTTAGTTTAGCCTTCTTTCTTAAAAATACAACGATTACTCTTATTTCATACTTTACGAAATGATGAAATGTTTTTTACAAAATTTACAAATTATTATTTTGTATATCTTTCTAGGTAACATCCATACTATGAGTACAAACTTAATTACCGATGGATTAGCGCCAAACGGGGCGATAATCTGGTTCAAATCCAGCTAGTCCAACCAAAAAAACTTTTATAACTCTAAGGAGGATATATTCCTATGGCAAACCAAAGTTCTTACAATCAATTAGTAGTACCAGGTGCAACAGCAGCAATCGATCAAATGAAGTACGAAATCGCTCAAGAATTTGGTGTACAATTAGGGGCAGATTCTACGGCTCGCGCTAACGGTTCTGTTGGTGGAGAAATTACAAAACGTTTAGTTGCAATGGCTGAGCAAAGCCTTGGCGGATTCCAAAAATAAATATATATGGCAAAAAGGTCTCAGGGCATATGCCCTGAGACCTTCCTTAATTTACTGCAACATTTGTAAAAACTTCTTCGTTCGTTCTTCTTTTGGATTTGTAAATACATCTTCCGGTGTACCTTGTTCGACAACGACACCGCCATCCATGAAAATAACACGGTTCGCAATTTGATGAGCAAAGCGCATTTCATGCGTTACAATGACCATCGTCATTCCTTCTTTAGCAAGTTCTTTCATAACCTTTAAAACTTCTTGAACTAGCTCAGGGTCAAGTGCTGAAGTTGGCTCATCAAATAGTAAAACTTCCGGCTCCATCGCAAGCGCACGAGCGATTCCAACACGCTGTTGTTGTCCACCTGATAATTGGAACGGATATAAGTCTACTTTATCCGCAAGACCAACTTTTTCAAGGAAATAGTTTGCTTTTTTCTTCGCTTCTTCTTTCCCCATCTTTTTCACTGTAACGAGCCCTTCCATTACATTTTGAAGTGCTGTTAAATGCGGGAATAGATTATGGTGCTGGAATACCATACCTGTTTGTGTACGAAGATTTACAATATCTTTCTTCAATACTTTTTTAGAGAAATCGAGCTCTTTATTACCGATGCGAATGTTACCAGCGTTCGGTGTTTCTAGCACGTTGAGGCAACGTAGAAACGTCGTTTTACCAGATCCAGATGGCCCGATAATAACAACAACTTCGCCCTTCTCAACTGATAAATCCATATGTTTTAGTACGGTATTATCTCCGAAACTTTTTTGTAAATGTTGAATTGAAATCATAAAAACAAAAACTCCTTTTATGAAAGGGTTATTTTAGAGTGTAACGTTCTGAACGTTTTTCTAATATTTGTTGCACGATAGATAATAAGAAGCAAATTACCCAATAAATTAGACCTGCTTCGAAATAAACAATTAAAAACTCATAGTTCATTGCCGCAATTTCCTGCGCTTTTCGGAACATTTCTGTTACTAAAATTAACGATGCTAATGAAGTATCCTTCACTAAACTAATAAATGTATTCGAAAGCGGCGGAATAGATACACGCGTCGCTTGCGGTAAAATAACACGTTTTAATGCTTGCGGATATGTCATCCCAATTGTGTAAGCTGCTTCCCACTGTCCTTTCGGAATAGAAAGAATAGAAGCACGAATAATTTCAGATGCATATGCACCAACATTTAATGAAAAACCAACAATTGCTGCTGTATATGGCTCAACCTCAATATTAAGAGTTGGAAGGCCATAGAAAATAATAAATAACTGTACAAGAAGTGGCGTTCCGCGAATGATAGATACATAGATACGAGCAATCCATTGTAAAATACGACTACCTGAAATACGCGCGAGCGCTGTTAACGTCGCAAGTATAATACCGATAATAAATGTAATAAGCGTTAACGGAATTGTCGTAAAGACAGCTTCCTTCAGCATAGGCGAGAAGGAAGTCTGCATAATATCTATCCATGTAGACAATCGATCTGAGATCACTGCACTACTTAGAAACATTTTCACCGAACCATTTTTTCGTTATTTTATCGTACGTACCATCTTTTTTCATATCTTCTAACGCTTTATTTACTTCTTGTACAAGTTTGTCGCTACCTTTACGGAATAAGAATCCACTTTGTGATGCTTCTTTTTCTGTGTCTACAATTTTAATTTTCGCATCTTTTTTCGTTTCTAAATAGTTTAACACTGATAATTTATCATTGATTGTGAAATCAACGCGGCCAGAATTTAATAATTCAGCTGCTTGGCTAAACCCTTCCACACCCTCGATTTCTGCACCATTTTTCTTAGCGATATCTGCATAGTTACTCGTTAAAGATTGTGCCCCTTTTAACCCTTTCACATCAGCAAAAGTAGCAGGTTTATCTTTATCTTTCGCAATAACTAATGCTGCTGAAGAAGAAATGTATGGACTAGAGAAATCATATTTCTTTTGACGATCTTCACGAATACCAACTTCGTTCGCCACCATGTCGAAACGTTTCGCATCTACTCCTGCAAGTAAGCTATCCCATTGTGTTTCTTTAAATACAGGTTTTACACCTAAACGTTTTGCAACTTCTTCTGCTAATTCAACGTCAAATCCAGTTAATTTATTACTTGAATCGTGGAACGTAAATGGTGGATATGTACCTTCTGTACCAATTACAAGCTCACCGCTTTGTTTTATCTTCTGTAACGCATCTTGACTAGCTGTATCTTTTTTCTCTTCTTTGCCGCAGCCCGCTACAATCCCAATCGCTAATGTAGTTACTGCAAGCACTGAAAATAATTTTTTCATGATAGTAGTCCTCCAAGTATTCTGATAGGAATTTAAAAACTATATTGATTGTATGCAATTTCGAACAATTTTTCAATGAAAATGTTCTTATTTAGTTTATCCTTTTTCTTCATAATCAAACAAAATGGCAAAATACTGCTACATACAAAAAATAAGTAACATTTTTAAATATAGCATTTATAAAGAAAAAGGTAAAACAATACTTACTTATTTATAAGTTTTTCTGCCGGTGAAATATATTAACTTCTCAACGGACAATCCAATCAAAAAAGAACTTGCGAAAATCGCAAGTTCTTCTAAAAATTAAGCGCTCTGGTTTCCTTCCATTTGCGTTTTGTACATATCGTAATAACGCCCGCGCTTTTTCATTAATTCATCATGGGAACCTTTTTCCAAAATCGTTCCTCTATCGAGCACAATAATTTGATCAGCGCTTTTAATTGTTGAAAGACGATGAGCGATAATAAACGTCGTTCGTCCTTTTTTCACAACTTCTAGCGCTTGTTGAATCATCGCTTCTGTTTCTGTATCAATACTGGAAGTCGCTTCATCTAAAATTAAAATCGCCGGATCAAAAGCAAGTGCCCTGGCAAACGATATAAGCTGACGTTCTCCGGTTGAAAGTGTACTTCCTTTCTCCGTAATTTCTTCATCTAAATTGTTTGCAAACCTTTCAGCACCAACATCACGTAACGCCTTTACGATGCGATCTTTTGAAATTTCTTCATTTTCTAAGCTTACATTGGATGCCACTGTCCCGCTAAATAAAAACGGATCTTGCAATACAATTCCCATATGTTCACGTGTTGCTTGTTTCGGCATCTCTGTTACATCGTGACCATCAATCGTAAGCTTCCCTTTTTGAAATTCATAAAATTGAAAGAGCACATTCATAATGGAACTTTTTCCTGATCCAGTATGGCCAACAAGTGCCACTGTCTCCCCTTGTTTCGCTTCAAAAGAAATATTTTTTAACACTTCATCTTTTCCATTGTAAGAAAACGAAACATTATCGAATTTCACATTTCCGGTTAAGCGAGGCATACGTTCTTCTTCTACTGCCTCTCCCTTTTCCTCTAGCAATTCAAAGACACGCTCTGATGCAACACGCGATTGCTCTAAGTTAGCAAGTTGGTTCACCATATTCGTAATTGGCGAGAATAGCCTCGTTAAATAATCGACGAAAGCATAAAGTATCCCGAGTGAAACGATGCCCGAAGCGCTTAATGAAGCACCACCGAAATACCAAATTACACCTGTAAAAGCGATGTTTCTTAATACAGACACTAAATTATGCGAAGTTGCTGCATTTAAATTTAAAATTTTATTTTGATATTTAAAATAATCGCCATTGAGCTCTTCAAATTCCTTCTTCGTTTCACGCTCTTGACGAAATGCTTGAATAATTGGCATCCCTTGAATCGATTCATTCACTGTTCCGTTAATATCCGATAAACGCGAACGCATTTTATGATTGTATACAGACGCATACTTTCTATACATAATCGCCCAAACAATTAAAATCGGGATAATTAATAAACAGAACATCGCGAGTTTCACATCGAGTAAGAATAGAGCAGCGAAAATCCCGATAATATAAATAATGCTAGAGACGAATGTCGCAAGTACTGTTACATATAAGTCACGAATCGCCTCTGTATCATTCGTTACACGCGAAACAATTTTCCCTGCTGGTAAATGGTCAAAATAACGAATTGGCAACGTTTGAATATGGGAAAAGACGTCTTCCCTCATAATTTGAATAATTTTGTTTGCCGCCTTCTGTAAGAAGAACTGCTTTCCGTATGCAAATAATGATACGACTACTAATAAAGCGAAATAACCACCGCCAAGTAATAGTAAACGATTTATTTCCGGTTTATAAAACGCAAATACTTCTTCTTTCGTTAAGGCTTTCACTTTATACACTTGCACTGCCTTACCACTTTTTACTGTAACTACATCACCCTTAACAGTACGAGTTCCTTCAAGCGTTATTTTATTCGGCACAAAATAGTACTGAAAACCAACTTGAATCACTCGGACTTCTTTCCCTTTTTTCTCACCTTGTTCAAAGCGATCACTTCGCTTATAAAAGGCGCCATTATATGAAACTGCATCCTCACTCTTTTCTGTTTCATACCAAGGTCTCTCTATTCCAACGATATGCTCATCAATCATCGTTTTTGCGACGAAAGGACCCGCGAGCTCAGCAATAACAAAAACAAATAGCATCGCCATCGCTGCAAAGATCGGCCCCTTCACTTTCATCGCATATTGAAACAACCGTTTTGAAACACTCATATTTTCACCCCGCTATCCGCACTTTCACTTTCACTTTCACCTTGCTGTCTGTCGAACTGCTCAGCATACCAGCCCCCATTTCGAACGAGCGCTTCATGCGAACCTTCTTCAATAACCTCACCGTTATCCATAACGAGAATCCAATCAGCATGCTGCACCGCTGATAAACGATGCGTCGTTATAATCGTCGTCTTCCCGCTTCTTTCTGTTCGTATATTTTCAATAATTGCTGCTTCTGTGCGAGCATCAACAGCTGATAAAGAATCGTCCAAAATTAAAATTTCCGGATTTTGAATAACAGCCCTCGCAATAGAAATCCTTTGCTTTTGCCCACCTGATAAAGAAACACCTTTCTCTCCAACAAGCGTTTCTAAACCTTCTGGTAAAAACTCTAAATCCTTTTTAAACGCAGCTATTTCAATCGCTTTTTCAAGTTCTTCTTCAGTCGCTTCTCTGTTTCCAAATAAAATATTTTCTTTCGCTGTTTTTGAGAACAAAATGTGTTCTTGAGGTACATACCCAATCCAGCCAAGTACGTTATCATTCGTAATTTTATCTAGCTTCACATCAGAAACCGCAATATCCCCTTCCCCAAGTGGATATTGACGAAGAAGTTGACGAACGAGCGTCGTTTTCCCGCTTCCTGTTTTCCCAACAACTCCAAGTGTGTCTCCTTGTTTTAATGAGAACGAAACATTTTTTAAATTTGTTTCAATTGATGAAGGATATGAAAAAGTAACGTTATCAAACTGAATGTAATCTGGCTCTTGTACAACCTTTGGATCTTTCGGATTCTTTACATCTGGCTCATAAGCTAACGTTTCATTTACACGATCTAACGAAGCATTTCCTCTTTGCATAACATTAATCAATTCACCAATTGCAAACATCGGCCAAATCATCATCCCTAAATAGACGTTAAAAGAAACGAGCTCACCGAGTGTCACCTTTGATTGAAATACGAGATATGCACCGTACACTAAACCAATTAAATAACTAAGACCGACGAGCATTTTCACAGTTGGCTGGAATAATGCATCGATTCTTGCTACTCTCATATTTTTCTCGTATACGTCATCTCCTAAATGATGAAACCTTTCTTGATCAGCGTTCTCCTGTACGTACGCACGAATAACGCGTACACCCGCAATTGATTCAAGCACTTTATCATTCATATCCCCGAACGCATCTTGCGCGACTGTAAATCTTTCATGCAATTTCTTTCCGTATATATTCATTGCAAACGCCATAATCGGAAGCGGTATAAGCGCAGCAAATGTTAACTGCCAACTAATTGAAAAGCCCATCATACAAACGATTGTAAGCATATATAGACTAGAATCAACGAGCGTTAATATACCAAAACCAGCTGTCATGGAGATTGCTTTTAAATCATTTGTCGCTCTCGCCATTAAATCGCCAGTACGATTTTTTTGATAAAACGTCGGTGTCATCTTAAGTAAATGCCCCATAAATTTTGAACGCATCGTTTTCTCAAGTACGAATGCACCGCCAAATAGTTGGTGCTGCCAAATGAAAGTAAGCACGTACCCACCAATCGTTACCCCAAGTAAAATAAAAATATATTGCATAATCGCCTCGTTCGTTAAGGCTCCTGTTTTAATATTATCAATTGTAATTCCTAACACTTTCGGAGGAATTACCTCTATCACGTTTACAATTAAAAGTACCCCAATTGCGATACTATACCTTTTCCAATGCTCCCTAAAAAACCAGCTTAACTTTAGTAATACTGAAAACAATGTAACCTCTCCTTTCTCGTTCTCATTTGACCCTCATTTTTTATCCGCTATCCAAATCCATCACATTTACATTTCGTAAGCCATACAATTTCTTCACATTTTTCCGCCTTCCAAATTCTTACTTTTTATAGTAACTACGAAAACAGGGAAGATAAACAAAAAAAAGCATACCGCCGCTTGACGATATGCAATAGAATGCATAAAAGCGTACGTTACGATATACGCAACGTACGCTTCTCATAAGACACAAAGGTCCTATATATCCGCACGGGTTGCGTAATGATATGAATGTTTTCCGCCATTTAACAGAGCTAAGCCCATTACATTTACGATTACAATCATTACGCACACCCCCTTCATTTATTTTCCATTTATAATCTTACAACTTTATTGAGTATTCTGTCAATTGTTTTTTTCCCTTTAGAATAAAATAATCTTTTATCACAAAAAATGAAAGTGATGCATTCTACTTATAATTCAGTTTGAAATAAGGGAATCTTCTGTAAGAAAGGGCATACAAAATAAAAAAATAGTAAGAAATCGTTTTCACAAACATTTCATTTGAAAAATATTATCAAACCACCTACAATCACCTTATACTCACTCTTACAAGTTGCTATTTTAGGAGGACTAATCATGACAACTAGCAATACGTACAAATTTTATTTAAACGGAGAATGGAGAGAAAGCTCTTCTGGTCAAACAATCGACATTCCATCTCCATACTTACACGAAGTAATTGGGCAAGTACAAGCAATTACTCGCGGAGAAGTGGATGAAGCAATTGCATCTGCAAAAGAAGCTCAAAAATCATGGGCTGAAGCTTCTCTACAAGATCGTGCAAAATATTTATATAAATGGGCTGATGAGCTCGTAAATATGCAAGATGAAATTGCCGATATCATTATGAAAGAAGTCGGTAAAGGATATAAAGATGCGCAAAAAGAAGTCGTTCGTACAGCTGACTTAATTCGTTACACAGTTGACGAAGCACTTCACATGCACGGTGAAAGCATGATGGGTGATAGCTTCCCTGGTGGATCTAAATCTAAACTTGCGATTATCCAACGCGCACCACTTGGTGTTGTATTAGCAATCGCACCGTTTAACTACCCAGTAAACTTATCTGCTGCAAAACTTGCACCAGCACTTATTATGGGTAACGCTGTTATCTTCAAACCAGCAACTCAAGGTGCTATTAGCGGTATTAAAATGGTTGAAGCACTTCATAAAGCGGGCCTTCCAAAAGGTCTTGTAAACGTAGCTACAGGACGCGGTTCTGTAATTGGTGACTACTTAGTAGAACATCCTGGCGTAAATATGGTATCGTTCACAGGTGGTACAAATACAGGTAAACATTTAGCGAAAAAAGCTGCGATGATTCCACTTGTATTAGAACTTGGTGGTAAAGATCCTGGTATCGTTTGTGAAGATGCAGACTTACAAGAAGCTGCAAAGCATATCGTAAGCGGTGCATTCTCTTACTCAGGTCAACGTTGTACAGCTATTAAACGTGTACTTGTACACGAAAATGTAGCAGACGAACTAGCTGGCTTATTAAAAGAGCAAGTGGCTGAACTATCAGTTGGATCTCCAGAACAAAACAGCACAATCGTTCCATTAATCGACGACAAATCTGCTGACTTCGTTCAAGGTTTAATTGACGATGCTGCTGAAAAAGGTGCAACAATCGTTATCGGTAACAAACGTGAGCGTAACTTAATTTACCCAACATTAATCGACAACGTAACAGAAGAAATGAAAGTTGCTTGGGAAGAGCCATTTGGCCCAATCCTTCCAATCATCCGTGTTTCTTCTGACGAACAAGCGATTGAAATTGCTAACAAATCAGAGTTTGGCTTGCAAGCAAGTGTCTTCACGAAAGACATTAACAAAGCATTTGCAATTGCTAACAAAATCGACACTGGTTCTGTTCAAATTAACGGACGCACAGAGCGCGGTCCTGACCACTTCCCATTCATCGGTGTAAAAGGTTCAGGTATGGGCGCACAAGGTATTCGTAAGAGCCTTGAGTCTATGACTCGTCAAAAAGTAACTGTATTAAACTTAGTTTAATCTTATATTCAGCAGCTGATCTAATATTTAGGTCAGCTGCTTTTTAAATTTCCGAAACACTTGTGTATTATGAAGCGGCTTAAATCCTACAGGACCTAATAACGAACTCTTCTCTATAATCTGATTATTACTATATCCATTGACGTATAAAAATACATTTGTTACTCTTAAACATGTTAATTTAATACATAAATCCTCATTCGTATCTCGGTGAGGTAGAGGTTGCAATCATTAAGAGTATCATTTCAGGAGATGTAGTGGCATTGATGAATGAATGAGAAAGGAATGGTTGCCGAAGTAAGACGTGCCCACCATGCGCGCTTGCTGGGTCTGCATTTAATAAGTGCAGAACTGTCACAAACGTTTCGTTTGTGGAGAGCTATCGAGAGGTATGTCGTGGGTTTCTTATAAGATAGAAAGCATGTAGCGGCAAATTACGTGCTTTTTTTGTTTTGTTTGGAACTTCTCTTCCCTAGCAGGAAGACATACATATCTCCTCGCTTGACTTGGTTATACTAACTTTGGAGGTATTTTCTATGCAACAAAAAAAATGGGGCTTTTGGGTACTAACAGCTTTCGTTGTCGGTAACATGGTTGGCGCTGGTATTTTCATGGTGCCAAGTACGTTGGCACAAACAGCTAGCCCTCTCGGTGTCACTTTAGCTTGGTTAACAACAGGGTTTGGTGTTTTAATGCTAGCTCTTGTTTTCGGTAATTTAGCAATTCGTCGTCCTGATTTAACGACAGGACCACAAAGTCATGCATATGCTTTATTCTCATCACCAAAAAAGAAAAAAATGGCTGGTTTCAGCATGGTGTGGGGATATTGGGTAGCAAATTGGGCAAGTAACGTTGCCATTATCACATCTTTCGCGGGATATTTATCACTCTTCTTCCCAATTATGAAAGATACGCGTCTATTGTTTTCAATTGGCTCTTTCAATATAGAAGTTGGAAAACTAATTACATTTACTATTTGTTCTGTCTTACTATGGGGCACACATTTAATTTTAACAAACGGTGTAAGCGGAGCTGGGAAGCTAAACTTCTTAGCAACGACAACGAAAGTGACTGGATTCCTTCTATTCATCGTCGTTACTTTATTTGCATTCGAAGCTTCAAAGTTTGGACAATGGTACACACCAATGATCGATAAAGAAGGCGTATCACACGGCCTCCTTTCACAAGTAAATTTAGCGGCTCTTACAACGCTTTGGGCATTTATCGGGATTGAATCAGCCGTTCTTTTATCAAACCGAGCTACCTCCCCAAAAACGGTAAAACGCGCCACTGTTGCAGGATTACTTATCACAGTTGCAATTTACTTAGGAATTACAATTTTAACAATGGGTGTACTTCACGTTGATAAATTACAAGCTTCTGAACGTCCATTAGCAGACGCATTAAACGCTGCAATGGGTCACGGCGGCGGGAAACTTATGGCATTACTTGCTCTTACTTCCCTATTCGGTTCAATATTAGGCTGGATTTTATTAAGCTCAGAAGTACCTTATCAAGCAGCCAAAGAAGGTTTCTTCCCTTCCTTCTTTACAAAAACAAATAAAAAAGGAAGTCCAATTTACTCATTACGATTAACAAACATTATGTCGCAAGTATTCTTATTCTCAACACTATCTGGAACCATTGCGGAAGCTTATACATTCGTTATTACAGTATCAACTTTAGCCTACCTCATTCCATATCTCGTTTCACCAATCTTCCAGTTAAAACTGGTCGCAACTGGTGAAACTTATAAAAATGAGTTACGGGCAAGAATTATAGATGGCGTGGTCGCAGTCATTGCAATTTGCTATGCTTTATGGGTTATTAAAACAGGCGCGTCCGATATAAAAACATTCCTTCTCGGAATTGGTTTATTCGTAATCGGCTTTGCCTTCTATCCATTAATGAATCGTGATCAGAAAAAAAATAACGAAAAGAAAGACGAGCAAATTGCGTAACGCAATTTGCTCGTTTTTTGCTTAATAAAACATATATAATAGAAAAAAGAGGTGAAAAACATGTCAATCGAATCACTATGGAGCTCTCGCTTTCAACAACATATTCAAAATGCCATCACATACTTTGCACGTATGATTAACGGTTTGCTATATAGCTTCATCTTCGTCTCATGTGTAGGTGCATATTATTACGCAAAGTTTCTTAAAACGGATCCTTCTAAAGGAATATCTTTATTACTCATCACGATCGTACTTACACTCATTATAACGAGATGCCAAGTTCGCACATTTATTCAAAAACCTGACGCTGTCTATTTACTAGCACTAGAAGAGAAATTAACATCTTATTTCAAAAAATCTCTTCTATATAATTACATCATTCAGCTTTTCCCGCTTGTAT
The DNA here is from genome assembly GCF_022664195.1 of Bacillus cereus group sp. BfR-BA-01316. Classification (NCBI taxonomy): domain Bacteria; kingdom Bacillati; phylum Bacillota; class Bacilli; order Caryophanales; family Bacillaceae; genus Bacillus; species Bacillus cereus group sp. BfR-BA-01316. The sequence goes on from NZ_JAKUGX010000027.1 coordinate 28,433, forward strand.
TTACGTTCCTTATTATCGTACCGCTTGCTATGCAATCATTACAATTGACTGTACCTTTCTTATGTACAATCTTTATCGTTTTAATGATTTTAAAGGGCTGGAACATATACATACATTGGATATGGCGTGATAGTCATGAAAAAAACATATGGCTTATAGTGCGCATTACTTGTAATGCACTTATCATTTACATGCTATTTTCTGTTGCAAATATTATTGTGCTAGGCGGCTTACTATTACTTCTTTCCTTCCTACTTCTATATACAAAAAAACAGCCTACAAAGCGCATACCGTGGGAATACATAATCGAACAAGAAGAAAAAATGGACATACGCTTTTATCAATTCGCTAGCATCTTCACCGATGTTCCGCAGCTAAAAAAACAAGTAAACGGCAGAAAATGGCTTACAAATTGGATCGAACCTTTACTACATAAAAAACAAGCTACTTTCTTCTATTTACATACACTATCGTTTTTACGTGGGAATGATTATTTCGGTATATATATTCGCTTAGGGTTAATCGGTTCTTTCATCCTATATTTCGTACCGAATATATACGTAAAAGGCGCTATCGCTTACTGCGTCCTATATATGATCTCTATGCAGCTTCGTTCGCTGTGGAAGTATTTTTCGGGAAATATTATCGTGGCATTGTATCCGATTGCCACTGAAGAAAGAATGAATCAATTTCTTAGCTTAATTTTCACATTACTAAGTATTCAACTCATTGTATTTTCAGTTGTTATACTCATTGCTACAGGACAATTACTACATAGTTTGATCATTGCAGTCATTGGGATGCTCTGGATTAAATTTATTATCGTACCGAAAACGAAGAAGAGGATTTCTTCTTTATAGTTCAAATATCTGTTCACTATAACATGTTTTCTTTTTGGCCATATAGTGCCGGTTGATTTTTCATATCTGCTTGTTATACTATAAGTATAGAAATTGATTACAAGTATTATATCGCTTTATTTCGTATAAAATAAAAGAAAAGATGCGCTAACATCTCTTCCAGTAACTGTTACCGCAAGGTGGTCGGTTGCTAAAATTTATTTCTTTCGTTTAGAACCGCCCTTACGCTTGCAGGCCTTAGGGGCGGTTCTTTTGTTAGATTTATTGCTAATTTTTTTGACTAGCTCATTTGCACAAGCAGCCGCTAACACCGTAAAAAATACTTTTACAGCATCGTGCAATAAAAGAAGTAAAGAATCCATTCGGTCACCTCCTTTCTCTCTAAAATTAGAGAAAGGATTGCAACCTCCCGCCCTCACAATATACAGTTACTTTTATTTTATCATGTCCATATAAACCTACCAATAGAAAAAACTTCACTATTAAAATGTTAATAATTGATTATAAATAGCCTCATTTACATATATTTAAACTTACAAGTAATTCCCTTAAAATATCGCATCAATTTAGAAGTAACTTAATATTACTTTAAATCCACATCAAAAAGAGGCTGCGCACAACAGCCTCTTTTCTCGCCCTAAAATTTCTTATCACTTTTCGTAGGCATTTCTCATATAGTGAAAATGACTATACGATTCCTATCCATAAGTTAAATAATGATTTCGCACATATAAAGTGAAACTTTAATCGGTGGGGGTTTTGTCCATCCCCCACTGATTATTAGCCTTCACCAATCGGGCAGTTATCTCCCACCTAACTTCCTCGCATTCGCCGAATTTTGTGGTGGGAGTCTTACTGCCCGCAAATAGCGGGATAAATAAAAAAGATGGGAGCTCTATTATGAACAACAATCCGCCTTCAACGCCCCAAAACAACTCAGAAGAAAATAGCCGTGACATTAAATTGCAAACATTACGGGTCATTGGACTCATCGTCCTTATTAGTGGTTATATCCTTGTCGCTCTCTCAGAAGTAGGTGAGCTGAAAAACTTATTAACAAATCCAATTGCCACTCCAAATTTAGCTGAAGTTGATCCGTTTTAGAAGCTATCTAAAAAGCGAGTCCCAGCATAACCGGTTCGCTTTTTAGATAACTTTATCCAATCTGAGAAACTCCTTTCTCATCCTCATACTTCTCTTTTCCGATCGCCTTCATAAATAATAAAATACTGCTCATACCAACGATAAAATACAGCGCACTCATTCCCCAAGAGGCAATAAATGAACCTAACATAATCCCTAATGCACCGTTCATTTTCGCCATTTGAAAGACCATTCCGTTAATCGCCATATATGAACCTCTCGCCTCATTTGGCACCATATCCGCCATAATAGATTGGCGAACCGGTACATACATCATCTCTCCTACTGTTTGGAAAAGCCCCGCAATTAATAAAATCCATAAGCTATTGCTCGTTCCAAGTATGGTAAATCCAATTGTATAAATAAATAAGCCTACATATAAGATCTTTAAATCGTTGAAGCTCTTCAACATTTTAATAACAAGCGCCGAAAATAATACAATTAAAATTGTATTCTCTGTAGATATCCAGCTCAGCATTCGAATACCTGTTAAATCAAACGTAAAACCATTTCCAAAGAAAAAGTGAATCGTTTCAAATTCCTTCTGTAAACGTACCCCTAAATAATTATTAATTTGAAATTCTAACGATAATGTACATATACTTGCTGCACAAAAAATTAAAAACGCTCGGTCTTTCATAACAACTTTATAACTATCCGCCATATCTTTTAATACATTTTTCTTCTCTACTGTTTTTCGAGAAACATACACTTCTTCCATATATACAGCCATCACATATAAAGTAATGATCGCAACAGTCGTTAATACGATAAACAATTGTAAGCGATAGTTTTCAAATAGTAATCCGCCAAATATTGCTCCAATCGCAATCGATAAGTTAATAGCCCAGTAGTTAATGCTGTACATCACCTTTCGATTTTCAGGTGTACTCACATCTATTAACATCGCCTCGGTCGCTGGATTCATAAGTCCAGATCCTAAACTGTTCACGAGCATAAACAAAAACGTTAACCACGGTGAATCTACATAGTCTGAGTTCGCAATTCCCATACAAGCAATGGAAATGACTTGTATACTTTGGCCGATAATCATCACCTTTTTACGACCGAGTCGATCTCCAACATACCCACCGTATAAACCAATTATTAATGAAGCTATTACATTAATTAGTAGTAAAGCACCAGCAACCGCACTACCTAACTTTATTGAAAAATAAATTGCCATAAATGGAAAAATCATCGTTGATACAGCTCTTGTTAAAAATGATGTTATAATTCTAATTTTTATATTTCGATGCATACTCCAAAACCCCATCGTTTTCCCCCTCCTTATGCTTATTCATTTTACTTTGAAAAAGAGGAAGAAAAAGGTTAGAATATTCTAAAGAGTTTCCCCTTTTATCCCGCTATTTGCGGGCAGTAAGACCCCTACCTCAAAATTCAGCGAAAGCAAAGCAGTTAGGCGGGGGTCGGGCTGCCCGTAAAAGCCCGATTGGTGAAGGCTAATAATCAGTGGGGGATGAAGAAAACCCCCACTGATTAAAGCTTCACTTTATAAAGAAGGAAGTGTACACGTATGAAGATTATGGACTATTACATTCGTTTAAGGTTACATTCACAAGATCAGCAACATATGCGAAATAGCTTACAAGAATTAGCAGATATTTTATATTGCAGTACGAAAAACGTTAAAATTTTATTAAAGAAAATGAGTGAGGAGCAATTAATTCGCTGGACTCCAGGGCGAGGCCGCGGGAATAAAACTGAAATTATATTTGTACATAGTTTCGTAGAAGCAATTGAATCCTATACAGATGAACTGTTAGCGCAAGAAAAATTAAAAGATGTCTTTCTTCTTTTAAAAGAGCCCCTTCCTCTTGCACTTCAAAAAAAGATAGAAAATAAACTACATCATCATTTCGGCTATGAACCTTCAAGTGATATGTATGACATATTAAAGATCCCTATATCAAGAAAGATATTTCCATTAGACCCGGCTTTTACGGCTGTAACAACAGAGGGTCATCTTATTAGCCAAATTTTTGATACATTAGTCATTTATAACGATATTACAGAAAAAATGGAACCGCACATTGCTCATACGTGGGAATTAAGTCAGGATCAACTTACGTGGACGTTTTATTTACGAAAAGATATACATTTTCATAATGAAACTCTTTTAACTTCTAAAGATGTTCAATTTTCATTTGAAAGATTGCAGCAAGTTCATTCTCCTTACGCATGGTTAACAGAAGAAATTGTCCAAATTGAAACACCGTCACCACTACAAGTACGATTTCATTTAGCAAAACCCAACGTTTTTTTCTTACATTATATGAGTTCCATGCAACTCGCGATTTTACCACATGATGCGAGTATCCAAAATCATCACTACATAGGAACGGGACCTTTTAAACTTGCTCATTACTCTGAAGACAATATCATACTTGAAGCTTTCACCCATTATTTTAAAGAGCGAGCTCTACTAGACCGTATTGAGTTTTGGCGTATTCCAGACCACGTGAAAATAGATTCTGATTATGAACTACCAAATGAAAAGGAAAACGAAAGACACGATATACAAATAGAAGAAATAGGTTGCATCTATGCTGGCTTCAACTTTAAGAAAACCGGTCCCCATCACGATATTTACTTTCGTAAAGCTTGGAGAGAAATATATGATGTTGAAACAATACTTCGTAACATAGAAGGAAGACGAACAATTGCTGCATCAAGCTTTTTCCCTGAAAGAAGCCGCCAAGCTCAGGGAAGATCCTATTCTTTAGAAAAGGCAAAAGAGTATTTAAAAAAGAGCACATACAATGGAGAAACGATACATATTTACTTCTTCGCATTTAAAGATAGTGCAAATGACGCAGTCTTCCTAAAGAAACGTTGCGACCGTTTAGGCATACAAGTAGAGCTTCATCCATTTCTTGTTTCAGATTATATGGACTGTTCTATTGATAAACATGCCGATATCATTTTAATGGGAGAAGTGTTTGCCGCCGAGCATGAAATTGCATTCTTAAATGTATTTAAAAATAAAAGTTGTTTTATAAGTCGATTCATGGATCCGCACTATGAAAAACAAATTAATTGTTTGCTAGATACATTTTTATTAGAAGAAAATAAAGAAAAGCGCTATGAGCTCATGTATGAAATTGAAGAGTTTTTACAAGCCGAACACATCATTTTATTTAACTATCACGTTTTAAAAAGAAAAACATATCCTTCTTCTTTAAAAAACGTAACAATTGATTCATTCGGTTGGGCGAATTTTGCGAAGTTATGGATACAGCCATCCCCGCATTAAAATGTAATGGGGGATAAAAGGAGAAGAACTATGAGAAGAAACATAGAAAGAAGGCTTTCCTATTTATACACAGGTGAGTTATTTTCAGTCATTACTTTTATTTTTACAAGTTACTTAATTAATTATGCTTATCCTACATTATATTTATATTCCCTATATTCTTTTTGGGTCTCATTTCTTCTTTTAGAGTTTCTCTTACTACAAGGAACGGTTTACTGGTATGTAAAGTGGAAAAGACTAAAAAAAGAAAAAACATCTGTTACGCCTATTTGGATCATTCAATATTTAAAAGGACTAAAAAAGATAAATATAGGATTGATTATCACAGGACTTGGTATGTTTATTATTGATTTTTTAATTTGGTATCCCCATTTACCTTTAGGCGGGCTATCATTCGCCCTATTTATTTATATTTTTGCATTATTTGAGTATATTAACTATTATCATATTCAGCTTTCATATGATAACACCTCTGATATTAAATATTTGATAAAATCAAAAAAACTAAAACAGTCCTGTATGAGTAAAGATTTTCAACGTATTTCATAAAGTGAAACTATAATCAGTGGGGATTTTCTTCATCCCCCACTGATTATTAGCCTTCACCAATCGGGCGTTTACGGGCAGCCCGACTCCCACCTAACCTCTTTGCTCCAGCCGAATTTTGAGGTGGGAGTTTTACTGCCCACAAATAGCGGGATAAAATATTAGATTTCACTTATGAAGACTTTAAGCCAATAAGAATTAAGTAATTTTTATGAATGCAAGAGAAGGTACTACATCCCTAGTAGTACCTTCTTTTACATGTTTAAAGATGAACCCTCTACGCATAGAGATGCAAACTATTATTTAATTACTTCATCCAAATGATCTTTCAAGTTCAATAAATACTGCTCAATATCCGGATTCTTCACCACATCATAGCAAGCAAAACTCTTTAGCGGGCTCATACCGAGAAACTTCTGCACACGATGTAAATGACTAAGCGCTGATTCTAAACTTTCTCCTTCAAAGAACTTCGTCTTATCTCCGAATGCTTTTTCAGGTGCGTTCCAAGTTGTAGAAAACATATACTGCTTCTCTTTTAGTAAACCACCTGTTCCATATTCATCCGCACCTTTAAAGAACAAGCCATATTTATATACTTCATCCATATACGTTTTAAATAATCCAGGAACACTAAACCAGTAAATTGGTGTTTGATAAATTACAACATCGGCCCATAAAAACTTATCTTGTTCTTCTTTAATATTGTATCCATCTTGAATCGTTATTGTTTTCACATGATGATTCTCGCTTAATACAGTTACCATATAATCAACTAACGTCCTATTTAATCGTCCTTCTTTCGTACCGTATTTTTCATGTCCATTTATAATAAAAATATTTCCCATCGCTTTTCTCTCCCCTATATGATCTACTCTTCAGCTATTAAGCCCAGTTGCTGCTTCAGCGTAAGATTATCTTCTAAATGCCAATCTTCCATTATCTTTCCGTCTTTCACATGCAAAATATCAATTGCAAAAAAACTAATTTTTTTATCATTATGAGTTCCTGTAAAAGAAAGACGAGCTGTTACTTTATCACCAACCACTAATAAATCTTCAACTTCACAATGTATGTCTGGAACTACTTTACGAAAGTTTCGCGCCGCAAGCTTTAATCCTTCAGTGCCTTGTGGTCGACCTTTCGGCAGTGTGTTATCGAAAAAATTTTCAGTAACCGTCTGCGGAATAAGTTCCTCTCTACCTGTATCCCAAAATGCATAAAAGCGCTGGGCTGCATGAACCATTTCTGTCGCTTCTTTTTTGCTTAGCGAAGGATCGATTGTCATTGTTTTTGGCTTCGGCATTTCCTTCAATAATTGGATTTCGGTTTTTTGTTCCCCACTACACGCTACAAGCACAATACAAATGACAAAAAAACTAAGTAACGCAAATAACCTTTTCATACCTATGGAAATCACCTCCTCCTCATACAAACCCTTTGTATTTCGTATTGCTATTGTATATGCATTAACTTCCTTTATGGAAGTAGTGATATTTTTTTCATATAGTTACCAAAAAGATAGTTTTGTGATACTATAAAGCAAATTCATTCAAAAAATTTTTATGGAGGCTATTTCCATGACCAATATAGATCCAGTTATATTAACGAAAGGTTTACCTGGCATCCCATGTCCTATCGCTAAAACTCTTGACGTAATTAGTACAAAATGGACATTTTTAATCATTCGCGACCTTCTTATCGAAGGAACATTACGTTTTAGTGATTTACAAAAATCAATGGACGGGATTAGTCCGAAAACATTATCACTTCGACTAAAAGAATTAGAAGCACAAGGCATAATAACGAGAAAAGTGTATCCAGAAGTTCCGCCTCGTGTAGAGTACACATTAACGGATAAAGGAAAGCAATTAGAGGGGATATTTATTGAATTAAAGCGGTTTGGATTAAGTTTGTAAAACAAAAACCCCTTACAATGGTAAGGGGTTTTATTACTTCGCGAAACTTTCAGCTAACTGTTTCTCTCTCCACATAAATGTAATGCCGAGGCCAACTATTAAAACAACACCTGAGAAAGCATATGGATAATGAATATTTATATCAAATAATATTCCGCCCATCGCTGGTCCTGCGATATTTCCTAAACTCGTATACGTTGAGTTCATACCAGCAACAAACCCTTGCTCTTTCCCAGCTGCTTTTGATAAAAACGTCGTTAAAGCTGGACGAAGTAAGTCAAATGCTAGGAAAATAAAACAAGTAACAAGAAGCACGCTCCAATAATTAAAGACGATAGTTGAAACAAACGCTAACACAGCTCCTACAATTAAACATAATTGAATTAACACTTTCTCACCTAATATGTCTACCAATTTCCCAAACATAAATACTTGTACAACTACTCCAAAAATTGAGCTAATCGTAATAATTGCAGCAATATCTTTCGGTGTGAAACCAAATTTATGATCAGAAAACAGACTAAACACAGTTTCATATGCCGATAAACCGAAAGCGAGTACAAATACGATGATAAATGCTATAGCGTACATTGGATTTAAAGATTTCTTTAAATCTCCGATAAAACTCGATTCTTTCGTATTAGTAGCAATCTCTGCAAGCTCCTCTTTCGTTAACGGCTCTTTCAAAATAAAGACGGAAATCACACACGCTATAAAGGCAATAACTGCCGCTACAAAGAACGGTACACGTATACCATATTCTGCAATAAACCCGCCGATTCCAGGCCCTATAATAAATCCGGTACTAATAGCCGCTGAAAGATATCCCATCGCCTTTGGACGTTCTTGAATAGAGGTAATATCAGCAACATATGCCGTAACACCCGGCATAATAAACGCAGCACTAATTCCGCCTAACACCCTCGCTGCATAAAGCATCCACACATCTTTTCCTAATCCAAAAAGAAGCTCTGAAACACCAAAAATAAATAATCCAATGATTATCATTTTCTTCCTACCGTAAAGATCGACCCAACGACCCGTAATAGGTGAAGTAATAAGCTGAGCCATTGCAAATACTGCAACTAGATAGCCCATCGTCTTTCCTGTTAAATTCATATCATTCATAAAGGATGGCATAACCGGAATGATTAATCCAATCCCTAAAAAAGCGATAAATATATTACTCAAAAGAATGATCAATACCATCTTTTGTTCTTTTATCGGTTTCTTCAATTTTTAACACCTCTTCCCGTAAGTTCCTCTCAAAAATAATACCCAAGAAGCTTTCTCTTTATCCCGCCATTCGTGGGCTCATAATGAGTGAAGATGTCCCCACTCATTAAAAGTTTCACTCTATCCTTCAACACATGCATAAGTACAAACTGAATGATTATCATTCAGTTTTTCACAGAAATGAACCTACCTTTTTCAGACAGGTTCACCTAACTGTTTATATTTTTATATGTAGTGCATGTGTTAAAAAATCTAGTACTTCTGCCTTTTGTAGCTCGACTTGCTCATCATCTTTATGATCATATAAATAAACTTGTTCCGCTGCTGATTCAACAAGAGCGATAAATAACTTTGCTGTTCTTTCTGCGTGAACCGAATCGCGAATTTCACCATCTTCTTTTGCAGCACTTAAAAATTCACTTAGCCATATATAAAGAGGCTCATATACAGCTTCCCATTCTTTTATATGTTCAGTAGATGCAAGGCCCGCATACATTAATGCTTGTATTTCACGATATTCAGCTATAAAGTTAAACACTGCATCTATTACCTGCTCAACTTTACTTGAAAAAGGTGCATCGTTCTGTACTTTTTCTTTCACTGCAAGTATCATCTTCTCAACCATCACTTCTGCTATTGCAGGCATAACAGATAACTTAGAAGGAAAATATAAATAGAAAGTTCCTTGCGCAATGCCAGCCAATTTCACGATATCAGAAATCTTCGTTTTTTCAACGCCCTTTTCCTGAAATACTTCAATAGCTGCATAGACAATTTTTTCTTTTTTATTCATCATCTAAACCCTTTCACACGCGTATTGAATGACTGTCACTCATTTTATAAAATAACTAGCTGTACTGTCAATTATAGTGCACTTTTCATAATAAAAATCTCCCAACAAATCGTTAGGAGATTCAACTTTAATATCATTTTCTTATGAAAGAGCCTTTAATCCCGTCACTCCACATACGATAAGAGCTACACTAATAATACGAGCTTTACTTTTCGATTCTCCAAACAGGAACATGTTTAATAACACTGCTCCTGCAGTCCCAATGCCAATCCAAACCGCATAAGCCACACTTACTTGTAAGAACAAGAAAGATGTGTATAAAAATGCGAAGGAAGTTGCAAATCCACCTATATAAATCGTTCCATTTGCTAACGTCTTATCTTTACTATACATTTTAAGGCCTATCACACCGACTATTTCACTAATTGCAGCACAAAATACGAAAATCCAACCCATTTTTAAGCAGCTCCTTCCATAGTTTCTTCCACAGTTTCTTCTTTATTATCAGCCAATTTTAAACCGATAACGCCCGCTACGACCATCACGATAAAGAATAGTTTTCCTACACTGAAACTGCCGCCGAAAAGGAATACATCCATTAGGAAAGTACCTACCGTACCAGCTCCGGCAAACACAGCATATACAGTCCCTGTTGCAAGATGTTCGCACGCTTTAGAAAGAAAATGAAAATCAACAGCGATAACTCCTACAATAATGGCCCAATGCCACCAAGTATGAGCTGTATTAAAACCAAACACCCAAAAGACTTCAAAAATACATGTTAATATGACATATAACCAAGCTTTATTTTTCATATCTCTCACCTTTTGTTACTGACTGACCGTCAGTCATTTTTAATTCAAAAAATATAATCTCACGCTAACTACTATTTTAAAAAATAATATCATCCTCATTTATCCTTATATTTGTTCCGTTATTAAGCTAACTACATATAAAAGTTGCTTATCTACACCCTTCCACAGAAAAAAATGACTGAATGTCATTCATAAATATTCTACATGACCAATTGATAAAGTGTCAACACCCGGATTCTATTAACCCAAAAATATTTTAAATTTCTTAAATTCACATGTATATTTCTTAATAATCTGGCAATAATGGTAGTAACAAAATATTTTCTCCATTCCCCCTTGGAGAGATCCCTTAAAAAGAGCAGTTAGCTTTTGCTAGCTGCTCTTTTTAATTTGTCCGCACACTATGATGAAATACTCATAGATCAAATCCATTTTTCATCACGTAATAAGAAACGGAGGATTTTTTAATCTATTTATTTTCCAACGAGGCTTTGTATGCAATAATTTTATTTTCAAGCATATTCTCTGTAACTTCTAAGTTTTCTCTTTGAGTTTGAATAGATTTTTTATGATCTTCTAAAAGTTGTAACCGAGCTTCGGTTGTATGCTCACCTTCAGTATATAATCTAGCGTATTCTCTTATTTTTGCTATCGGCATTTGTGTTTGTTTTAATTTCATTACAAACTGCAACCACTTTATATGTGACTCTTCATACAATCTATTCCCATTTGCATCGCGATTTGCAATTAATATATTCTCCTTTTCATAATAACGTAATGTATGTGTGCTCACTCCTAATAATTTAGCTACCTCGCTAATTGTGTACATAATCATACTCCCTCCGCACGCCATTTACTCTCATATATTTTACTGCCTTATCCAAATTATCCCGCATTAACGAGCAGTAAAACTCCCACCTCAAAATTCGGCTGGAGCAAAGAAGCAAGGTGGGAGATCAACTGCCCGTAAACGCCCGATTGGTGAGGGCTAATAATCAGTGGGGGATGAACACCCCCCCCACTGATTAAAGTTTCACTTTATAAAAAACATTTGACTTAGAGTATACTCTAACAAATACAATCTAACCATAATAAATTAATTTGAATTTAGGAGGCTTTTATATGAAATATACTGTTATTACTGGTGCTAGTTCAGGAATTGGCTATGAATCAGCTTTAGCCTTTGCATCTCGCGGAAAAAACTTAATACTTGTAGCTCGAAGACAAGCAGAATTAGAAGAATTGAAATTGAAAATTAACGAAATGAATCCGGAATTGGATGTTGTCATTCGAAGAACTGATTTATCCGTCACTGAAGAAGTTTATAAATTTTATGAAAGTCTACAAAGTTTTCAAATTGAAACGTGGATTAACAACGCAGGTTTTGGTAATTTCGCCTCAATTGCTGAACAAAATTTAAACAAGATAGAAACGATGTTGCATGTAAATATAGAAGCACTAACAATACTATCTTCCCTTTTCGTTCGAGATTATTCAATGACCGAAGGAACACAGCTTATTAACGTTTCATCAGGCGGTGGATACACGATTGTTGCCAATGCTGTTACGTACTGTGCTACGAAATTTTATGTAAGTGCATTTACAGAAGGACTATCTCACGAACTGAAAGAACAAGGTGCAAAACTACAAGCAAAAGTTTTAGCTCCTGGTGCAACTGAAACAGAATTTGCACAGCGTTCATTTAATATTGATGAGTTTCAATATGATGGTGTTGTACCGAAATTTCATACTGCAAAACAAATGGCACAATTTATGCTCGACCTTTATGATAACGATAAAGTTGTAGGACTTGTCGATGGTTCTACGTATAACTATGAACTTAGAGATCCACTTTATAATTTTGCCGTGAGAAAAACGAATTCAAATTCCTAATACCATCTCATTTTGTATTAAAATATAGATGCCCACTATTATTTGAATAATAGTGGGTGATTTTTCTCTAAAATTTCATCCAACATACCGAACCATCGCCACCTCATCACAATAATCAACCTTTGGACAATGTCTACAATCAATCCATACTTTCTCTGGCAATGCTTCTTTATTTACAAAATCAAATCCACACTTTTGAAAAAATACTGTTTCATACGTTAAGGAAATCACTCTTTTTACATTTATTTTCGTAGCTTCCTCCATCACATGATTTACGAGCATACGCCCTATCCCTTTTCCTGCATATGTATGCGAAACTACTAGCGATCGTATTTCTGCAAGGTCTTCTCCTAATACATGCAATCCAGCAACTCCAACAATTTTCCCGTCTTCTTTCACAACGTGTAAACATTGTAAATATTGATAGAGAGACAGAATAGACCGCGGTAAAACAACTCCCTCTTTTGCATACATTTCAATGAGATTATAAATTTCTTTCACATCACTTGTAACCGCATTAAAGATTTCCATATTATATCCCCTTACCTAGTACCATAATATTTATAAGACTAAATGAATATTAATACATAATTTCATATAATAATACATCTCTCTTTTCTCTCCGTCAATCACTTTTCTGAATTTTTCACAAACAAAAACCAAGCAATCTAATCAATGCTTGGTTCCTCATTTCGTATCGGCAATACCGTCGAATATTTAATTTCACGCAGTGCTAAACTCGTCTGTATACGTGTAATACCAAGCTTATTCAGCTTTCTAATAAAATGCTCCAGTTCCTTACGATCACGATTTGCAACTTTTAATAAATAATCATACTCTCCTGTTAAACAGTGACATTCTAGCACTTCAGGCATAGATTCTAATTCTCGTTCTAACACTTCAAGCTTTTCATACTGATGAATATTCGTGCTCATAAAAATAAAGCAAAGTAAATCAAAACCTAGCTTTTCTTGATTTAAAATTGCTACTTGCTTATCAATGAATCCTTCCCCGTCTAATCTTTTTATTCTTGCATGCATCGCAGCTGGTGATAAATTAACGCGGCGTGCTAACTCTGCATTACTTACTTGTGACTCTTTCTGCAATATATCTAAAATTTTCACATCCAAATTATCAAGCACTTTAATAACAGATGACTCCATCAAAATTCCTCCTTTTTTCTTACCGATGATTATTCGAAGAAACATCCCATAACTTATATAAAACTGAATATTTTTCTTCGAATAAGATTTCTAACAAAACATTTTATCGAGTTTTAACCATTATACAAAAGAATATATTAGATAATAAAGAAAAATGCTAAAATTATTTACAGTTCATTCTTATTTCAAAAAAGGGGTTTTTAGCATGCCTTATTTTTATGTCTTTTTATTATTATTAACGAGCTTATTATGGGGAGGAAATTTTGTTGTTGGGAAATCACTCGTCGATCATGCATCTCCGATGACACTGACAAGTTTAAGATGGATAATTGCGATCATTTGTTTATTACCAATGGTATGGTTTAAAGAGAAGAAAATCATTCCACCACGCTCTGCAATACTTCCGTTAATACTTATGGGAATTTCAGGAGTCGTTCTTTTTAACATTTTTCAATTTTTAGCACTAGAAAAAACATCCGCAACGAATGTAGGTCTTATTTCTACATTGAACGCTATTTCGATTGCATTATTTTCTGTGTTATTTCTAAAAGAAAAAGTAAATACACTTCAAATTCTTTCTATGATTCTTTCATTTTCCGGGGTCATCCTTGTTCTTTTGAAAGGAAATTTCGCTCTATTGTTTTCACTACATTTTAATAGCGGCGATTTATGGATGATTGCGGCTGTTTGTATTTGGGGCATTTATTCTGTTTGTAGTAAATGGGCGACAAAAACAGTTACACCACTAATGGCGACGTTATATTCTGGCATTTTTGGCGTCATTTTATTGCTTCCATTTAACATAGGCAACTTCACTGTTTCCAATATTAATTCTTCCTTCATAACATCACTTTTATATACAGGATTGATTTCAACGGTCCTTTGTATGGTATTTTGGAACATTGGTGTACAGAAATTAGGAGCTACTACATCGGGTATTTTTCTAAATTTCAATCCGATTTTTACAGCTATCCTAGCCTTTATTTTCCTCGGAGAAGAACTAACATGGATTCAAATTTTCGGGACAATTATCGTCGTGACAGGATGTTATTTATTTTCTCATTTTAAAACCGTTGCTTCGCAGCCAACTGGAGCTTTAGTGCGAAAGCATTCTTAATGAAAAAACATCGCCACCAGAGTGGCGATGTTTTTTATTTACCTTTCATTTCTTTCACATACTGTTTTTCTTCTTCTGGCGATAAGCGTTCTGTTGCCTTTCCGGTATCACCACCTTGAATTTCCCACAAAAAGTTATGCTCCTCAACCGTTTGTGAAAAGTCTCCTTTCTCCCAACGCTCCAAGGTAGAAAGTAGCTTTGATTTATATTTAAAATTAGTACTGCTTTCTACTGCGTTCTTCGCACTACTAATTTCCTTATTTGTCATTTCGATAAATCCCCATTTCTCAGAGGATTTCACTTTTTGATGTACCATCCTATGCATTGTAGAAATAATTTCATCTTCACTAACTTGTGGCTTCTCTTCCTTTACTTTCTTCTCCTGTTGATCCATTACTTTTTGTACTTTAAGGCTCTTCTCCTCCTCCTCTATATAATTAAGAAATTTAGTAACACCGAATAAAGCCCCCATCACAATTACAATCATTGTAATTGTCCCTATTATCCATTTTTTCATATTATGTACTCCCCATTCCCCCTAATAATTACATAAACAAATGGAATCGCCTGCACATAGTCGATTCCATTTGTTTCCTTATTTTAAGCCTTCATCGCTTCTCGTACAATATAACTATCCACATACTGCTTAAACTTCACGATTTTTCCGTTCTCAAGTTTCCATACGTGAACAAAGTCTGCTTCAAAGGATTTTCCCGTCTCTTTATAAACTCCTGAGTAAACACCTTCAGCAATGATTACATCTTTTCCGTTTACTTCATGGTACGTATTTACACTCGCTTTATAATTATCCCATTCTGATCCTAAACGGCTAAATACATTTTCCATTATTGCTTCTACACCAATATACGTTCCACCGTACGGAAAACCGGCTGCCTCTGTCCACTCTACTTTTTCAGAGAGAGCTTCCGCTAAATGTTTTGTATTTGAAGAAGATGGTCCTTCATATGTGCTTCGAATAATTTCTAAATTTGATTTAAGCATGTTACTTCCTCCTGCTTTCATATTCCTTTAAACTTTACACAAGGTGTAATCAGAATAGTTACATCTTGTGTAAAAAAATATCGGTATCATTTTATACCTAACTAACTTGATGTAATCATTATAGTTACATCAAGTCGTCAAGTCAACACTTAAAAAATGAAATTTACTTCGTTTTCATTACTCTCTCTTTTAAGAAACGATCTACATATCCTTCTGCTTTTACAACGAATAAATACGCACCCATTGATAATAAAGCAAGATCTAATTCATATCCCGGATTCTTTCCATCTCCTAATAACCCTGCTGCTCCATTTACCTTTACGATAGCTCCAGCCAAAATAAGAGCGAATAACAATCCTACATATCGTACACCTAAACCGATAATTAATAATATACCACCTACTAATTCAACTGTTGCTACGCCGTATGCAAGACCACCTGGTAAGCCGATACTTGTAAACCATCCTGCTACGTTATCGATACCTGATTGAAACTTTGCTAAACCGTGTGCAAAAAACGTAACTCCTAACACGATACGAATAATTAAATTACCAATATATTGATTCATTTTGAACTCTCCTTTTTTTGTTTTGTTATGATGAACATTTATTCACAAGACAAAACAATACGGTATTTCTCTTCATTCGTCAAACACTTTTTTGAAAGAAAACAAAAAACATTATCCGTTTTACGAATAATGTCTTTTACAAAATAGTGCTAATTCAAGCTTTCGCTCTATTACTTAGAATAAGTTGAAATTTTTCCCCAGCACCTATATAAGACAATAAAGACACATCTTCTTCAATCACCATTCCAACAACATTCA
Source organism: Bacillus cereus group sp. BfR-BA-01316 (assembly GCF_022664195.1). NCBI lineage: Bacteria > Bacillati > Bacillota > Bacilli > Caryophanales > Bacillaceae > Bacillus > Bacillus cereus group sp. BfR-BA-01316. The sequence goes on from NZ_JAKUGX010000027.1 coordinate 45,023, forward strand.
CTCTCTCATCTTCAGGTAAATCATTTATAACAATTTGCATTTCACCAGCATATCTACCGTACAATTCATTATCGATTGTAATACTGCCCCGTTTTCTTGAAATTGTATTCATCGGTTGTAATACAACTTTATTTTCTTCACGCGATTCTACAGAGCGAATTACATCACGTGCTGGATCAAGCCGGTTCGTATGCACTCTTTCTATCAATTGTACAGTGTCGCTATCATTTATAAATGATTGATATCGCACCGGAATAATCCCATTACTCGCCATCGCGATTTCTTGTACCCTTTCTAGACTCGCGCTTATGTCTCCAATTAGCACTTTATCGACGGCACACTCTTGAACAAGTTCTAAATACGCCTCAAGCGGCCGCATATTGCGGTGCTTTTCTAACGTTGGTAAACCTCCATATAAAGGACCTCGTTTTTCATCATCTCCCGGAATAAATGCCATCGTTTTTATTCCGCAATCATGTAAATACTTATTTTGTTTTTGTAAAAACGACTTTGCTAGTCCTGTTTCTGGACGCGGATAAAAATTATGCCACGCTTCTACACGATCTACTCGTATATTTTCCGCAAGTAACTCTTTCCAAAATGATTCTGTAATCGTACTCGCGTTTAAAGCCACTTTCATTTTATGAGATACGAGCGCAATTTCTTTTGGTGCAATACCGTAATCCATTCGCAAACCAGTAATGCCCCACTCTACTAACTCTTCCACATTTTCATACGTTATTCCTAAATGGTTTAACGATTTTGGAAAGACATCAACCATTAATTCCATTTCATTTTCGAGAGCTTGTTTCCCAAGTATTTGAATTAACTCCTTATACGTATTCGGATCATCTTCTGGAATGTGAAGAGATGTAAAAATAGATGAAAATCCGTTTTCTTTCGCTATTTTTAACCATGCTTCTTGTTTCTCTACTCGCTCTTTTGAAAGATAAATTGAAACTCCTATCATATAAATCTCCCTCTCTATTAATAGAAAAAGAGAAAGGAAACCCCTTTCTCTTTTTCTATATATTTTCTGCCATTTCTTCTTTAAATCCGAAGAAGTACGTAAAGATAAATCCGAAAGTATATGCAATCACTAAACCAAGGAAATATAATAAATATTTATTATCAGCAATTAACGGAATTAATGATAATCCTGATACACCTATTCCGAGTGCGGCTGTTTTCATAACTGCTTGGAACGCACCGCCGACAGCCGCTCCTAAACAAGCAGTAAGAAACGGTTTCCCAAGTGGCAATGTAACCCCGTATAATAACGGTTCGCCAATTCCTAAAAATCCTACTGGAAATCCACCTTTAATCACATTACGAAGGCGTTTATTTTTTGTTTTCACATAAATTGCAATCGCTGCTCCTACTTGCCCAGCGCCAGCCATTGCTAATACTGGTAATAAAGGCGTTACGTGAGTTTGATTAATAAATTCCATATGAATCGGTGTTAAACCGTGATGTAATCCGACCATTACGAGAGGTAAAAATGTTCCAGCAAGCACAGCTCCGGCAAATGCTCCGCCAATATTTAAGATAGCATTAATTCCGCTTGTAATTCCTTCAGATAAGAAACCTGCAACTGGCTGAATTGCTAACATCGTTACTATACTTACCACTAATACAGTAATGAGTGGTGTCACGATAATATCAACTGCATTTGGCACAGCTTTTCGAACTTGTCTTTCAACTACAACCATAAGCCATGCTGCAAAAATAACTGCAAATAATCCGCCCCGTCCGGGTACTAGCGCTTCACCGAATAATTTTACATTCGCCATCGCTGGATTGAAAATTAAAATACCTGCAATTGCCCCAAGAACTGGTGTCCCTCCAAATTCTTTCGCTGTATTCCAGCCGACTAAAATGCCTAAGAATGTAAAGATACCGCCGCCAATTAATAGTAACATTTGTAGCCATGTTGCATTCGGGTCGGCGCCTGCATTTTTCGCAAAGTTAGCAACCCCGTTTATAATTCCTGATGCGACAAGACCAGGTATTAACGGAATGAAAATACTTCCTATTTTTCTTAAAAAGTTTTTCACTGGTGTATTATTTTTCTTCTTAATCCCTGACTTTATCTCTTGACCGAGATCTTCAAGGTGATGGTCTGCAACCTCACCAATTCGTAATCCTGTTAAAACTTCCATTTCAGCTGCTACTTTATTTACTGTTCCTGGACCAACGACAACTTGAAGTGTTTCATCTTCAATCACACCCATAACACCTTCAACTTTTTTCAAAAGGTCCATGTTCACTTTACTTTCATCATGAAGCGTTAATCGTAACCTCGTCATACAATGAGCAATGCCACGAATATTTTTTACTCCCCCAAGTTGCTCCGTAATCCTACTCGCCATTATCTCTTCTTTCTTCATAACAGAATCCCCCCTCCCCAGAGTTTAAAGTGCCTTCTTCACAAATCCTTTCGCACATTTTAATTTTTCTAGTGCTTCCCCATATTCACACTGTAGTAATATCATAACGATTGCAGCTTTCACATTTCGATTTGCTTTTTCATAATACTCTGTAGCTACTTCATAACTAGCGCCTGTTGCTTCAACAATAATTCGTTTTGAGCGTTCTACTAACTTTTCGTTTGTCGATTGAACATCTACCATTAAGTTTTTATATACTTTCCCTACACCAATCATAGACACTGTAGAAATCATATTGAGTACTAGTTTTTGCGCTGTACCAGCCTTCAAACGTGTTGAGCCTGTTAATATTTCTGCGCCTGTTTCCACTTCCACATTTAGTTTTGCATATTTACTTATTTCAGCATTTTTATTACAGGAAATACTAGCTGTACTCGCTCCCTCACTACTTGCGTATTTCAATCCGCCAATTACATAAGGTGTTCTACCACTTGCTGCAATTCCAATAACCGTATCTTTCTCGTTTAATCCAATGCTTTTCAAATCTTCTTCTGCTAACTCTTCACGATCTTCAGCGCCTTCTACCGCCTTGGTAAGCGCTTTCAATCCACCTGCTATAAATCCTTGCACCATTTTGTCATCTGTTCCAAATGTCGGTGGACATTCCACTGCGTCTAAAATACCTAAACGGCCACTCGTACCAGCCCCAATATAAATTAAACGGCCTTCTTCTTCAAAAGACTTAATAACAATCTGTACAACCTTTTCAATTTCTTCTATTTCATTTTCAACTGCTAACGCAACAGTCCGATCTTCCTGATTCATGCTTTGTAAAACTTCCTTTATGCTCATCTCATCTAAATTCATCGTCTTCTCATTACGATGTTCTGTAGATAAATTTTCTAACATGTTGTCACCTTCTTTGAAATTTTATTTCACACTTTTATTATAACTTTAAGAAATTTAAAATCGACATTACTTTTTTATTTTATGAAATTTCATTTCTTTTCATGACAAATTTATGTCCAGTCACACAAAAAAGATGGGTTTCCCCATCTTTTCACTTTAACTTCCGTAACCGCAGAGCTTCTTCTCTCGTCTCCATAAATTGATCTATCACATTATTACCGATACGGTTAAAAGTAATAACGTATAAAGCATCAATCATATTCAGTTGCGTCATCCTTGACGCAATACTCGCAATGCGATGATCTTGCTCTACATCTGGCATACAAAGGCGAATGTCTGCCGCTTTATATAAAGGAGATGATTGGTCTAGCTTCGTAATCGCAACAACTGTAGCCCCTCGCTTCTTCGCATATTGCGCCATTTCGAGCACATCTTTCGTCCGCCCAGAAGTTGAAATCGCCACAAATATATCTCCCTCTTTTAAATTCGTGACGAGTGGCAACATCATATGAAAATCAGATAGCATCATCGCTGTAAATCCAAGGCGAGTAAATTTATAAGCTCCGTCCATCGCCGGTGTAGCTGATCCACCAACACCGTAAAATATGATCTTATCAGCCTTCACAATACTATCAGCAGCTTTCTCAAGTTCCTTCTTATCTATCGCAGTAACACTCGCCTCAATTGCAGCTTTATTCACATATGTAACTTTATTAAACAAATCATACGGTCCATCTTCTGTATTCATCACTGAAAAGTCGTTAATATTATAATCAACAATTGTTAATTCACGAACGAGTGCTATCTTAAATGCTTTAAAGCTTCCAATACCGATTGTTTTACAAAAACGTACAACACTCGCCTCACTCGATCCCGCATTTGTAGACACTTCTTTCGTCGTTAAATTCGGAACAATCTCTGCGTTCCCCATTATATACATGGCAACCTTCTTTTCAGCTGGTGAAAATTGATCCATATTATTTTCAATTTTAAATAGTAATGTTGAAGCTTTCACCATTTAACCTCCACTTCTTGTGGCTACTTTTTATTTCGTATATTCTACTTCTTCATGAAGATAATAGCCATCATTACCAGACGGATGGTGAACAATTACAGTTCGATCCCCTTTTTTATATGCAGTTATTTCGCCTTCAGATCTCTGTTTTTCCCATCCATTTATCCAAATTGCAAAGTCAGGTACAAAAGCAGTGTACTGATGTTCTTTCAGGTTATCACCTTCCACATAAGAAGAAAAAATAGAAACCGGAAAATCTTTCACTTTTGATTCTTTTCCTGCCATACATGGTATGCAAAGTAAAAGAAGTATAACTACACCTATAACTTTTCCCCTCGTAATCTTCATCTATTTCTCTCCTTACCCTAGCATATACGTAGATTTTAACATAATTACAACCTATTCATGCTACATAACCATTGCTTTTTGCGATAAAAAAAGGGCTTACCTATATAAGATAAGCCCGTTCTCTCTATACAAAATATTTCTTCAAAAGCGGCGGTGTAATAATCGTCGTTAATATGACAACAATGACAATCGCTGTGAAATTTTCTTTCGCTAATAAATTCGCCGTTAATCCATTTGCTGCAATGATAAGCGCTACTTCCCCGCGCGACACCATTCCCGCACCGATACTAATAGAAGATTGTAAGTTAAATCCTGTTAGTCTTGCTCCTAAACCTGATCCAATTAACTTTGTGAAAATTGCGATGAGCGTCATGATGATAATGAACCAAAGTTGGCTTCCGATACCTTGAAATGTAATTTCCATTCCGATACTTACGAAGAACACTGGGACAAATATCGCATACGCAATTGGTTCAATTTTATGTTCCACTTCATGCTTATACTCTGTTTGTGAAATGGCAATTCCTGCTGCAAATGCCCCAATAATACCTGCGATTCCCATCATTTCACTGTAATACGAAAAAGAGAAACAAATAATAAGAGCCGCACTAATTAACGCTTCCGATACACGAAGTGGTACGAGCATTTTCATAATCCACGGAACTACTTTCCATGCGATAAAAACGATACTTACAAAGAAAATAATTTTCTTTGCGATAACCAGTGTTATATTCACATCTTGCGTTCCTAAAAAGCTCATTACAAACGCTAATAAAATAACGACTATCACATCATCAAATACAGCCGCTCCTAAAATCGTTGTACTTTCTCTCGTATTCATTTTCCCTAAATCTCTTAACGTTTGCACCGTAATACTAACCGATGTTGCGCAAAGTAATAATCCTAAAAAAATGGCGTGGGATTGCATCAATCCGAAAAGCAGTCCCGTTACATAACCACCGATGAAAGGGAAAATAATTCCACCAGCCGCTACTGCAAAGGACGCTTTTAAATTCCGATTTAACTCTTCTAAATCTGTTTCGAGTCCCGCCATAAACATAAGTAGCAAAACACCAATTTCGCTAAGCTCATCAATAAGTTCTGAACTATTAATAATACCAAGCACAGCAGGACCGATAATAATACCAACGATTAATTTACCAAGTACAGAAGGCTGGCCAAGCCTAACGCTAATATCACCAGCTAATTTCGTACAAAGTAAAATGACGACAAGTTCAAAATAAAATAACATAGCATCTTCTCCTACTATATAAAGTAAATCTTTTTGTTAACCTGCATCTATTTCTGCACATAGTTTCTCCTTACAACCGGCATTTTATTTGTTAAAGTTTTATTTGACAAAATATTCTGAATTATAATAAGATTAATCCAGAAATTTCAAAAAAACTACATACCATAACTGTATCTTCATTCACTTACATACTCTTTTCCAATAGGCTCGTACTATATTCGCAGTTATGGAGATGAAAACTAAAGGAGGAGAGTTCAAAGTGAAGTCATTATTACGAAAAAAAGCGCTTAGTACTGAATCACCACGGCAGCTAGATAGAACATTAACGGCACTCGATTTAACGTTTTTAGGAATCGGCGCTGTAATTGGGACAGGGATTTTTGTATTAACAGGTATTGTAGCAGCAAAACATTCTGGTCCTGGTATTATGCTATCATTCCTTATTGCTGCATTTACTTGTGCTTGTGTAGCATTTTGTTATGCCGAATTCGCTTCTTCTATACCAGTCTCAGGAAGTGTTTATACTTATGCATACATGACCGTCGGAGAAGTTGTCGCCTTCATCGTTGGTTGGTGTTTAATGCTCGAATATTTACTCGCAGTTGCAGCAGTAGCTGTTGGCTGGTCTGGATATTTACAATCATTGCTTCAAGGATTCAATGTACACCTTCCCGCCATTATTTCCTCGGCTCCTGGAACGGGAAAAGGTGGTCTCATTGATTTACCAGCTGTTTGTATTTTACTTCTCATTACTGGGCTTTTAAGTTTTGGTATACGTGAAAGCGCACGCATTAATAATGTTATGGTCCTTATAAAATTAGCAGTTATTATCGCCTTTATCGTGGCAGGCGCAAAATATGTAAAACCTGAAAATTGGACACCGTTCATTCCATTCGGGTACGACGGTATTATTACTGGAGCTGCCACTGTCTTCTTCGCATTTTTAGGTTTTGATGCAATCGCAACCGCTGCAGAAGAAACGAAAAAACCGCAGCGTGACTTACCAATCGGTATTATCGGTTCCCTTCTCATTTGTACAGTTTTATACATGATCGTATCTTTCGTTTTAACAGGTATGGTTCCTTATACGCAATTAGACGTTTCTGATCCTGTTGCATTTGCACTGCATTTCGTCGGTGAAGATACTATTGCGGGGCTACTTGCAGTTGGTGCGATGACAGGAATGACAACCGTTCTTTTAGTCGTTATGTATGGACAAGTTCGCGTTTCGTATGCAATGAGCCGAGACGGTTTACTGCCAAAAGCATTAGCACGCGTAAATAAAAAAGTAAAAATCCCTTTACTAAACACATGGATTACTGGGATATTTGCAGCTTTATTAGCAGGACTTTTAGATCTACATTTACTAGCGAATTTAGTAAACATCGGTACGTTAACAGCCTTCACATTCGTTTGCTTTGCTGTACTTATTTTACGGAAAACTCATCCCGATTTAAAACGTGGCTTCCGTGCACCACTCGTACCTGTACTACCAGTTGTCGCTATTCTTTGTTGTTTATATTTAATGATTAATTTGTCTAAAATGACATGGATCAGCTTTGCAGTCTGGCTTATAATCGGTTTATGCGTCTACTTTTTCTACTCTAAAAAACATAGTCATTTAGCTAATGAAAAAACAAATGATGAGAAGAAAAAAGCGTAATAAAATAGCTCGCCTATGAAACGGCGAGCTATTTTCATGTCTATTATGTTTTTTAGTTAACGATTGTAAACTGAAAAATATACCGATGCAAGTTAGTACATAACCTGCAACTTTTGTATACTTCTTCACCCTTACTTCGCCTCTTTCTTTTTCTTTCTCCACGCGTTTACACTATCAAAGAAAAAGTTAATAAATAGCGTTCCTAATCCAGCTAATAAAAATGTCATTAAAAATAGAACCCATATACTTTTATCTTTTAATAAATAATATCCTACAAGGAGCACAACTGCGATCCATACATATTCAAGAATTCTTTTTAGTTTTTTCTCTTCCAAATTATTCGCTCCCTTTTTCTATACTACTTTTAGTATAACAAAAAAGAAGCCTATCATGATAAGCTTCTTTTTCTTATACCTTATTTGTTGATGCTTTTTTCAACAAGTGAAATAGCGTGCTCTAGCGTACGATTCATTGATTCCACATACTCATCTTTTACATTTTTATCTTTTAACGCAGCTTCTGCAACTGTGATTTTTTGACTTAATGATTTAACTGAACCGTCTGTTACATTTCCATCTTGCGCTTTCTTTACTAAAGCTTTTGCAAATTCAACATTCCCTTTTAATTTTTCTTTCGGTGTTTTTGGCTGTTCTTCTGCTACCTTTGATTGTACAAATGTTTGGTTTGCTGTTTTTAATTCATTATACGTTTGAACAATTTGTTCTCCTGTACTCGCTATATTCTCAAACACTTTCTTTGCATTGTCATAGCTTCTTTGTAATTCGTTAAAAGCTTCTTGTGAATATTGACCTGGCTTTTCACCAAATTCATAAGTACCAGCTAACACTTCTTTCACTTTTCCACTCTCTTCATATAACGCATTTACTTGCTCTAATTTTGTACGATTAGAAAACTCGTTATATGCTGCTACTACTTCTGAAGAACTTAATGCTTTACTATATAATTTTGCTAACGCAATTTGTCCATTTAACGGAATACCGCCATTTCCATTGCTATCAGGATCTGCACCAAATGCGAATGGTACGTTCGGGTGATATACTTTCCCTTGAGCTGGCTGACTATTTACTTTTTTACCATCTACATAAATTGCTACTTCACTTCCATTATACGTTCCTGTTAAATGATACGTTTTGTTTGCTTCTAATTGAACGCCCACACGTTTATAACTTCCGCCAATATGAGCCCATAATTCTACATATCCACTTCCTGTAGACTCAAAACCAATTCCACCGCTCTCTGTATTTTGCAAAATACCTTGTCCGCGAATTTCATTCATTGAAAATACAGTTTCTAACGTAAATGAATTTGCTACTTTTTCTTTTTGTGTTGCTGAAAATGGAAGGTACCCAAATGTATTTGCTTTTCCATTTAATTTCATTACATTTGTTTTCAACGCTTTATCATATTCAATAGATACATTGCCTTTCACATCACCTTTTGTTCCAAACGGTGAGTTATCTTTAAATGTACCATCTAAGAAATTCACATCAAAAACGTCTGCCTTTGGTACTTTCACATTCGGATCAATATTATCTTTTTTCGTTGTGATTTCTGCAGTTAACGGTTGCGCACTTTCATTGCCAAACGAATCAATTGCAACCACTTCAAGTGTATATGTTTTCCCACCATCTAATCCAGCAAGCGTAAATGTAAGTTCTTTCGGCACTGGATCACGATAAAACCCAGAGAACGCTAATAGCTTATTTTTAATCTCACCTGTTTGTTTATCCTTTGCTTGCAAGCGATAAGAATGAACAAGAAGGTTGTCCAACGCTTGCGGGAATGTTACTGTTGCCGCATTTTCCGTTACATTTGATACAGCAAGCTTTGCATCCTTCGCAAAGTATGGCTTTTCTTTATCACGATCTTCTACATAGTTGAATCCTTCTTTTTTCGTTGGTAATTTAATTTTCCAAGGCTCACCTGTCCAAGAGTTTGTATGGAAATCACGGCGATTAATTGTTACCTCTTTGTCATCTACCTCTACCAATAAACCTTGGCTTAATGTACTAGCTCCTGGCGGGATATTCCCTTGTACTTTACCGCCTTCAACTTCCATATAGCTTACAGAAGATGTTCCAACAGACGTAAAGTCTTTTTGATGAATCGATCTTGGATCATCTAACGGATAATGTGAATGACCTGAAAACGTAATTACTTGTGGGTATTCTTTTAATACCGCATTAATCTTTGCACTATCTTTCGTTCCCCATTCTTGGCTACCGTACACTGTATCTTTAATATGTTGATGTAAAAACACAAAAATCGGTTTTTCTGGATCATCTTTTTGTGCCTTTGCCATTTCTTCTTTTAACCAATTAATTTGCTTGTCCGAATAATAGCCATGTGTTGTCCCATCCTCTGGAGACATAACAAGGAAATGATACCCTTTTACCACTTTATGATAATAAATCGATTCCATTCCTGTCTTTTCTAAGAAACGCTTCTGCGCTCCCTCTACAGATAAGCCATTCCAATAATCATGATTACCGAGAGAATTCATTCGTACCGCATCTTTATTTGCATTCTCATTATACACTTGCATGAAACGATCATATTGCTTTACTGAACCCGAATCAGTAAAATCACCTACAATGACAAACGCATCTTGCTTTGGTGCAAGCGTATTAAGTTGCTCAATCGCTCTTTTCCAGCGGAACGTATCATCTGTTCCACTATCTTTAATATGCACATCACTTACAACTGGGAAAACGATTTTCTTCTCACTTGGTGCCTTTTCTTTCTTTTTCTCTTCCGCTTTAACCGATGTACTCCACGGAAATGATACAAATGCCAATACAAACACCATTAATAATCCAATAAGACCTTTTACTTTTCTTAAAGTAGTTCTTTCCACGTGAATCCTCCTCATAATAATTGATTCATTACAAGAGCTATTTTATCTAAAACATATTAATGTCGTTTAAATAACAAATGAATTTTATTAGATTTTTGTAAATATACAGTTAATTAGGTGTTAACTCCAACATTACTCGTACTATTGTATACAAACACCTTTTGTCTAAAAGAGTCTGATTATTCTTTTCCCATGTCTATTTACATATAATCTTTTCTATAACATTAATGATAAGTTAAGCTGTAAGCCTATTAGACAATCTTAATTTTAAAAATTTTATTCTTTTCTTAACACATCGGCCATGCTTCTACATTTAATAGTAGTAAAAGACAACTTAAAAAGGAGGGGTTGTATTGAAAAACAAAAAAATATTGGTTGTTTTGCTCCTTTATCTATCATTTGTCCAGCCCCTTGTCCACCGCCCCCTCCTCCAAATCCAAGTTGCGAACGAGTAACAAATGAATTTGCAGGAAACTTCCTCATAACTAATAACACTATTCCCTCTACCAAAGATGCATCACCATCAATGATACTGTGGCAAAGTGATGGGATACTACTTATATCAGGTACTGTCTCGGTTTATAATAGTACTAGCAGCACCGAAGCAATTACAATTCAAATCGTCGGAGCAGTAACCAATATTTTCACTGTGTTTCCTGGTAATACAATGTCTTACACAGGAAAAGATTTACAATCCGTAAGTGTTATCAATATACAAAATAATCCTTCACTATATTTAGAAGGCAAGTACTGTTGCCAATTTACATGTTGTTTATAAAATAACTATTTCATTCCTTCTCCAACAAAAAAGCATACCATTTCGGTATGCTTTTTTATGAAATCGGATAACGTACTGTAATACAAAACTCTCCTTGATTAACCGTTGTTCCCGTCGTAGTAATTCGAACAGTAGTAAAATGTCGCACTGTGAAAGTACCACTACTTTGCGGTTGTACAGTAATCGTATCAACTACTGTAGCACCTACTAAAAAATCAACGGTAATCGGGTTTGCGCCTACATCATATTTAACATAACCTGAACCGTACACTTCTTGTGTAATATTATTCGTGTATACAATTTGAGTACCAGCAACTGTAATAGACCAGTCTGTACATACTTGATCTTGCACAAGCGTTTTATTAGAACAACAAGACAAACTGGAACTTCTCATTCCCATTTTGATCCTCCCCTATTCTACTATGAAAGTGGATAACGTGTTGTAATACAAAATTCTCCTTGATACGTTCCAGCAGGTGTTGCAGGTAACACAACTTGTATACTAGCAAAGCGACGATACGTAAAAGCAATACTCGTTCCTGGGTTTAATGTTTGTGTATCAATTGTAGCCCCAGCAGAATCAAGTGCTTCTACAGTAATTGGGCCTGGTCCAACATCATATTTAACAAAACCAGTACCAATTACATTTTGGTTAATATTATTTGTATAGAGAACATTATCAATTGCTGTTGCAACTACAGTAGCAGACCACGGACTACACACTTTATCTTGCACATAATTTTTATCTGGACAGCAAGTTAATGCTGACCCTGAGCACTCACAAGACATAGTTGTTTCCCCTCTCTCTTTTATATTCCCTATATGTGTATGTCCTTTAGAGTCTTTTGCCTGTACTATTCATCTATTCTAAAAAAATAATCAAACCTTAGCGTTAATGACTAGATAGATTCCGTTTTGTTTCGTTTTTTCATAAATTTATAGATAAAGATACTACCTACAACAATAAGAACGACCACTAATATAGGTAACATATATTGTCCAACAACATCCGCTGCCTTTTCCCAATGCGGACCTAATTTCATTCCAAAATAAATATACAAAGTCGTTAACGGGAACATTGCTACAAATGTATATATGCTAAATTTCCATATATTCATTTTCGCCATACCACATGGAACGGAAATAAGTGTTCGAACTCCCGGAATGAAGCGTCCTAAAAATGCTACAACCGGTCCATATTTCTCAAAGAAATCATCTGCTTTTTGAATTTGTTCTTCTTTAATAAAGAAGTATTTCCCGTATTTTATTAATAGAGGACGACCACCGTAATAACCGAGTGCATATAACGTTAATGGGCCTGTCGTTCCACCGATTGTTCCGGCTAACACAGCTAGCCAAAAATTCATATCCCCCTCGTATACCCAATACCCAACAAGAGGTAAAACAACCTCTGCCGGAATAAATTCAAAAGTTAAAGCTAACACAACTCCAAAATAAGAAAACTGCTTTAAATACTCGATTATATCTAAAATAATTTGCTCCATACTTTTAGCCCCTATCCCACATTTACATTATGTTTTTCTTGCAATTGTACTGGCGCCATCTTTACGATTCGGTTCAAAATGAATAAAACAATTCCAATATCATCTAAAATACCGATAAACGGTAAAAAGTCTGGAATTAAATCGAGTGGCATAGCAACGTAACCAACTAAAAAAGCAATAGATAAGATTTTCTTCTTTATTGAAACCTCTTTTGAAGTGAAAAAGTCAAATAAAAATGGAACAAAACGGCGGACATGAAATACAACTCTTAATCTACTTATAAGTTTTTTCATTTTATATCTCCTCTCTTTGTATACAAAAAGGACCCCACCAATATGGTAAGGGTCCTAAAAAAGACATAAGGGGCCTTTACCATTGCTGGTAAAGGTCTCACTAACAACGAAACGTTGCCAATAAAGCCGAGGGTTTCTCCCTGTAATGACGACTTTATTGTAATAAGTTACTCCCCTTTATATACACAATTTTATACAATCACATTAAAATATTTGGAGAGGCTTGTCAATATTTTTTTCATTCGCCATTAAGATTATTACATTACAAAAGACTCTATTCTGTATTCTCTTTTGATACAATTTGGAGTTTAAAACGATCTGGGTCATAAACACTTATTCTTACTTCTTCACCATAGCATTCCTCTGCAAATGATATTTGATAAAACTCTAACTTTTTCTTTATTCGCTCGATATTTGTAGTTTTTAAAAATATTTCCTTCACTGATGATGTGACAGTCTCTCTGTACTTCCCAAAATTCCGATTTACAACAAAACAAATTCTCGTCGAACCAATATCATACCAAACACCTGTTACACGTAATTGTGGTCTTTCCTTGCTCGGTTTAAAACCTAAAATTCCTTCATAAAAATATAATGTTTCCTTTAAATTTTTAGATTCTAATACAATACATGTTGTAATACTTTCCATCCGCACTCCCCCTGTCTCTATTAGTTTTCTATATGAGTCATAATTTACAATTATGTACGAATACAATACATAGTGATGAATATTTCATTTATAAAGGAGGAGTGTAACATGGATAAATTCATGAAATCCTTCATACCTTATCACGGCCCAAACGATCCTTGTCCTCCAATCGGAAAAAAATATTACTCAACTCCCCCCCACTTATACATGGGCTTTCAACCAACTAATTTACCGCAATTCCCACCAAAAGAGGCTTTAAGAAAAGGGACTCTATGGCCTGCATTTTATGATTATTATGAAAACCCTCACAAAAAAGGACGGTGAACAAAAACGTGACACAAACATTGCCTGATGAATATTACAAATGGATTGAAGAACTACAAGAATTTGATTTTGTATTAGTTGAACTTACCCTCTATTTAGATACGCATCCAGACGATACTGCAGCTATAAATCAATTCAACGATTTCTCCTATAAACGAAGAGTATTACAACAAAAAATTGAAGAAAAATACGGTCCACTCCAGCAGTTTGGAAATAGTTATTCAAATGCTCCATGGGAATGGAGTAAAGGACCTTGGCCATGGCAAATATAACGTAAAACTTTCATTAGTTTTGAATTCTTTAATCCAAATCATTATGAAGCCTACTATACATTCCCTGCTATTTCTTCGCCTAGAAGAATGCTTATTACTGTCCATTAACACAAGATGAAGGAGAGAAAATATGTGGATTTATGAAAAAAAATTGCAATACCCTGTTAAAGTGAGCACTTGTAATCCAGCACTTGCAAAGTTATTAGTTGAACAATATGGTGGTGCAGACGGTGAGTTAGCCGCCGCCCTTCGCTACTTAAATCAACGTTATACAATTCCTGACAAAGTTGTTGGCTTACTAACCGATATTGGTACAGAAGAGTTCGCACATTTAGAAATGATTGCTACAATGATTTATAAATTAACAAAAGATGCAACACCTGAACAAATGAAAGCTGCTGGATTAGATGCACAATATGCTAATCATGATAGTGCGTTGTTTTATCATAATGCTGGTGGTGTTCCCTTTACTGCTACTTACATTCAAGCAAAAGGAGATCCTATCGCAGATTTATATGAGGATATTGCAGCTGAAGAAAAAGCACGAGCAACCTATCAATGGCTAATTGATTTATCAGATGATCCCGACATAAATGATAGCTTACGCTTTTTACGCGAACGGGAAATTGTTCATTCACAACGCTTCCGAGAAGCAGTAGAAATTTTAAAAGAAGAGCGTGATCGAAAAATTTATTTTTAACACACATATCCTAGCGATATGTGTGTTTTTATGTTAAAAGTTAAATCCTTCCTTATTAACATATAAATAGAATATTTATTCAGTTTTACGCATTATTTTAAAATATTTTCAAAATTCCCTATTGCTTTCTAGTCATCAGACCTTTAAAATAATAACAGTTACTCGACAAATTATTTGAATTTTCGACAAAAACACTCATTAGGAGGCTTTTCTTTATATGCGTACAACTTTAAAACCAGCACAAATACTTTCGATTAGTTTACTACTATTCGCAGTTTTCTTCGGTGCTGGTAATATGATTTTCCCGCCACTTCTCGGACTTTCTTCAGGAGAAAATATGTGGGTTTCCATTACAGGATTTATTATTACAGACGTCGGTTTATCTTTACTTGCTATCGTTGCTGTTGCCCTTGCCGGTGGTAGTTTTAACACTTTAGCGAGCCGTGTTCATCCAAAATTCGCAGCAGTATTCGCTATCATTATTTATCTCTCAATCGGCCCACTATTTGTTATTCCACGAACTGGATCTGTATCTTACGAAATTGGGATCGCACCACTTTTCCCAGATCAATGGTACTCTATGTTAGTCTTTAGTACGATTTTCTTTACAGTCGTCTACTTCTTATCATTAAATCCATCCAAATTAGTAGATCATATCGGTAAAATATTAACACCAATTTTACTTGGCATTATTGCAATTATGGCAACAAAAGCAATTCTTTCGCCAGGATCGTTCGCAGAACCTATTGGTGACTATAAAGACATCCCATTTTTCACAGGATTTCTCGAAGGCTTTTTAACATTAGATGCAATCGGTGCTCTCGTACTATCAACAATTGTTGTAAATGCAATTCGCCAAAATGGTATACAAGAGAAAAAATCGATTGCGAAATATACAATTATTTGCGGAAGCATTGCTGCCCTTTTCTTAACAGTTGTTTATTTCTTACTCGGTTATATCGGAGCTTCAAACGGAAACTTAGGACAATTCGAAAACGGTGGTCAGCTATTAGCAACCGTTATGTATCAATTCTTTGGGACAAGCGGTAACATTTTATTAAGCATCGCGATTATATCTGCTTGTTTAACGACTGCAATCGGTGTTGTAAGTGCATTCGCCAACTATTTCACAACAGTATTAACAAATGTTTCATACAAGAAGCTTGTACTATACGTTTGTATCTTTAGCTTTATTATTTCAAACTTAGGATTAAGCTTATTAATCAAAATTACATTACCTGTATTAATTATTTTGTACCCAATTACAATCATTTTAATTTTCGTATCATTTATTGATAAATATACGAAACGTAAACCTTCTGTCTATATCGGAGCGATGATCGCGGCATTCATTATTAGCTGTATTCATGCACTTGATAATATGGGAATGATTCCAAGTTTTATCGCTAATATCGTACACACAATTCCTCTTTACAACTTAGGAATCGGCTGGATCGTTCCAGCAATAATTGGTGGAATAATCGGATACTGTATTCCGCAAACAGAAGCTGAAGGCGAAGTTTCTGCAAAATAGAAAGAAGCAAGCATTGATTATGCTTGCTTCTTTTTTATTTTCACATCGTATGTTTAAACGTAAATAGCTCTTCTTTTGACTGCACAGCAGGTTGTTCCTTTTCTGCAACTTCCTTCTTGATTTCTCCCCCTATCCTCACTTTCATCATCGCTTCTTCTATACTTTTCACAATCATATTTCCTGAAAAAATAGTAAGCCCGAAAAATGTAATTGGGACAAGAGGAATCCATGGATGCACTGTTAATGATCTAAAATAAACTCCTATTAAACCTGACCATTCGTGTGTGTAAGAGTCTAATTCTTCTACCGGTCCTAAAAACTTAACAGTTCCGCCAAAGAACACTTCCAGTAACCCTAAGTGCAGTAAAATAGTAAGAGTCTGTGTAAACTGTTGAAGAAATACGAGTATAAACGTCATATAGAGATGCGGAAAAAGATGCTTTATAACAATATGTCTTCTCGATCCACCTAATATGCGCGCGGCATCAATAAATTCTTCTGTTTGTAATTTACGAACTTCCTTCGCAACATACAATGCAATAACTGGCATCGCAAGCATTACAAGTAATACAACTTGAAACGAAGCCCTTTCAAAAAAAGTTGTTGTTTCCTCTCCACTTCCAAAGGTATTCACAGATTGAAGAAAGAAATACGCAATCATAACTGTCGGAATAACTGTGAAACTATCAAAAAAAGCCTCAATCTTCGAAAAGCCTCTTTTTATATATGTTCCGAGCACAACACCGAAAAACACACCTATTACCATTCTAAGTGCCGCAATTAAAATAGATATACCAATCGTCCATTTCGCGCCTTCAATGACTAAATGTAAAAGGTCATATCCTTTCCGGTCTGTCCCGAGTAAAAATTGTAATGAAGGTGAAAACGGTGGCACTTCTGGATTGCCAGCCGCATCATATTGCAGTGTAACTTTTTTAATCTGTCCATCATTCCATATCGTATTTCCGATGCTCAAAAGAACTAATATGAGAAGAAACCCAATGCTTATCCAAAATCTTTTATCGCGTTTTATATACGTCCACATATTATAAGCTCTCCTTCATCGCAGTTGGAATGAGATAATGAAACAATTTAAATAAAATAAAAATCGGAATATAAATAAGCAGCACACTAACGATGAAAACCTCAACCCTAATACCCTCATACGATTTCAAAAACATAAAAATACCACTCGTATTAAAAATCCATTCTATAATATATAAATTAGATAACATAAAAAAAATATTCGTTTTCGCAAAGAAAAGTGTACTAAGCAACACATTTCGTAAAATATGACGATTTAAAATATGAAAGCGATCCAGCCCTTTCGCCTTAGCAAATAGTACATAATCTTTTTCTAGCTCATTTTCAAAACGAAGCACTAACATTTTTACAAATATAATCGTAGTCGGTATACTCAAACAAAATATTGGCAATCCTCTAATCGACTCACCTCCAATTGACGCAATTTGAAAAGGTAAAAAACCTGTTTGTTTAAAAAACCATATAACTAAAATTTGTGATCCTAAAATAAGAAGAATGTCTGGAATGGATTCTAGGAAGATGAGAAATGATTTAATTCGATATTGTATACGCGGTGAACTACTCATAATCATATAAACAATACAAAATGCTACAAATAATGAAATGAAAAAAGCGGCCAAAAAAATAACAATCGTTTCTTTATAATGGACAAACAACTGTGGAAATAAAAATTTATCTCTCACATATTGCAAATTGGAGATATCCATTAAGTTCGCAAATACTTCTTTTAAACTCTTTATGTACTCTGATACATGCAGCTCAAATCCATAAAATAATTTCGGCAGTGTCCCTAAACAAATAATACCCAAAATCGAAATAAGAAATTGAATCGTCATTTCCATCCCATTCAAAAAAACTTTTTTGACCATTTTTCCCCTTCTCTCTCTATGATTTACCCTTTAATTTTATTCTTAATTTTCTGAATTGTAAATATTTATACAAAAAACCACTAGGTTATGATCCTAGTGGTTCTTTATGCACATGTTTTTCTCTTTTCGAAAACGGCATATACAAAATAAAACATCCAATAAGCGCTGCGATTTCTAATGAAATAATATAGTAAGGATGTGGCCCTAACATATCGAGTAATGAGGCAGTTTCTGGCTTATGAGCTAAAAACATATAATTACCACCCGTTTTAAAATTCACAAACGAAACGATAGGAATTAATACGTTTAAAAATATCATCGTCCGTTTAATAGACTGCAAAGTAGGACGATACCCTTCCACCCAAGTCATAAAGAGCGGTGCCCAAATGAGTAGTATATGTGCAATAAAATATTCAATGAAACGAAAATGCGGAAAAGCATACTGCAGGTTTGGCGTTAAAATTGCCTGCGATGCACCAATGATTCCTGTAAAAAACACAATCTCATATATTCGATAACTTTTCGTTACAATCATAATTGATGCTAACAATAAACTAATTGTACATAACTCAAATGGTAATGAAGTGCCTAACTCAAAAATCCCTGCTTTCCATTCCCACATATGAAGTCCAATTTCACTTCCTATAAATAGAAATGCAATCGCATATCGAACCGTTATATTCCACTCACTTTGACGTAATACATCTTGGTATTGATATAGAAAAAATATCCCCACCAACATAATAAATAATATAATGGCATGTTGCCTTGAGTATGGAATAAATGGTTTTAATGGATGCGCACTAAAATAAGCTTCCATCTTCCTTCCTCCTCTCCTTCCTACAATATTATTGTAGGAAGGAAGCAACGAGTCAATTCATTTGCTTAATCTAGGACAACCTCTACATTACATTTACATATCCATACCTTACAAAACTGTAAGGTTATTGTAAGCTAAAACGATTTGTCATATTCTTCACCTCTTCTATACTTAATGTAGATACTAAAACGAACGAAAAGGTGATAAATAGATGAAGAAGAAAAATAAAGTGTTAATTACTAGTGTAGTAGCAATCGGAATTGCGGCTGGATCATATTTTGCTTTAGCTGGCGGTAGTTCAGAAGTAGCAATGGCATATAGCGGATATAAAGTAACCGAAAAACAAATTGAAAATGCACAAAAATTTGGCGGTGAAGTTATTCCAAATGGAATTGAAACAATTTCATTCGATCCAACAAAAGGTACGTATGAATTAGCTGTTAAAAAAGGTGATGAAGTGAAAAAAGGTCAGCTTCTGTTTAAATATAATGACCCTACTGCTAAACAAGGTGTAACGGAAGCTGAAATGCAAAAGAGAATTGCACAAAAAGAAGTAACATTACATCAAAAACAAATCGATGCGGCAAAACAAAAATTACAAAAAGAGAAAAATGCTGGCCTTCCTCAGGAAGCATTAAAAGCATCGGAAATCGAAGTTCAACAATTAGAATCACAACTTGAAATGAAAAAGTTTGAAGTAGAAAAAGCTGATGAAATGATTAAAGCAGCAAAAGAGAAATTAAATACACTTTCTGTAACGAGCCCTGTTGATGGCGTAATTGATGATATCGTGAAAACTGCTGATGAAAAAACAGGTATGAGCGGCATTACACTTCGCCACGCTGGTCCATTTAAAGTAAAAGGTCAACTTTCTGAATATGAGCTTGCTAGTATGAAAGTTGGGCAAGAAGTAACTGTTTCATCAAAAACTGTCGCTGGTAAGACTTGGACAGGAAAAGTAACAGAAATCAGCTCTACACCATTAAAGAGCATGGATGAAAATAAAACTGTTTCTAATTATCAATTCACAGTCACATTAGATAATAGTGAAGAATTACAAAACGGCTTCCATGTTTACGTAACGAGTAAATCTGGAGAAGCAACTGGTACAATTGTTCCGAAAAGCAGCATTGTGAAAAAAGGTGACAAAAATGTTGTCTTCGTTGTAAAAGACGGTAAAGCGAAAGAACAAGCGGTTACTGTTGAATTCGAGACAGATAGCGAAGCAAAAGTTTCAGGAGTGAAAAAAGGAGAGCAAATTATCTCTAAACCTGAAAAAGATGTAAAAGATGGTATGGAGGTTGTCGCCCAGTGATTAATTTAAAAAGCATCACGAAATCCTTCCAAACTGGTGCAGAATCAGTTCAAATATTACACGGAATTGACGTAACACTGAACCAAGGTGAATTCACTTCTATAATGGGACCATCTGGTTCTGGTAAATCAACGTTAATGAACATTATCGGTTGCTTAGATAAACCAACTACAGGTACGTATGAATTAGCTGGTCAAAATATTTCAAATATGTCTGAAACAGAACTCGCACATGTTCGTAATAAAGAGATAGGATTCGTATTCCAAAACTTCATGTTACTACCGAGACTTACAGCACTACAAAATGTTGAATTACCTCTTATTTACGCTGGAGTCGATAAAAAAGAAAGACGTGAGCGCTCATTAGCTGCTTTAACAAAAGTAAGTTTAGCTGATCGCGCTACTCACCTGCCAAACGAATTGTCAGGTGGACAAAAGCAGCGTGTTGCGGTTGCACGTGCAATCGTAAATAACCCGAAATTCATCTTAGCCGATGAACCAACGGGTGCACTTGATACGAAAACAAGTACACAAATTATGGACCTCTTTTACGAACTAAACAAACAAGGCTCAACAATCATTATGATTACCCACGATCGTGAAATCGGGGAAGCGGCAGCACGTCAAATTGTAATTCGTGACGGAAATATCGTCCAAGATTGGAGAGGTTAATTTTGAACACGAGTGAAAATATACGCATGGCCCTTTCCTCTATCTTTGCTCATAAAATGCGTTCTATATTAACGATGTTAGGTATTATTATCGGTATTAGTGCCATTATTACTATCATTTCAATGGGTGATGGTACAAACGCAAAGTTTAAAAAAGAATTAGGCCAAGGAAAAGATACGGAAGTAACGATTTACTATAACAACCCCGATTATGGAACTGATAGTGCCAAAATCACACCTGATATGCTAAAACGTCTTCAAACTGTACCAGGTGTTAAAGATGTTTATCCAGATGTAAGTATGAAAGTAAAAGCATCTTCTGGTTCAAAAGATGTCTCTCTTGATTTAAAAGGTGGAACAGGCGCCTTTATGACAGATTCGAAGATAAAATTAGTTCACGGTCGTGAATTAAACGACAGCGAATTAAACCAGGCGATTCCTGCTGTTATATTAAATGAAGAAGCTTTCAACAAATTATTTAATGGTTGGGAATCAAATTTATACACTGATATAAAAGGAAAACCATATAAAATAGTCGGTGTGTACGAAACGAAAAATGAATTCGGAATGGCTATGGCTGAAGGTTACACGTCACTTGAAAACGCCCCTGTAATTTCTGGAGTAAATGAATATGACTCTGTAAAACTAACACTAGTTTCTCCAGCAGAACGTAAAAGTGTAGAAAAACAAGCCGTTTCCGTTTTAAACGAAATGAAAGCTCCTAAGTTTGAACATAAATTTGAAGCCCAAGATATGGGTGAGTTTACAAAGCAATTAGATGAATCAATCGGTATGATGAAAATGGTATTCGGTGGTATTGCTGCTATCTCTTTACTTGTTGGTGGTATCGGTGTAATGAACATCATGCTTGTATCTGTAACAGAACGTACACGTGAGATTGGTATTCGTAAAGCACTTGGTGCAACGCGCGGTAAAGTATTAACGCAATTCTTAATTGAATCTTGTATTTTAACAGGACTCGGTGGTTTCATCGGATTCATGCTCGGTATTTTCTTCGCTTGGATCGTCTCAATCTTTGCCGGATGGCCACTCGTTATCTCAAAAGAACTTGGACTTCTTTCAGTAGGTATTTCAATGCTAATCGGTATTGCATTCGGTTTACTACCGGCTAACAAAGCTGCAAAACTTGATCCAATTGAATGTTTACGATATGAGTAAATAAAAAACGTAGGAGTTTACACTCCTACGTTTTTTATTTTATTGCAGGCAAATTCGATTTTATCGACGTTTTGACAAAAATAAGAACCTCTAACTTCTATTATATAATTCTACTGCAATTCGTGAACCAATTAATCACGATATCTCCCCTTCAAATTGTGTTTCTTCTATTATATATGTTTTAAGTTACGAATATCTTTCGAAGTCTTTTTATCATTTAAACTTTCATTTCTCACGAAAGCTATCAAGCAATCCTATTATTGCAAAAATAATATGTAAAAGAACAAATTCAAGGCGTAATTTTTTCCATACTACAACTTATTTTGTAACAATTATATCTCTATTTTATTAAAATCCACCCTATATATATGACTTCTCACACAAAAATATTATATTTTTATAACTACATTGCGATTCAAACAGTTAAATACCCCTTTTTCGTAATGTTACAGAAACATTTAAGAAACACCACTGATACATTATTAATCTATTAGTAATTAAAATAGTATTGATTTTATGAATCATATGTTCTAATCCCCCAAAAAACGTGAAGAAAACGCTATCAGGATATTAATGGAATTATTACAGAATATTAATGCCTCGTTACGAATGCTTTGTAGTTTTGTGTTTTCCGCAAATAAGAAAATAATGGTTGCTATAATGAGGTCAACGAAAACAAATGCAATGGAGGCTATTATGAAAAAATTTATGGGCATAGCAACAGCAGCGGTTTTTGGTCTTGGGATTTTCACAACATCTGCTAAAGCAGAAACGATTGTAACAACTGATGTACTAAATGTACGAGAAAACCCAACTACTGAATCACAAGTTGTCGGAAAGTTATTAGATGGATATAAGGTTGACGTTTTACATACAGAAAACGGATGGTCAAAAGTTAAATTAAATAGTGGTAAAGAGGCTTTCATAAGCGCTGACTATACAAAAGATACTTACTACGTAACAGCAAACGTATTAAACGTACGTGCTGGTGCAAACACAGACTCAGAAATTCTTGGTAAGTTGAAAAAAGATGATGTAATCGAAACAACACACCAAGTACAAAATGATTGGATTCAATTTGAATATAACGGCAAAACAGCTTATGTACACGTTCCTTACTTAACAGGAAAAGCACCAGTTAAAGTTCAGCCAGTAGTTAAAGCTGAAAAAGTAACTAAAGTTCAAGATACAACTAAAGTTCGTGAAGCAGTTAAAGCCGGGGAAGTAGCTGAAGCTCAAGCAAAAGCTAAAGCTCAAGAGGCAACTAAAGCTCGTGAAGCAGCTGAAGCTCAGGCAGCAACTAAAGCTCAAGAAGCAACTAAGGCTCAAGAAGCAGCTAAAGCTCAAGCAGAAGCTAAAGCTCAGGCAGCAGCTGAAGCTCAAGCAGCAGCTAAGGCTCAAGAAGCAGCTAAGGCCCAGGCAGAAGCTAAAGCTCAGGCAGAAGCTGAAACTCAAGCAGA
>NZ_JAKUGX010000028.1:0-63281 GCF_022664195.1 Bacillus cereus group sp. BfR-BA-01316
GAAGGGGACAATTTATGTCAATTTAATTAGGGATGGAAGCTATTCAAAGACACTGGGGAATGTCTTATAAATTAGGGAGGAACAGCTCCGATACGTATACTATAAAAGGTGGATGTGACCTAGATGTGAACATGGAGTGAAAGAGAGAGGGAGTTTCAAATAAAAGATAGAAAGAACAAAAAAATAAGACCATCACATATAGGATGGTCAAGGAAGGGGACAATTTATGTCAATTTAATTAGGGATGGAAAGCTGTTCAAGACACTGGGGAATGTCTTATAAATTAGGGAGGAACAGCTCCGATACGTATACTATAAAAGGTAGATGTGACCCTCGTGTGAACTTGGAGTGAAAGATATGGGAATTTGAAAAGGGATAAAATAGTTGTTGTTGTAAGAGTTATAGTATAAGTGGAGATATAATAGAAAATATTCTTTTGTAAAACGATAGGAGTCTGAATATAAATAAAAGTTGAAATCTATGAAAAAAAGGATTATGCTCAACTATATTATGAGAATATAAGGTTTATCCCGCTACTTGTAGGCTCTTAAAGAGTCTTTATTTATGGGGGGATAAAAGCTTCAATTGATAAAGGGAGTTAGTGATATGGAAGTAGCAAAAAAACAAGGGTTTTATAATCGCTTTATACGATTAAATCCACCACAAATTTTAGCATTAGGCTTTTTTTGTTTAATTGTGGTCGGAGGATTGTTATTAAAGTTACCGTTTGCAACGAAAGTACATATTAGTTGGGTAGATGCTTTCTTTACAGCTACGTCGGCAGCGACTGTAACCGGTTTAGGTGTTGTAGATACTGCAAGTACGTTTACGATGTTTGGTGAAATTGTTATTATGTTTTTAATTCAAACGGGTGGTCTCGGCCTTATGACGATTGCCATTTTAATTGTTTGGGTATTAGGTAAAAAAATCGGTTTACGCCACCGATTATTAATTGGAGAAGCATTTAATCAAACAAATATTGGTGGTCTTGTGAAATTAGTGAAACGTGTCTTTATTTTTTCTATTTGTATTGAGCTAATTGGGGTTATCTTTTTATCGATTCGCTTTATTCCAGAGTTTGGTTTTGGAAAAGGTTTATACTATAGTATTTTTCACGTTATTGCGTCATATAATAATGCCGGCTTTGCGCTTTGGCCAGATAATTTAACAAGATATGTAGGAGATCCTATTATTAATATTGGGATTTGTTCTTTAATTGTAATAGGAGGATTAGGGTTTACTGTATTAATTGATATATGGTATAGCCGTAGTTTCCGAAAATTATCGCTGCACTCCAAAATCATGATTGTTGGAACAATAGCACTTAATGTTATTGCGATGATTGTGATTTTTGTATTGGAATATAATAATGTGAAGACTTTGGGACATTTATCTTTAAATGAAAAGTTATGGGCTTCGTTCTTCCAAGGAATTACACCTCGTACAGCCGGTTTTAACACGGTAGATTATGGGGGGATGGAAGAGTCATCGATACTATTTACGATGGTATTAATGTTTATTGGTGCGGGAAGTGTATCGACAGGCGGTGGAATTAAGTTAACGACATTTGTTATTTTAATTACATCAGTTCTTTCTTTCTTTAGAAAGAAAGAGGATTTTGTTTTATTTCAGCGTACGATTAAAATGTCGACAGTAACGAGAGCGTTAGCAATTGTCGTTGCTAGTCAAATACTTATTTTTACAGCGGTATTTGTATTAATGCTTACAGAAGACTTCAGTTTTATTCAGTTATTATTTGAGACAATTTCAGCGTTTGGCACAGTAGGGTTAACAATGGGGATTACTGCGAAGCTATCGGCGTTTGGAAAATGTATTATTATGTTTGTTATGTTTTGTGGATTAATCGGACCGTTAACACTTGTGTTCTCTTTGGCACGACCAGCGAAACAAAAAATTAAATATCCATCAGAAGATGTATTTACAGGATAAGGTATCCCGCATAAAGCGAGATACCTTTTTCTTTTTAAAAAAGAGAGAACAATAAACCAATAAGCGCCACTCGGAATAAAATCGCAATGAGTGCAGCGATACCACCCACAATGGCAGCGATACCGCCAGTTACAGTAGCTCCACGATTATAAGCGTAAATACCAAGTAGAACAGACACAAGACCAAATAGTGTTGGGAATGTGAATAATGATAATATTGCTAAGGCAAGAGCAATAAAACCAGCAGTCGATCCAGCTGCAGATGACCTTACATCATCGTTATCTTTATCATCATAATCAATACGCTGTGGTGCAACTTCAGCTGCGTATTCTTCTTTATAATCACTATCTATCCGATCTCTTTTTTTATATTCATCAAATTTCTCAGTCAAAGTAAGGACTCCTTTCATAACAAGGTTCAATAGTAGTATGTTTCTCTTTACTGTTTTTATCCGAACCTGTACAGGGAGTAATATCCAATTGGAAAGTGAAAAATGTTTTTTCAAAATAGGAAAGCTTAGTATGACTTTCTCTATTTTGGAAAGTATAAAAAAGAATAATGAGGAAAGGGTGTAGTACATAATGGAACATCCAATTGAAAATTTAATGAAAACAGCAATGACAAATTTAAAAGAGATGGTAGATGTAAATACGATTGTTGGAAGTCCGGTTTCAACAGCTGACGGAAATGTAGTATTAACAGTATCTCAAGTAGCTTTTGGTTTTGGAGCTGGTGGAAGTGACTTTAAAGGGGATTTTATTTCTGAAAAACATAATGGTGGACAAGGGCAGCATAAAGAGAACAAGCAAGGGCATCCATTTGGAGGCGGAAGTGGGGCTGGGGTTTCCATTAGCCCAGTGGCTTTTTTAGTAGTTGGTTCTAACGGTGTACAGGTATTGCATCTCAATAGTAGCACCCATTTAATCGAAAAAGCTTTAAATGCTGTACCAAGCACTGTAGATAAATTTGTGAACGGTCGCTAAAGGTGAACTTGCATTTTTTAGGAATTGTGATATATTAGAAAAAGTGCGCTTAAGGACGATTGAAATAATTGAAATGTAAATATATATGATGTGCGAAATAAGGGAGAGGAATTTATGATTAATATCAAAAATTTGGTAGTCGGCTTATTTATGCTAGTAAGCGGATTTGTTGTATATGTAATAAAAGAAAAAGCTCCATTTTAAAACAGACAAACCGTTAATGTCTGTTTTTAATTTGTAAAAAATGTTGACAGTATGTAGTATCGGTGATAAAATATTAATTCGTGTCTCGGTTACAACTAGTGTAAAGTGAATATTTCTTATGAATACAATATGAAAAGTTTGCGAAAGATCGGGTAATTTTATCAACAACTTTTGTGAACAGACCCTATAAATTGTGTTTGTAAGCTTTATATGTATACTAGTGAATCAAGGAGCGGTCAGTGGAACCGTAATGATGAGAGAGAGGTAGGGCTTTCATCCAGTATATGTTACTTTCCCGTTAGGTGAATATAAAAAAGAGGGCTCCTTGTGAAAAGGAGCCCTCTTTCTTTTGTGTATTGTGATTTGTAAAAATTTAAATGCGACTTTCAACCTGCTGACAAATTTCATCTGTTGTTAAACCATGAGCTGTAATTACCGATCCTTTTATTGATGTATCTGCAATACCCATCACATTAGAATCTTGCCCAGTTACAACACAACAATCGCACCCTTGTGCATCGTGTTCTGAGTTAAGTGTAACGACTTCATGTCCATGTTGCTGAAGAGCTTGTTGAACATCTGTTAACGAATTTTCAACGCCAATTCTAGCCATAATTCTCACCTCCTACCATCTAGTTGTTAGTATGCTCAAGTTTTTAGCATATATTATAAAAAGATGGTAGAAGAGTATATGCGTTTAGTCGTTATATACACCAGTAAGCATTTGAGTAACGAATTGATCATTTAATGTATCTTGTGTTGAAGCGTTATTAGGCTGAATATCGATTGAAGCAGTAAAGTTATTATATTCTCTGCTATTTGGTTCTACTTCTACGTAATTATCGAATTTACAAAAACCTTTCGTATCCATTAGATCAAATAGTTGCAGCATTTCTACTACCTCTTCTCTCGTGCCTTTAATTTGTACATACGCCATTTTTATTTCCTCCTTCATTTTGACAAATTGTTTTTTAAAAATAGGATTATGATTGCGAAATGAAAAATATGAATGTTATTTTTAGACAGCGTTATTTTTGTTATTTTCCCCCTTTTTCACCAAAAGTCGTTGTTTA
This sequence comes from Bacillus cereus group sp. BfR-BA-01316, assembly GCF_022664195.1. Taxonomy (NCBI): domain Bacteria; kingdom Bacillati; phylum Bacillota; class Bacilli; order Caryophanales; family Bacillaceae; genus Bacillus; species Bacillus cereus group sp. BfR-BA-01316. The sequence continues at coordinate 4,211 of NZ_JAKUGX010000028.1, forward strand.
TTCCCGAATATATAAAATCGGAGGTCCGTTTATTGAATACAATAGATTCGCACCATTTAACGAAAATCCTTCTCTTAAACAAATAATTTTTTTAGTGGAAATTAGCGAAAAAAATATTTTGACTTTTTGTAAACGCTAACAATGTTGTTAAATCAATATAATCAAAGATGTACGTACGATTAAAAATTATAAATTTTCTAAAAATTCACTTGATTTATTTGAAAAGGAGAGTAAACTAGGAAACAATAAAAAATTCATAGAACATAGGGGGCGCTTTCAAGTGAACGAGCAGTGGATTTTCTTAAATGGAGAATTTGTTCCAAAAGACGAAGCAAAAGTTTCAGTATATGATCATGGCTATTTATATGGCGATGGGGTGTTCGAAGGGATTAGAGTATATAGCGGTAATGTTTTCCGTTTGAGAGAGCATCTTGTCCGGTTATATGAATCAGCGAAATCCATTATGCTAGAAATTCCATATACGTTAGAAGAAGCAACGAAGATCGTTGTTGAAACGATTCGACAAAACAAACTATCTAATGGATATATTCGCCTCGTAGTATCAAGAGGACCAGGGAATCTTGGATTAGATCCTGATTCTTGTACGAAACCAAATGTAGTAGTAATTGCAGAACAATTATCTTTATTCCCACAAGAATATTATGAAAAAGGAATTCCGATTGTAACAGTTGCAACGCGTCGCAATCGCCCGGATGTTTTATCACCTCAAGTAAAATCTTTAAATTACTTAAATAATATTCTAGTTCGCATTGAGGCGAAACTAGCTGGAGTACAAGAAGCACTTATGTTAAATGATCAAGGGTACGTAGCTGAAGGCTCTGGAGATAACGTATTTATTGTGAAGGGAAATAAATTAATTACACCACCAAGTTCTGCTGGAGCGTTAGAAGGTATTACACGAAACGCGATTTTAGAAATCGGCGAAAAACTTGGATATGACGTAAGAGAAGAATTATTTACAAGGCACGATGTATATGTAGCTGATGAAGTGTTTTTAACAGGAACAGCTGCTGAAGTAATTGCTGTTACGACAGTAGATGGGAGAACGATTGGTTTAGGTAGAACAGGGCCACATACGAATCGTTTATTAGAAGAATTCCGTAAATTAGTTATAGAAGATGGAGAGAAAATTTACGAAGAAAATAAAGTTGGATAATAGCTCTTTATGACATGATAAAGCGTTGATAGGGAGGAGTAGTTGACTGTGAAGCCTCACAGAGAGTCGGTGGTTGCTGGAAACCGATGGTTCACGTCGACGAACATCACCCTTGAGTGCTAAGCTGAAGCGTTTGTTTAGGCTTAGACGGTAGCTCCGTTATTAGCTAGACTCATCCCGAGTCACTGAGGCAAGAGTAATCTTGCAAAGAAGGGTGGTACCGCGAAATCTTTCGTCCCTTCAGCACATAGCTGGAGTGTGGACGTAGGATTTTTTATTTTATAAATGTTTAAAAAAAGGGGGCTTATAAGAAAAATGTCTGCAAAAACGGAAGAGAAACTGGCAACTGGTGCACAGCTATTGTTAGAAGCGCTAGAAAAGGAAGAAGTAGAAGTGATTTTCGGTTATCCAGGTGGTGCGGTTTTACCTCTATATGATGCGCTTTATGATTGTGAAATTCCACATATTTTAACAAGGCATGAGCAAGGTGCAATTCATGCTGCTGAAGGATATGCAAGAATTACAGGAAATCCAGGAGTGGTAATTGCAACAAGTGGACCGGGTGCTACAAATGTTATTACTGGTCTAGCTGATGCGATGATTGATTCATTACCGCTTGTTGTATTTACAGGGCAAGTAGCAACAACGTTAATCGGAAGTGATGCTTTCCAAGAAGCAGATATTATGGGGCTTACGATGCCGGTGACAAAACATAATTATCAAGTGCGAAAAGCATCGGATTTACCTCGAATTATTAAAGAAGCGTTTCATATTGCTAGAACAGGAAGACCAGGCCCAGTCGTAATTGATCTTCCGAAAGATATGGTCGTAGAGCAAGGCGAGAGATGTAGCGACGTACAAATGGATTTACCAGGATACCAGCCTAATTATGAACCGAATCTACTACAAATAAACAAATTATTACAAGCGATTGAGGTCTCAAAAAAGCCATTAATTTTAGCTGGAGCAGGTGTATTGCATGCGAAAGCATCGAAAGAATTAACAAGTTTTGCTCGCAAATATCATATTCCAGTTGTTCATACATTACTTGGTCTTGGTGGGTTTCCGCCAGATGATGAACTATTTTTAGGGATGGGAGGAATGCACGGTTCATACACCGCAAATATGGCGTTATATGAATGTGACTTACTTATTAATATAGGCGCAAGATTTGATGATCGTCTTACTGGGAATTTAGCTTATTTTGCTAAAGAAGCGATTGTCGCACATATAGATATTGATCCAGCGGAAATTGGGAAAAATGTGCCGACTGAAATTCCTATTGTTGCAAGTGCGAAGCAAGCATTAGAAGCTCTACTCACTTTTAAAGAAGGGGAAGTAGATCACAATGATTGGCTTTCGTTATTGAATAGTAGAAAAGAAAAATACCCTCTTGCTTACAAAGAACATTCGGAACGTATTAAACCTCAATATGCAATTGATATGTTATATGAAATTACGAAAGGAGAAGCGATTGTAACAACAGATGTTGGGCAACATCAAATGTGGGCAGCTCAATATTATCAACTGAAAAACCCAGATAGATGGGTAACCTCTGGAGGATTAGGAACAATGGGATTCGGGTTTCCAGCAGCAATAGGTGCACAAATCGCAAAGCCTGAAGAACTAGTTATTGCAATTGTCGGTGATGCTGGATTTCAAATGACACTACAAGAACTTAGTGTGTTAAAAGAGCATTCTTTACCAGTTAAAGTTTTTATTTTAAATAATGAAGCTTTAGGGATGGTAAGACAATGGCAAGAGGAATTTTATAATAGGCGATATTCGCACTCCTTACTTTCATGCCAACCAGATTTTGTCGCGCTTGCCAATGCATATGGCATAAAAGGTATTCGTATTGAAGACCCACTTCTTGCAAAGCAACAATTACAGTATGCAATTGAATTAAGAGAGCCTGTTGTAATTGATTGCCGTGTACTTCAATCTGAAAAGGTTATGCCGATGGTTGCCCCAGGGAAAGGGGTTCACCAAATGGAGGGAGTGGAGAAAAGGTGAAGAGAATTGTAACAGCGACAGTTCGAAATCAAAGCGGTGTGTTAAATCGAATTACAGGTGTTATGACACGTAGACATTTTAATATTGAAAGTATTTCAGTAGGTCATACGGAATCATCGGATATTTCGAGAATGACGATTGTTGTACACGTTGAAAATGAACAGCAAGTTGAGCAGTTAATTAAACAACTTCATAAGCAAATCGATGTACTGAAAGTATCAGATATTACAGAAGAAGCGATGATCGCTAGAGAACTTGCACTTATTAAAGTAGCAACGTCTGTAGCAAGAGCAGAATTATATAGTTTAATTGAACCATTTCGAGCCACTGTAATAGATGTTGGGAAGGATTCCATAGTGGTGCAAGTAACAGGTACTCAGGAGAAAGTAGAAGCGTTAATTGAATTACTTCGTCCATACGGTTTGAAAGAAATTGCTAGAACAGGTGTAACGGCATTTACACGTAGTATGAAAAAACAAGATAAACAAGTTATGTTAATTCAATAATTATTTAAAAAATAGGGGGAAATGAAAATGGCGAAAGTTTATTATGAAAAAGACGTAACGGTAAATGTATTAAAGGAAAAGAAAGTAGCAATCATCGGATATGGATCGCAAGGCCATGCGCATGCGCAAAACTTACGTGATAACGGATTTGATGTGGTAGTAGGACTGAGGAAAGGGAAGTCATGGGATAAGGCGAAAGAAGACGGTTTTTCTGTATATACAGTAGCGGAAGCAGCAGAAAAAGCAGATGTAGTAATGATTCTACTACCTGATGAATTACAGCCGGAAGTATATGAAGCTGAAATTGCACCAAACTTACAAGGTGGCAATTCTCTCGTTTTCGCGCATGGATTTAATGTTCACTTTGATCAAGTAAAACCGCCAGCTAATGTAGATGTATTTCTAGTAGCACCGAAAGGTCCAGGACATCTAGTACGTCGTACGTTTGCGGAAGGGGGAGCTGTTCCTGCATTATTTGCAGTATATCAAGATGCAACAGGAATTGCGACTGAAAAGGCACTCTCCTATGCAGATGGAATTGGAGCGACGAGAGCGGGTGTACTAGAAACAACGTTTAAAGAAGAAACAGAAACAGATTTGTTTGGAGAGCAAGCTGTACTTTGCGGCGGAGTGACTGCACTTGTAAAAGCGGGATTTGAAACGCTAGTTGATGCTGGCTATCAACCTGAACTTGCATATTTTGAATGTTTACATGAACTGAAACTAATTGTTGATCTTATGTACGAAGGCGGACTTGAAAATATGAGATATTCAGTTTCAGATACAGCGCAGTGGGGTGACTTCGTATCGGGACCACGCGTTGTTACTGAAGATACAAAGAAAGTGATGGGGGAAGTATTAGCAGAAATTCAAGATGGTACATTTGCAAGAGGCTGGATTGCAGAGCATAAAGCAGGAAGACCAAATTTCCAGGCGACAAATGAGAAAGAAAATGAACATGAAATCGAAGTAGTTGGACGTAAATTACGTGAAATGATGCCTTTTGTACAGCCGCGAGTAAAGGTAGGGATTAAATAATATGAAGCAGATTTTGTTCATGGATACGACGCTTCGTGATGGCGAACAATCACCAGGAGTTAATTTAAATGAACAAGAAAAATTACAAATTGCGAGGCAACTAGAGAGACTTGGAATTAATGTAATGGAAGCTGGATTCGCAGCGGCTTCTGAAGGTGATTTTCAATCGGTAAAACGTATCGCAAATACCATTCAAAGTGCTACGGTTATGAGTTTAGCTAGAGCAAAGGAAAGCGATATTCGAAGAGCATATGACGCAGTGAAAGGTGCTGTCTCGCCTCGTTTACACGTATTTTTAGCTACGAGTGATATTCATATGAAATATAAGCTTTGTATGTCTAAAGAAGATGTATTAGATAGCATTCATCGCTCAGTTACACTCGGAAAATCATTATTTCCAACAGTACAATTTTCAGCAGAAGATGCGACAAGAACATCGAGAGCATTTTTAGCTGAAGCAGTAGAAGTAGCGATTCGTGCAGGAGCGAATGTAATCAATATTCCTGATACAGTTGGATATACGAATCCAGAAGAATATTATTCTCTTTTTAAATATTTACAAGAATCCGTTCCTTCGTATGAAAAAGCAATTTTCTCTTGTCACTGTCACGATGATCTTGGGATGGCAGTAGCGAATTCGTTAGCTGCAGTTGAAGGCGGAGCGTTACAAGTAGAAGGAACGATTAACGGAATTGGAGAAAGGGCAGGAAATGCAGCCTTAGAAGAAGTCGCAGTTGCTCTCCATATTAGAAAAGATTTCTATGAAGCAGAATCCTCTATGACGTTAAAAGAAATTAAAGCGACAAGCACATTGGTAAGTCGTTTAACAGGTATGATTGTACCGAAAAATAAAGCGATTGTTGGAGCAAATGCATTCGCTCATGAATCAGGTATTCATCAAGATGGTGTTTTAAAAGAAGTGACGACATATGAAATTATTGAACCGGCGCTTATAGGTGAATCTCAAAACCTATTTGTACTTGGAAAACATTCTGGACGTCATGCATTTACCGAAAAAATGAAAGAACTTGGCTATGAATTTACGAACGAAGAACGAGATGCTATATTTGAAGCATTTAAAAAATTAGCTGATCGAAAAAAGGAAATTACAGAAGAAGATTTACGTGCGCTTATGCTTGGTGAAGCAGCATTTTCGGCACAACAATATAGCATTACACAATTGCAAGTACACTTCGTATCAAATAGTACACAGTGCGCAACAGTTGTACTGAAAGATGAGGAAGGAAATGTATACGAAGATGCAGCAACTGGTTCTGGAAGTATTGAAGCGATTTATAATGCAATTCAAAGAATTTTAGGATTAGAATGTGAATTGGCGGATTATCGCATCCAATCTATTACGCAAGGTCAAGATGCACTTGCTCATGTACATGTTGAATTAAAAGAAGGAACGCATCAAGTATCAGGTTTTGGTGTTGCACAAGACGTATTAGAAGCATCGGCGAGAGCGTATGTCCATGCGGCTGGAAAATTGAAATCTTTTATAACTCTTGTGAAATAAGTATTTGATAGGTGAGGAAGTCTTTCCCCACCTATCGAAATGAAGTTCTGAAAATTCAGTCAAAGGGGTGCTCGAATTGGAAAACCGTATCGTTTGTTTAGCTGGTGATGGTGTAGGGCCGGAAATTATGGAAAGTGCGAAAGAAGTATTGTATATGGTAGAGAGATTATACGGTCATCGTTTTTATTTGCAGGATGAGCACTTTGGCGGAGCTGCTATTGATTTAAGCGGGCAGCCATTGCCACAACGAACGCTTGCAGCTTGTTTAGCGAGTGATGCAGTATTACTTGGAGCAGTTGGTGGACCACGGTGGGACGCTGCGAAAGAAAGACCGGAAAAAGGCTTACTAGCTCTGAGAAAAGGGCTTGGTGTATTTGCAAACGTTCGTCCTGTGACGGTAGAAAGTGCAACCTCGCATTTATCACCATTAAAAAATACTGATGAAATTGACTTCGTTGTCGTTCGTGAACTAACAGGTGGTATTTATTTCTCTTATCCGAAAGAAAGAACGGAAGAATCGGCAACTGATACACTTACGTACCATCGTCATGAAATTGAACGCATCGTTTCGTATGCTTTTCAATTAGCGAGTAAGAGACAGAAAAAAGTAACGTCCATTGATAAGGCGAATGTTTTAGAGTCTAGCAAACTATGGAGAACTGTGGCAGAAGAAGTAGCGCTACGTTATCCAGGTGTTGAATTAGAGCATATTTTAGTAGATGCAGCTGCTATGGAGTTAATTCGGAACCCAAGGAGATTTGACGTTATCGTAACAGAAAATTTATTTGGTGACATTTTAAGTGACGAGGCTTCTGTATTAGCTGGGTCATTAGGAATGCTTCCATCAGCGAGTCATGCGGAAAACGGGCCGTCTTTATATGAGCCTATTCACGGATCAGCACCAGATATTGCAGGGAAAAATAAAGCAAATCCAATTGCGATGATGCGTTCAGTTGCGATGATGCTGGGGCAATCATTTGGATTAACGAGAGAAGGGTATGCAATTGAATCTGCAATATCTGCAGTTCTTCAATCTGGAAAATGTACAGCTGATATTGGGGGAGATGAGACGACAACTTCATTTACGAAAGCGGTTATTCAAGAAATGGAAGAGCAAGCGCTAGTAGGGAGAGGACGATAATGGGAAAAAGATTACTAGATAAGCTTTGGGAAAGACATGTAGTTGCAACGAATGAAAATGGATTGGATTTATTATATATCGATCTTCATCTCGTTCATGAAGTAACGTCACCGCAAGCCTTTGAAGGCTTGCGGCTTGCAAATCGAACTGTACGGAGACCGGAATTAACGTTTGCAACGATGGACCATAATATTCCAACGATAGATGTTTGGAATATTACCGATCGTATTGCGAAGCAGCAATTGGATACACTTCGTGAGAACTGTAAACAATTTCAGGTGTCATTAGCTGATATTGGTGATGAAGAGCAAGGAATCGTTCACGTTATAGGACCAGAACTTGGACTCACACAGCCAGGGAAAACGATTGTTTGTGGTGATAGTCATACAGCAACCCACGGTGCTTTCGGAGCGTTAGCATTTGGCATTGGTACGAGTGAGGTAGAACATGTATTAGCAACGCAAACGTTGTGGCAACGAAAGCCGAAAGCGATGGGAATTGAATTAAAAGGAAAGTTACCAAAAGGCGTTTATGCAAAGGATATTATTTTGCATCTCCTTTCAAAGTACGGTGTAGCAGTTGGAACTGGGTATGTAATGGAATTTTACGGTGAGACGATTCATGCTATGGAAATGGAAGAGAGAATGACACTTTGCAATATGACAATTGAAGGGGGAGCGAAAGCTGGCATCATTGCACCAGATGAGAAAACATTTTCTTATGTAAAAGGGCGTGAATATGCACCGAAAGACTATGAAACGTTTATGGGAAAATGGTCGGAGCTTTATACAGATTTAGATGCAATTTATGATTTACATATTTCGATAGATGTTACGGATTTAGCACCGTATGTCACTTGGGGAACAAATCCTAGTATGGGTGTTCGAATTGATGAAAAATTACCAGAAAAACATGATAAAAATGATGAAAGAGCATATTCGTATATGGGATTGAGTCCTGGACAAAGTACTTTTGAAATTCCAGTTCAGCATGTCTTCATTGGGTCTTGTACAAATTCTCGATTATCTGATTTAGAAATTGCAGCATCTGTTGTAAAAGGGAAAAAAGTGAAAGACGGTGTGCGAGCCCTCGTTGTGCCTGGTTCTAAAAGGATAAGAGAAGCAGCGATGCAAAAAGGATTACATCACATATTTGAAGAAGCGGGATTTGAATGGAGAGAGCCTGGATGTTCAATGTGTCTTGGAATGAATCCGGATCAAGTGCCTGAAGGGGAACATTGTGCATCTACTTCAAATCGTAATTTTGAAGGAAGGCAAGGGAAAGGAGCACGAACACATTTAGTAAGCCCAGCTATGGCAGCAGCGGCTGCGTTATATGGTCATTTTGTTGATATTAGAAAGGAGAATTATGATGGAGCCATTTCGTATTCATAAAGGTACTGCCGCAGTACTTATGAATGATAACATTGATACAGATCAAATTATTCCGAAGCAATATTTAAAGAGAATTGAAAGGACGGGATTTGGAAAATATTTATTTGATGAGTGGCGTTATGATAATGAGCGCCATGAAAATCCTAATTTCCCTCTTAATGCGCAAGAACGAAAAGGAGCAAGTATATTAATTACGGGTGATAATTTTGGGTGCGGTTCTTCAAGAGAACATGCTCCGTGGGCGCTTGCTGATTATGGTTTCCGCGTTATTATCGCCGGGGGATTTGCAGATATTTTTTATATGAATTGCATGAAAAATGGTATGTTGCCGATTGTAATGGATAAAGAAATGCGTGAACAACTTGCTAAAACGGATGCGAGAGAACAAATAGAAGTAGATTTAGAGAATGAGGTAATTACAACGAATACGCATAGGTTTCATTTTACAATCGAGAAAATGTGGAAAGAGAAATTATTAAATGGTTTAGATGAAATTAGCATTACGATGCAATACGAACGAGAAATTGGAGAGTATGAAAGAGAGATAGCCTTATATTAATAAAAGACGGAATATTAAAAAAATATTTACATTCAGAATTAACTGTTATATACTATGTGAAAATCAGAGGAGAAAGGGAGTAAGTATTATGAATATCGTGCAATCTATTAAAATGCTTACACAACTACATCATCATACATGAAACCCTTGAACCTAACGTGAAAACGTGTAGGCACAAGGGTTATTCCCGTTGTACCTACACTCTACTAAAGAGCCTTGTAGGTATTTTTCTACAAGGCTCTTTTTATTTTCGGTTTAGGTGAATGGAATGAGCATACATTAGAGAAGGAAAGGTGTGTGAAATGAGATGACAAAGTGGAAGCGTGCAAATCCGAATGGAACGAGGGATTACTTATTCGAAGAATGTACGTTAATTGAAGAAGTGGAACAAAAATTAAGACGGACCTTTTTAGAGAGAGGTTATGAAGAAATAAGGACACCAACAATTGAATTTTACGATGTTTTTGCATTTCAAAATAGGCCAATAGATGAAGAAAAGATGTATAAATTTTTTGATGAAAAAGGGCGGATTATCGTTTTACGCCCAGATATGACAATTCCTTTAGCAAGAGTAATTGGAACGCAGAGATGGGACACTCCTCTTAAAGTTACATATAGTGGAAATGTATTTCGAGCGAATGAGTCTCTTTCTGGAAAATATAATGAAATGGTACAAAGTGGTATTGAAATTATCGGGATTGATAATGTAAGAGCGGAAATTGAGTGTGTCATAAGCGTAATTCAAGCACTTCAAAAATTGAAGGTACAATCTTTTACAATTGAGATTGGGCAAGTGCAGTTATACAAATGTATTGTAAAAAAACTCTCCATTCATGATGAAGAAGAGAGGTTACTTAGAACATATATTGAGAGTAAAAATTATGCCGGTCTCTCAAATTTTATCGAAGAAAAAAAATTAGATCGGTGTGATGAAACAGTAAGATTACTTGAGAAGTTGCCAAGGTTATTCGGGAGTTTAGATGTTATTGAGGAAGCAGAAAAACTCGCCTCAAGTAATGAAATGAAAATGGCCATTGCAAGAGTGAAAGAAATATATGAAACAATTGAACAGTTAGGATATGCCTCTTACATATCAATTGATTTAGGTATGGTTCAACATTTGGATTATTATACGGGTGTTATTTTCAAAGGGTATATATATGAAATTGGAGAAGAGATTGTTAGTGGCGGAAGATATGATGAGTTAATTGGAAATTTTGGAGAGATGATGCCAGCTGTTGGGCTCGCGGTGCAAGTAAATCAAATAGTTAAGGCACTTCAAGAGCAGCAAGAACCATATAAACGAAAGAGAATAGATATTATGATTCATTATGAGTTAAATAGATTAGCAGAAGGGGAAAGGTTACGAAATTTACTTCAAAAGGACGGGAAGAATGCCCAGTTATCTTTATTCTCTAATTTAAATGATACTTTTCAATTTGCAAACAAGAATAAAATAATGACAGTCGTTGAGGCGAAGAGTGAGTCACTAGTGGAATATGTATGGAGAGAGAAATGGATCATCCAGAAAGAAGGGGAGGCTTCATGCGTAACATTCAAATTGCGTTAACGAAAGGAAGATTAGAAAAGCATGTTATTCCACTGTTTGAAAAAATTGGAATTGATTGTTCGGAGCTCAAAGATAAAGGAAGAAAACTTGTGTTTAAAAGTAAAAACACAAACATTTCATTTATTTTAGTGAAAGCGGTAGATGTTGCTACTTATGTAGAACATGGCGTAGCTGATATTGGAGTCGTTGGAAAAGATATATTAATGGAATTTGAGAAAGATATATATGAGATGGTGGATTTAGGAGTAGGCGTGTGTAAATTTTGTGTCGCTTCTATTCCTACGTATAATCCGAAGAGTTATCGAAAAAAACGAATTGCTACGAAATATCCGCACATTACTTCTACATATTTTCATGATAAAGGGGAGGATGTAGAAATTATTAAAATAGAAGGATCTGTAGAGATTGCTCCACTTCTAGGTTTGGCAGATGCAATTGTTGATATTGTTGAAACAGGAAAAACATTACAAGAAAACGGGTTAATTGTATTTGAGGAAATGTGCTCTATATCAGCTCGAATGATTGTGAATAAGGCTGCATTGAAAACTAAAAAAGACGAAATATTCGGTATTATAAATATGATGGAACAAGAAATTTTGTCAGGGAAATAGGGGGAATTTAAATGGAGATAGTTTTTGAAGATTTCCAAGAGGCTTTATCGAAAATAAAATTGCTACGAGAAAGCGCTAATATAATAGAAGAAACTGTTCAAAGAAGTGTAAGCGAAATTGTTCAAAACGTAAGGGAGAGTAAAGATGAAGCTGTATCGTTCTATACAAAAAAGTTTGATGGTGTAGAGATAAAAAATTTTCGTGTAAGTGCAGAAGAAATAAAACAAGCAAGTAAGTTTGTAGAACAAGCTTTTTTAGAAGCGTTAGAAGAGGCAAAGAAAAACATTGTCTCGTATCACGAAAAGCAAAAAAGACAATCTATGTTCGATTGCGTGAGTGAAGGGGTAATTAGAGGACAGCTCATTCGGCCGTTAGAAAATGTAGGTGTATATGTGCCAGGCGGGACTGCTTCGTATCCTTCATCAGTATTAATGAATACATTGCCAGCAAAACTCGCAGGAGTGAAAAAAATTGTAATGGTAACACCGCCGAGGCAAGGAGGAATTGATCCGCATATTTTAGCTGCTGCAAGTCTTGCAGGTGTAGATGAAATTTATATGGTCGGTGGTGCTCAAGCAATTGCTGCTCTAGCATATGGAACGGAATCGATTCCTAAAGTAGATAAAATAGTTGGACCTGGAAATTTGTATGTTGCTCTAGCGAAGCGAGAAGTATATGGGATAGTCAATATCGATATGATTGCTGGACCATCAGAAATTGTAGTTATCGCAGATGAAACAGGAAATGCCAATTATATTGCTGCGGATTTATTATCACAAGCAGAGCATGATGAAAGAGCGACTGCTATTTGTATTACAACGAATGTACAGCTTGCTAAAGAAGTAGAAAGAGAAATAGAAAGACAGCTAGAGACGTTACCAAGAAGTGAAATAGCTCGTGAATCAATAAAAAGAAATGGAGCAATTTTTATTGTCCCTTCTTTAGAAGAGGCGTTTCATTTATCAAATGAAATCGCTCCAGAACATTTAGAGTTACACATAAAAGAGCCAATGAATGCTCTAGCTTATGTAAAGCATGCTGGATCAATTTTTCTTGGTCCATATGCACCTGAACCGCTCGGAGATTATTTGGCGGGGCCGAATCACGTATTACCGACAAGTGGAACGGCAAGGTTTTTCTCTCCGTTATCCGTCGATGATTTTGTGAAAAAATCAAGCTTCGTTTCTTATACGAAAGAAGCGTTAAGAAGTGTACAGCATCATATTGTAGAACTTGCAAATAAAGAAGGTTTACATGCACACGCAAGAGCGATCCAAATTAGGTTTAAGGAGGAAGAATAATGCGCCAATCCAGTCAAGCACGTGAGACGACTGAAACAAAGATTAAATTAAGTTTGCAGCTCGATGAAAGTACGAATGTTTCTGTGCAAACGGGAGTTGGTTTTTTTGATCATATGCTAACTTTATTTGCTAGGCATGGAAGATTCGGTTTGCAAGTTGAAGCTGAAGGTGATGTATTCGTTGATGCGCATCATACGGTTGAAGATGTTGGAATTGTACTCGGAACTTGCTTGAAAGAAGCATTGCAAAATAAAGAGGGGATTAACCGTTACGGCTCAGCGTATGTACCGATGGATGAATCTTTAGGATTTGTCGCGATTGATATAAGCGGGCGCTCATATATTGTATTTCAAGGTGAATTAACAAATCCGAAGCTTGGAGATTTTGACACAGAATTAACGGAAGAATTTTTTAGAGCAGTTGCTCATGCGGCAAATATTACATTACATGCTCGCATTCTATACGGAAGCAATACACATCACAAAATTGAAGCTTTATTTAAAGCATTTGGTCGAGCGCTTAGAGAGGCAGTCGATAAAAATGCCAACATTAATGGTGTAAATTCAACGAAAGGGATGTTGTAATTGATTGCAATTATAGATTATGGAATGGGAAATATTCGCAGTGTGGAACAAGCATTAAAGTATATTGGAGCAGAGTACATCATAACGGATGATAAAGAAGAAATATTGAGAAGTGATGGAGTTATTTTACCTGGAGTAGGCGCATTTCCGAAAGCGATGGACGTTTTAGAAGAAAAAGATTTAGTATGTGTGCTAAAAGAAGTTGGGAGCTCAGGAAAACCGCTCCTTGGCATATGCTTAGGAATGCAGTTATTATTTGAAAAAAGTGAGGAACTACAAAATTGTAACGGATTAAATTTATTGCCAGGTGTCATTCGAAAGTTAAAAGTTCCTTATAAAATTCCACATATGGGGTGGAATGAATTAAAAAAAGAAGGAGAAATATCGCTTTGGAATGGAGTCGAGGACGGTTCTTTCGTATATTATGTCCACTCTTATTATGCAGATTGTCCGAATGAAATTGTGTATGGGGCAAGTGAGTATGGAGTGCAAGTACCTGGTTTTGTAGCAAAAGGAAATATATTTGGCGCACAGTTTCATCCTGAAAAAAGTGGTGAAATTGGAATGCAAATGTTAAAAAATTTCAAAGGGGTGGTAGAAGCATGGAAATCTTCCCAGCTATCGATTTAAAAGAAGGGCGATGTGTAAGGCTTTATCAAGGAGAATTTAGTAAAGAAACGGTGATGAATGAAGATCCAGTCGCACAAGCAATCGTATTTGAACAACTTGGAGCGAAAAGATTACACATTGTTGATTTAGATGGTGCAATTGCTGGGGAGGCAGTAAATTTGCCTGTCATTGAAAAAATATGCAGAGCGGTACGCATTCCGGTGCAAGTTGGAGGAGGTGTTCGGTCACTTGCAGCAGTAGAGAAGTTATTGTCAGTGGGTGTAGAAAAAGTGATTTTAGGAACAGCTGCACTTTATGATAAGTCATTTTTAGAAGAAACAGTTCGTCTATATAACGAGAAAATCATTGTTGGAATTGACGCGAAAAATGGTTTCGTAGCAACGAGGGGCTGGTTAGATGTATCTGAAATTTCTTACATTGATTTAGCGAAGCAAATGGAAAGTTTAGGTGTTCAAACGATTGTGTTTACAGATATCTCAAAAGATGGGACGCTTGCAGGTCCGAACTTTGAACAATTAGAGCTACTGCAAAAAAGCGTGGGCATTCGTGTGATTGCTTCTGGAGGAGTGGCATCTATTCAAGATGTGAAAAGATTAAATGATATGAATATATATGGAGTCATAATTGGTAAGGCTCTTTACGAGAAAACGATTGATTTAGAAGAAGTGTTACAGGTTACAAAGCTATGTTAGCGAAACGAATTATACCATGTCTAGATGTAAAAGAAGGGCGGGTAGTAAAGGGAGTAAATTTTATAGGATTACAAGACGTCGGTGATCCTGTTGAAATAGCTGCTTTATACAATGATGCGGGAGCAGATGAAATTGTATTTTTAGATATTACTGCAACGCATGAAGGGCGAAAAACGATTATAGATGTTGTAGAAAAAACGGCTTCAAAAGTATTTATTCCTCTTACTGTTGGAGGGGGGATTTCAGATGTTCAAGATATGTACAATTTACTAAGAGCTGGAGCAGATAAAGTTTCGATTAACTCAGCTGCCGTAAGAAATCCAAAGCTAATCCAGGAAGGGGCAGAACACTTTGGATCGCAATGTATGGTCGTAGCGATCGATGCTAGAAAAGTAGAAGAGGATAAATGGAATGTATATGTAAATGGTGGAAGACTTAATACTGGAATGGATGCAATCGAATGGGCGAAGCACGTTGTTAAGCTCGGAGCAGGAGAAATTTTACTGACGAGTATGGATGCAGATGGAACGAAAAATGGATATGATCTTCGTTTAACAGAAACAATTTCAAACAGCGTTTCCGTCCCAGTAATCGCGTCAGGAGGATGTGGCCATGCGGATCACATTATAGAAGTATTTCAAAAAACAACAGTTGATGCAGCATTAGCAGCATCAATCTTTCATTATGGTGAAGCGACTGTACAGGATGTGAAGAGGAAATTAAGAGAAGCAAACGTTGAGGTGAGGTTATGAAACCTAACTTTTCAAAAGGATTGATACCAGCTGTTGTTGTCGAGGAAGATACGAAAGAAGTTTTAATGTTAGCTTATATGAATGAAGAAGCGTATGACAAGACGCTGGAAACGAAAAGAACATGGTTTTATTCCCGTTCGAGACAATCGTTATGGAATAAAGGAGGTACATCGGGAAATGTCCAATATGTTCAATCACTTTATTTAGACTGTGATCAAGATTCAATCGTTGTTGTCGTAAAGCAAGTAGGGCCTGCTTGCCATACGGGAGAAAAAACGTGTTTTCACTATAAAATTATATAGGGGGATACATATGGAAGATATCCTTAAGTTATTATTTGAAACAATTGAAGAACGAAAGAAAAATCCACTCTCTGAATCATATACGAATTATTTATTTTCAAAAGGTGAAGATAAAATTTTAAAGAAAATTGGTGAGGAGTGCACAGAAGTAATTATCGCGTCTAAAAATAATGATAAAGAAGAACTAGTAAAAGAAATGGTTGATGTGTTTTATCACTGTTTTGTTCTATTAGCTGAAAAAAATATTTCATTAGAAGATGTCATGCAAGAAGTGAAAGAAAGAAATGGAAAGCTTTCGAGAGTAGGGGATCGAAGAGAAATAGATACATTATAAGGGGGGGAATATGGATGAAAGTAGATTATCATCTTCATTTAGAGGAAGGCCCATATTCAATAGGCTGGCTTGCTAAAATAAATGATGCACTACAATATTTTGAACCGCTTAAAGAAGATAAACATTCAATGGAATGGCTTATGAAAACACAAGAACGCCTGAAAAAACGTGTGAAGGAAGGTCCATTTACAGCGAAATGGATTGATTTATATTTAGAAGAGGCTTTGCGAAAAGGTATAAAAGAAGTTGGTATTGTCGATCATTTATATCGTTTTCATGAAGCGAAAGGATATTATGAAAAGTATGTAGATATTAGTGATTCTAAGCTTGGTCGTTTACAAAAAGAATGGTTAGATCAAGTAAGAGTAACGTCTCTTTATGATTTTACAAAGGCGATAGAAGAAGCAAAAGAGAGATGGAATAAACAAGGGGTAACGCTCAAACTTGGAATTGAAGCGGATTATTTTATCGGGGGTGAACAAGAGTTAAAAGGCTTACTAGCATTAGGAGACTTTGATTATGTAATCGGTTCGGTCCATTTTATAGATGGATGGGGATTTGATAATCCAGATACGAAAGAGTATTTTGGTACGCATGAGTTACATACTTTATATCACACGTTTTTCGCTACAGTTGAAAGTGCCGTTCGTTCTGAGCTCTTTGATATTATAGCTCACCTCGATAACATAAAAGTATTTAATTACCGGTTAGATGAGAATGAACAGCTTTCTTATTATAAGGAAATCGCTCGTGCTTTAGTGGAAACAAATACAGCAACAGAAATAAATGCAGGGTTGTACTATCGTTATCCTGTGCGCGAAATGTGTCCAAGTCCGCTTTATTTACAAGTATTAGCTAAACATGGAGTTCCGATTACTCTATCCTCAGATGCTCATTATCCGAATGATTTAGGAAAGTATGTGAAAGAGAATATAAAGACATTACGCAATCATGATATTTCTCACATAGCTACATTTACGAAACGAGTAAGAACGATGAGATTGCTTGAAGAAGAAGTGACAATTTTAAAATGAAGCACGATTTTTTGATGAAAACCACCCTTTTTGTTCAAAATAAGAAAGAATAAAAAGGAGGGTGGAAAATGGCGGAACAACAAAATAAACAAAACGTACAAGTGGCGGAGCAAGCCTATACTTCTGAAACGAGTAATACAGCTAACTCTGTTATTGAGGAACAAATTAGCGATACAGTTGCAGAAGGAACAATCGATGCGAAGCTTGGGAAAGAATCGCAAGAAAAAGCGTAAAAAGAGGGGAGAGTTGCATCTCCTCTTTTTTTATGGAAAAGTGTCGATTTTCAAAACTATAATCAAATTCCTTGGTTTTTATATGTGGATTTCTTACAATGAAATATAAGAGATATCTTATTTTCTATAGAAGAGGTGTTAGTAGTGGCGAAAATATTAGTAGCAGGGAAAATTCCAGAAATCGGATTAGAACTATTAAAGAATCATGATGTAGAAATGTACGATAAAGAAGAGTTAATTTCTTTAGAGGAATTAACAGAGCGTGTAAGAGATAAAGATGCATTGTTAAGTTTACTTTCTACAAAGGTGACGAAAGAAGTTATTGATGCGGCATCTAATTTAAAGATTGTTGCAAACTACGGTGCTGGTTACGATAATATTGATTTCACGTATGCAGGAGAAAAAGGAATTACAGTATCGAATACACCGAAAGTATCAACTGAAGCGACAGCAGAATTAACATTTGCACTTCTTTTAGCAGCGGCACGTAGAATTCCTGAAGGGGATACGTTATGTCGTACAACTGGATTTAACGGCTGGGCACCATTATTTTTCTTGGGTCGTGAAGTGCACGGTAAGACAATTGGAATTATTGGCCTTGGAGAAATTGGGAAGGCAGTTGCAAAGCGTGTGAAAGCATTTGGAATGGATATTTTATATACAGGGCCAAATCGTAAGCCTGAAGCTGAAAGTGAACTGGGAGCAACATATGTAACATTGGAAGAATTATTACAAACAGCAGACTTTATTACAATTAACTGTGCTTATAACCCGAAATTACATCATATGATTGATGAAGAACAGTTTAAAATGATGAAGAAAACAGCATATATTGTAAATGCTTCACGTGGACCAATTATGAATGAATTTGCACTTGCTCATGCACTAAAAACAAATGAAATTGAAGGTGCAGCTCTTGACGTGTTTGAATTTGAACCGAAAATTACAGAAGAGCTAAAAGGATTAAAGAATGTGGTACTTGCTCCTCACGTAGGGAATGCAACATTCGAAACGCGTGATGCAATGGCTGAAATGGCAGTAAGAAATATTTTAGCTGTATTAAATGGTGAAGAACCTGTAACACCTGTAAATCAAAAAGTATTGGTTACAAAATAAGGGTGTCCATCCTCTCTTTGATTATTAGCCCTCACCAATCGGGCTACCCGTAAATAGCGAGATAAAAAGAAACCTTCCGAAACGGAAGGTTTTTCTTATTTTTCTTTATTTGCTTTTTTAGAAGGTCTTTGTCTAATAAATTGAGATAACATATACAAAATGTATAGTGGAATGGCAATGAATAAGAAAACAGAAATGTTGCCAAAACTTGTTTGGTACATTGTAATAATAATTCCAACTAAAAATAGTGTAATAATTATGCTATATCGTGGAATTGGTACGTCTTTTAAACTTGGGATACGAACACGGCTCACCATTAAAAATGCGAACGTTACAAATACGGTAATGAGAACGATTTTTGGAATGGTATGTGAAAATAATGTTAAGAAAGCGACAAGCCCTCCTGCTGCAGTAATCGGAACTCCAGTGAAATATTTCATAGAAGTAGAAGATGGTGTTACATTAAATCGTGCTAAGCGATATGCTCCGAACAGAGGGAATAATCCCGCTATGTATAGTCCAATGATTCCGTAGTTGGAAAAAGATGTGTAATACATTAAAACAGCAGGTGCTGCGCCAAATGTTACAACATCCGCGAGTGAATCAAGCTCTTTTCCCATTTGTGAATCAACGCGTAATAAACGAGCAACACGACCATCAAGACTGTCTAACATCATCCCGATCAGTACTAAAATAGCAGCTGATTTATAATATCCTAAAGATGCATAGCCGATTGACAAAAATCCGCTATATAAATTTCCGAGCGTAAATAAGTTTGGAATAGCTGCTCTATACAAAATCTGATCCCTTGCTTTCTGTTATAAATTCTTAATTAGTGTATGAAAGTTTACTTATTTTATCATACCATAAATTTCTTTCTCATACGAAAAAAATTCCCAATTGGTGAAAGATTTGAAGTGTAAGTAAAAAAGAAGCAACTTTTCATAAAGTTGCTTCTTTCATTATTCAAATTTCGTTGTCATCGTTCCAGTTTTATATCGATTGTTAGGATCGAATCGTAATAAATCTCCATAAATCAGTTTGTCGGAGAGTTTTAAATCTGTTTTTGCTTTTTCAATATACGGCTGGCATAGTGTTACATCTGCCTCTTCACCTGAGCTTCTTTTGTAGCACATATTTTTTGTATAAACATAATCCTCTGTTACAAAACTACCATCGCGCATTACCATAAGAGGGTCTTTTTCTTTTATAAATAAGTCAGTTCCAAATTCAATGGATTGATTTGTTTTAATACCAAGTAAATGAAGTAGCGTTGGTTTAATATCAATTTGTCCTGATACTTTAGAAATGACTTTTCCTTCTTGACCTGGCACATGAATAATGAGAGGTACGCGTTGTAATTGCATAGAATCAAACGGTGTAATAGCGTCTTTCCCAAGGAACTGAGCCATAGCTGCATTATGGTTTTCAGAAATACCATAATGATCACCATAAATGACAATAACGGAATTATCGTATAATCCTTCTTCTTTCAATTGGTTAATGAATAATTTAAGAGCTTCATCCGTGTAGCGGACCGTTGGGAAATAGCGGTTTAGAACATCGCTTTCTGAATTAAACTCATCAACATATTGATCTTCTGGATTTAGAAGAAACGGAAAATGATTTGTTAAAGTAATAAATTTTGTATAGAACGGTTGTGGTAAAGATTTTAACTTTGGAATAGATTGTTCAAAGAACTCTTTATCTTTTAATCCCCAACCGACAGACATTTGTTCAGTGCCTACGTAATCATTTAAATTAAAATAACGATCATATCCAAGTGCAGGATACATTACATCACGATTCCAAAATGTTTTATCGTTTGAATGGAAGACAGCGGAAGAATATCCATATTTCTTTAACTGTTCTGGTGTGGCAGTATATTCATTTGTTGCATGAGTAAAGAATACAGAACCACGATCTAACGGATAAAGGGAGTTTTCAACGATAAATTCAGCATCGGAAGTTTTACCTTGTCCCGTTTGATGATAGAAGTTATCGAAGTAAAAACTATCTTTTATAAACTCATTTAAAAATGGAGTAATCTCTTTTCCATTTATTTTTTTATTAATAACAAAACTTTGTGTAGATTCCATTGAAATTAAAATTACATTTTTACCTTTTGCAGCTCCGAATAAGTTTTTATCAACTTGCTTATCTTTTGCGTCAGTATAATTTTTAATTTCGGAGAATCCGTCGCCACTTGCAAATACACGTTCAGCCGAAGATTTAGATTGAAGTGTAATATCGAATAGATGATATGTGTATAAACCTAAATTTTTCACGACAGTTTGACGATCAAATGAGCGTGAGAACATTTGTGGTTTGTAAATAACTGAAACAGCAATTTGCAGTGCCAATAGCGCTGTTACACCACTAAAGAAAGTCCGTTTTTCAGAACGAGAAAGTGGCGCCCTGTCACAAAATGATGGGAATTTACGTGAAATAAACATTAAAATAATTGCATCTGCAAATAAAAGTAATGTTTTGTACGTAAAGAGCTCTTTAATGCTCGTTCCTAAGTCAGCCATATTATTTGTTTGGAATAAAACAGGGAAAGTAACAAAATCGTTATAGAACCCGTAAAACATTGCATTTCCAAATAAAATAAATGACAGTATAAAACTAATTCCAATAATAATTCGGTTTCGGTACTTAGATGCAAGTAAAGCTAAACCGAAAAATAAAAGTAATGAAGCTATTGGGTTAATAAAAAGCATAAATTCTTCAAAGAAGTTATCAATTTTAATATCAAATGCTAGCTTGTACACAATATATGTTTTAATCCATAATAAAACGACCGCAACGAGTGCAAATCGCAGTTTTGGAAACAAATGTTTTAGCATAATATACTCCTCTCTTAAAAGCATGACAGTTCATGTGAGTTTGTTTGAAAATCGTCTCACTATATATATACGAACAGTCCTTTATTATTATGATTATTATACTATGAGTATCATTATACGAAAATAAAGGGGAGTTGTGGGCTTTTTTTGTAACAATTGAGTAGAAAAAGCGAAGTGGGAGACAATAAAATGGAATTTCTATGTATGATTATTATCATTCGTTAAACATGGAAAGTATCGCGTAATGATACGGAGGTTATGATGCGGAAATTATTATATTTTATAGTATGCATTAGTTTTATGCTTTTTGTTTCACCGAGTGTATCAGTAGCACAATATGATGCACCGCTCATGGAAGATGCTCTTTATTCTGTGTTATTTCCAAAAATAAATGAAGCGATTGAGAAACAATATGGAAAATTAAAACCGTTTGATTGTCCTAAAATTATTAGTCTAAAAAAACTTTATAGCGGTACATATTTATTTCAAGCAGTAATTGAAATAACGAAATATGAATCAGGAATAGGTGGAAAAGTACTTCCGCCGTTTGAGAAGATAAGTATGACGTTTAACAATGAAGAAGGAGAATGGACTGTTACAAAAATCTCTATAAAGCGCTTACCAAATGACACGAAATTAAACTGTAAAAAAACAATATAAAAAATTGTTTGACAAATAAAATGTTCCTTTGGTATTGTTAATAGCAACAATTAGATGTTTGAAAATTAAATAGACTTACCTCATCTACTCTCAAAGGTAGAGGCCGCGATAGGAAAGAGTAAGCTATGGGAGATTTAGTGGAATCTGTGACCATAGGTTGAAAGGGACTATTGCCGAAATATAAGAATAACCACGTTATTCTTATATTGGGACTGCATTGAATAAATGTAGTACTGTCATAATATTTATTTTATGGAGAACTATTTGGAGATGTTGATGCGGTTTCTTATTTTGAGAAGATAACAACTCGTTTATTTTTTCAATATATATTTTTCCTAATAAGAAACGCGTGTGAACATTGTTCCGCGCGTTTTTTGTCTATCTAAAAGCGTGCTGCAATGAATAGAAGATTGGGGTTATGAGTTTTAGAGGAAATAAGGGAGGAATTCAAATGTATTTTCACGGCACAAGCCGAATCAATGGGCAAGGACACTTAGAAATTGGAGGGTGCGATACGACGCAACTAGCAAAACAATACGGAACACCACTTTATGTATACGATGAAGAGTCAATCCGAGGGAAATGTCGTGCGTTTCATCGTGCTTTTAAGGAAAGTGGTTTCTCTTATCAAGTAGCATATGCTAGCAAGGCGTTCTTGTGCATGGAGATGTGCCGAGTAGCTCGTGAAGAAAATATGTCTTTAGACGTTGTCTCTGGAGGAGAATTATATACTGCACTCCAAGCAGGATTTCCGGCATCGCGCATTCATTTTCACGGAAATAATAAAACAGAAGAAGAAATGATTATGGCTCTTCAGGCGAATATTGGTTGTTTTGTGGTAGATAATTTCTTAGAATTAGAAATTTTACATGATTTAGCAGTGCAACATGGGAAATTTGTGAACATATTAATCCGTGTAACGCCTGGAGTAGAGGCACATACACACGAATATATAACAACAGGTCAAGAGGATTCGAAATTTGGATTTGGTGTTTCAAATGGTCAAGCGATGCAAGCAATTGAGCTAGCTTTGCAAAAATCAAATTATAATGTGCTAGGGATTCACTCGCACATCGGATCGCAAATATTCGAAACGGCTGGTTTTGTTCGAGCAATTGAAGTATTACGTCAATTTTTAGAAGAAGTGCGAGAGCGAACAAATTATGTAGTGAAAGTATTAAATGTCGGCGGAGGTTTCGGTATACGTTATACGGAGTCTGATACACCGTTAACACTTGAAACGTATGTGCACGCTGTAACAAGTACGGTGAGAGAGCAGTTTACATTATGTGAATATCCGCTTCCTGAAATATGGATTGAGCCAGGGCGTAGTATTGTAGGTGATGCTGGAACAACAATTTATACAGTCGGAGCGGTGAAAGAGATTCCTGGTATTCGGAAATATGTTTCAGTCGATGGTGGGATGACAGATAATTTAAGACCGGCTCTATATGGAGCGCGTTATGAAGCCATGTTGGCGAATCGAGGGAATGATGAGAATGAGGAACTTGTTTCGATTGCTGGGAAATGCTGTGAAAGTGGAGATATGCTGATTTGGGATATTAATCTACCGCAAGTTGCTTCTTCTGATTTACTAGCAATTTCTTGCACGGGAGCATATGGGTATTCGATGGCTAATAATTATAATCGTATTCGTAGACCGGCTGTAGTCTTCGCAAAAGGCGGAACATCACAAATTGTTGTAGAACGTGAAACATATGAAAATATTATTGGGAACGATCGCATACGTATTAAAGAACTTGTTTAAATATGAAAAAAGGAGTTGTTCAGGATGGGCAATTCTTTTTTTATAAAATAAATAAAATATATCGGAAAACTAGGATTGAAAAAAATCAGAATTGTGATAAAATACAAATACAAAGCTTATCAAGAGAAGCGGAGGGAACTGGCCCTACGAAGCTCGGCAACCTGCTTATAGAAAGCAAGGTGCTAAATCCAGCAAAATGGAATCCATTTTGAAAGATAAGGTAAAATATATTACCGAACAGTCTTTTCGAAATGGGAAAGATTTTTTTTATGAATAAAAAGGGGGGCTGTTTGCGTGAGCGTACGGGAACATTTTGATGAAGTGTCCGAAAAAATTCAAACGATGCTTGCTGATATGAAATATGGTTCAATTACAATTGTTGTGCAAGATGGAAAAGTGATTCAATTAGAGAAAAGTGAAAAGGTCCGTTTAAAGTAAAAAGCGCTGACTAGAAAAACTAGAGGCGGTTTTAATCTATTTTATTAGATTAAAACCGTCTTTTTGCTTTTACAGGGGGAAAAAACATGTTGACGTACGAAACGTGGAAAGAAAATAGTGTTTCATTTTCTGAAGAAAATGAAACGAAGGGTGCGTTATCGGTATTAAGTTGGGCTTATAGAGAGTATAAAGATGAAATTGTATATGCATGTAGCTTTGGGGTGGAGGGAATGGTTTTATTGTATCTTATAAACCAAGTAAATCCATCTGCTAAAGTTGTATTTTTAGATACAAATGTTCATTTTCAAGAAACATACGAATTAATTAAGAAGGTACGCGAGAGATTTCCTTCATTAAATATTATAGAAAAACAGCCAGAACTTACACTTGATGAACAAGCGAAGCTTCATGGAGAGAAGTTATGGGAAAGTAATCCGAATCTCTGTTGTAAGATAAGAAAAATTTTGCCGCTAGAAAAATCATTAGCAGCCGAAAAAGCGTGGATATCAGGCCTTAGAAGGGAACAATCAGAAACGCGTAAGCATACACAGTTTATAAATCAAGATCGTCGTTTTCAATCTATTAAAGTTTGTCCGCTCATTCATTGGACTTGGAAAGAAGTTTGGCGATATGTATACAAACATAGTTTGCCATATAACCCATTGCATGATGTTGGCTATCCGAGTATTGGGTGTGAGAAATGTACATTACCTGTAGGTGATGGTGGCGACTCAAGAGATGGAAGATGGGCTGGGAAAATGAAGACAGAATGTGGACTTCACTTTCAATGAGATAGATTTTGAAATAAAGCTAAGAAGGGATATAAGAAGATGAGTACAACAAATGAATTAGTAAATCGCATTGATGAAACATATGACATATCGAACATTGTAAAGGGAATCGAGCTAGACAAAATTGCACTTAGTGATTTAGAACTTTTGGCGACAGGAGGATATAGCCCTCTTACAGGATTTTTAGGGAAGAGAGAGTATGACTCAGTAGTAGAAACGCTTCGTTTAGCAAATGGTAGCGTATGGAGTATACCGATTACATTACCGGTAACAGAAGAAGTAGCAGAGAAACTGCAGGTTGGAGAGGAAGTAAAACTTGTCAACGCCGGAAATGTATATGGTGTCATTAGAATAGAAGATATTTTTGTACCAGATAAAGAAAAAGAAGCGTTACTTGTATATAAAACGCCGGATGAGGCTCATCCAGGAGTGAAAAAATTATATGAACGATCAAATGTTTACGTTGGAGGAGCTATTACTCTTATAAAACGCTTTGAAAATAATCTATTTCCTTCTTATCATTTAGATCCAATTGAAACGAGAGAAGGATTTAAAAAACGTGGTTGGAAAACAGTAGTCGGATTTCAAACGAGAAACCCGGTACATCGTGCCCATGAGTATATTCAAAAGTCGGCACTTGAAATTGTAGATGGTCTCTTTTTAAACCCGCTCGTTGGTGAAACGAAATCAGATGATATTCCTGCTGATGTAAGGATGGAAAGTTATGAAGTATTACTACAGAATTACTATCCAAAAGATCGTGTTTTTTTAGGGGTATTTCCTGCAGCGATGCGATATGCAGGTCCAAGGGAAGCGATATTTCATGCATTAGTAAGAAAGAATTTTGGATGTACCCACTTTATTGTAGGGCGTGATCATGCTGGGGTAGGAGACTATTACGGAACATACGAAGCACAGGAAATCTTTACGAATTTTACAGTAGAAGAGTTAGGGATTACGCCGCTATTCTTTGAACATAGTTTTTACTGTACTAGATGTGAAGCAATGGCTTCAACGAAAACGTGTCCGCACGGAAAAGAGGACCGTGTCATTTTATCAGGTACAAAAGTAAGAGAAATGTTAAGAAATGGTGAGATTCCGCCAAGTACATTTAGTCGTAAAGAGGTAGTAGAAGTGTTAATTAAAGGTTTGAAAAAAGAAGTAGTAACAGAATAGGGAGAGAACGACATGGATACGAATATTACTTGGCATACAGCGTCTGTTTCAAAAGATGAGAGAAGATTGAAGAATGGGCATCATAGTTTTGTAGTTTGGTTTACTGGTTTGTCGGCTTCAGGTAAATCTACTGTAGCAAATGCAGTTGCTCGAAAATTATTCGGAAAAAATATAGGGAATTACGTACTAGATGGGGATAACATTCGCCATGGTTTAAATAAGGATTTGGGATTCTCTGAAAGTGATCGTATGGAAAATATACGACGCATTGGTGAAGTAGCGAAGTTATTTGTAGATCAAGGAACAGTTGTCCTTACAGCGTTTATTTCACCATTTCGAGTAGATCGTAAACAAGTTAGAGACCTTTTAGCGGCAGATGAATTCATTGAAGTCTTTGTGAAGTGTCCGATTGAAGAGTGTGAGAAACGTGATCCGAAAGGGCTTTATAAAAAAGCAAGACAAGGTGATATTAAACAGTTTACTGGTATTGATTCACCTTACGAGGAACCTGAAAAGGCGGAATTAATTGTAGAAACGCACATGAATTCTATTGAAGAATGTGCAGAACAAATTGTGAATTACTTACAAGAGCGTAGTTTTATATAGGGGGATAAAAGATGAGGTATGAAAAAGTATGGGCAAATAATGAAAAAATGAATCCGTCCGAGAAAAAGAAATTAGAAAAAGATGGATTAGAAATCTTTAATGATATTCCGTATTATGCGGAGAATGGATTTGAATCTATTCCGCAAGAAGAGTGGGACTCCTTTAAATGGGCAGGATTGTATTTACAACGTCCGAAAGAAGCAGGATATTTTATGATGCGTGTTAATATTCCTTCTGGGATTATTACAAATGCACAGGCAGAAGCACTTGCTTCTATCGCTGAAGATTATGGGCGTGATGTGTTAGATATTACGACAAGACAGGCGATTCAGTTTCATTGGTTAGAAATTGGGCAAATTCCGGATATTTTTAAAAGATTAGCGAGAGTTGGTTTATCTTCAGCAGGGGCATGTGGTGATATTACGCGTAATATTACAGGTAATCCACTTGCTGGAATTGATGCGAATGAACTATTTGATACAACATCGATTGTTAAAGAAATATACGATTACTTCCAACATAATGAAGAGTTTTCTAATCTACCACGTAAATTTAAAATGTCTATTAGTTCTAACATTTATAATTCAGCAAATGCAGAGATTAACTGTGTGGCATTTACACCTGCTACGAAAGAAATAGATGGTGAGAAAAAAGTTGGTTTTCATATAAAAGTAGGCGGAGGCTTATCAGCTCGTCCGTACTTAGCGGAAGAATTAGATGTATTCGTTTTACCAGAAGAAGTGAAGGCAGTATCGATTGCAATTGCTACTATATTCCGTGATTTTGGATATCGTGAAAAACGCCACTTAGCACGTTTGAAATTTCTTGTCGCTGACTGGGGCGCTGAGAAATTTAAAGAGAAACTAGTAGAATACACAGGCCCATTGCAAAGTAAAGGGGAAAGTGCTCTCAAAGGCTGGAATGCAGGATACTTTTATGGCGTTCAAGATCAAAAACAAGAAGGATTAAAGTATGTCGGCTTTAATGTACCAGTAGGGCGTTTGCATGCAGAGGAAATGTTTGAGATTGCAAGAATTGCAAAGAAATATGGAAACGGGCAAATTCGAACTTGTAACTCTCAAAACTTCATTGTTCCGAATATTCCGCCAGAAAATGTTGCAGGATTATTAAGTGAACCGTTGTTTGAAGCAATTTCTGCAAATCCGAAATCATTTATTGGTCATGCGGTTTCATGTACTGGTATTGAGTATTGCAATCTTGCGTTAGTAGAAACGAAAGAAAGATTACGCAAAATCGCAGAGTACTTAGATACACAAATTGCACTCGATGTTCCAGTTCGAATTCATATGGTAGGATGCCCGAACTCCTGTGGTCAACGTCAAATTGCTGATATTGGTTTGCAAGGGGTAAAACTGAAAACGAAGGAAAAGGGAATCGTTGAGGCGTTTGAAATATATGTGGGCGGAACGCTATTAGACGGAGGAGCATATAACGAAAAATTAAAAGGGAAAATAGATGGAGAAGATTTGCCGGATGTTCTCGTGTCCTTTTTAAGTTATTTCCAAAAGAATAAATTACTAGCCGAAACGTTTTATGATTTCGTAGGACGTGTTGGAGTGGAAGAATTACAAATTGTACTAAATCGTGTATTAGAAGAAGTAATAGAGTCTTAGGAGGGACAATATGGATTTATATCGATTTGAAGCTGTATTAGCGAATAGTGTTGTTCCGATAGTCGTTGTTGCTCAAAGTGAAGAACAAGCATTTAAGCTTGCAGAGATAGAACTTGAAAAATACTTTTTACCGCTACCAGAAGTGAAAGAACTCTCTTTATATGAAAAAAAGAAGATTCGAAAAGGTGCGGCATTTGTTATTCACGAGTAAGGAGCAGTGTAACACGAAATAAGAGTAACTTCCATTCGTGATGAAGAGTGGAAGTTTCATTTTATAGTAGAAATGAGGAGAGATGATGGGGAAGGTTTATATCGTTGGGGCGGGTCCTGGTGATCCAGATTTAATTACTGTTAAAGGATTGAAATGTATCGAGAAGTCGGACGTTATTTTGTATGACCGCCTTGTGAATAAAGAGTTACTTTCTTATGCAAAGCCTGAAGCAGATTTAATTTATTGCGGGAAACTCCCGAATTATCACACGATGAAGCAAGAGACAATTAACACATTTCTTATTAAATATGCGAAAAAAGGAAAAGTTGTAACGAGGCTTAAGGGTGGAGATCCATTTGTATTTGGAAGAGGTGGAGAAGAAGCTGAAGCGTTAGCGAAGCAAAGTATCCCATTTGAAATTATTCCTGGTATTTCAGCTGGTATAGCTGCTCCTGCTTACGCTGGAATTCCAGTAACGCACCGCGATGCAAGTGCAAGTTTTGCTGTTGTGACAGGGCACCGGAAAGAAGGGGCTGAAGAGGAAGTGAAGTGGGAAAGTTTAGCGAAAGGTGTAGATACATTAGCGGTCTATATGGGGGTTAGTAATTTACCTTACATATGTGAACAACTAATAAAACATGGAAAAGATCAAAGTACACCCGCCGCTATCATTGAGTGGGGAACGACATCTATGCAGCGCACCGTTACAGCGACGTTAGGAACAATTGTAGATGTTGCCAAAAAAAAACAAATTCAAAATCCGAGTATGATTATTATTGGAGAAGTTGTCCGTTTTAGAGAAAAGATACATTGGTTTGAGAAACAAACGGAAAATGCATATCAAGTAAGCGGAGTATTGTAAAATGAAGGCTGTTATATATATATGTCATGGAAGTCGTTTGAAAGCAGCAAAAGAAGAAGCGGTTGCATTTATTACGTCATGTATGAACCGTGTAGAGGCAAATATTCAAGAAATTTGTTTTTTAGAGCTAGCGAGTCCTTCTATTGAAGAAGGATTTCGTACATGTGTGAAGCGTGGTGCTACAGAGATTGTTGCTATTCCTGTTTTTTTATTAGCGGCAGGACATGTAAAGAAAGATATTCCGCTTGAATTACGAAAGTTAAACGAGGAATATCCGGATATCAAAATAGTGTATGGTAATCCATTTGGTGTATCAGAAGTGTTTGTAAAAGCGGTATATAACGGCAGTGGCATTAAAGAATATGAAGAAGTAACACTTTTGCTTGTTGCAAGAGGGAGTAGTGATCCGGAAACTTTACAAGACATAAAGTGGATTTCTTCTTTATTTCAAAAAGAAGAGAACATTAAAGAGGTGGAAGTCTGTTATTTAGCAGCCGCGGAGCCGAAGTTTGATGAGAAGTTGAAAGAAATTGTAGAACAAAAAGAACGAAACATTGTTGTGTTACCTTACTTATTATTTACAGGCTTACTCATGAAGCATGTTGAGAAAGAAGTGTGTCAATATGAGTCGGGAGAGATAAAAATAAGTCCATATTTAGGAAAGAATGTAGCGTTTCGAGAGATGTTAATTCAGAAAACAGAGGAAATATTGAAGGGAGATCAATATGTATCCACTTACAGTGCGAGTTGATAAGAAACGTGTTGTTGTCATTGGTGGAGGGAAAGTAGCAGGGTTTAAAATTATTCCTTTACTAAAACAAGGTGCGGATATAGTTGTGGTAAGTACAGAATTAGATGCGAATTTAGTGAAACTTGTAGAAGAAAAGCAAATTCGTTGGTATCAAAGAGAGTATGAGAAAAGTGATATTAAAGATGCTTTTTTAGTAGTTGCAGCGACTAGCGATTCGGTACTAAATGAACAAATTGCTGAAGATGCCTCGGTAAATCAATTGGTAAATGTTATTACGAATCCGGAAAGTGGAAATGTTCATTTTCCGGCGGCAATTCATCGTGGACTACTTAATGTAGCTGTTTCTACTGGAGGGGCAAGTCCGAAACTTGCAAAAAAAATCCGTGATGATATCGCAAATAAATATGATGAGAAGTATGAATCGTATCTTGATTTTTTATATGAAGTTAGAATAAAAGTGAAAGAATTACAAGTAGAGAAAAGGCAAAAAAATATATTGTTGCAAGAAGTATTAAAGTCGATATATGTTCAAAGTGAACAAAAAAGAGAGCTTTTTTTACAAGAATTAGAGAGGGGAATTTATATAGGATAGTGAGTGAATTGTGCTTTACAAATATAAAAATATAATTTATAATCACAAGTAACTTCAATAGATGAAATCGATGAGCAAGAAGAGTACGTATATTTGAGGCGTTCAGAGAACTGGGGTAAGGTGTGAGCCCGGTACGATAAAATATACAGAATGGGCTTGCGAGAGGTATGCTGAACATTGCAGTAGGCAACCCGGGTTCCGCCGTTAAAAGGATAGAGTATCGGAATTTTCCTGTGCTTGAACAAGTGGGATTTATCAATCCAATTGAGGTGGTACCACGGTATTTATATTACATATATCGTCCTCTACATGCATATTTGCGTGTAGGGGACTTTTTTATTTTCTAAAGGAGGTGTGCGAGTATGAAATGAAAGTGTATAATTAATAAAAGTTATAATATTCAGAAAAGGAGAAATTATGATGAAAGAAACACAGCAATGGACGTCGAAAATTGGATTTGTACTCGCAGCAGCCGGAGCCGCAGTAGGTCTTGGTGCAATATGGAAGTTTCCATATGTTGCAGGTAATGGAGGGGGAGGCGCATTCTTCCTTGTATTCTTACTATTAACTTTATTTATTGGTATGCCTCTTCTTTTAGCTGAATTTGTTATTGGCCGTAGTACTCAAAAAGAGGCAGTTACAGCTTATAAAGTATTAGTACCGAATAGCAAGTTATATCCTTGGATTGGTCGTATGGGAGTTGTTACTTGTTTTAGCGTACTATCTTTTTATAGTGTTGTAGGTGGATGGATTTTACTTTATTTATACTATAGTGTCACAGGTAGTTTCTGGAACGGAGTAGTCGATTATGGGAAATTGTTTGCTGAAACAATTTCAAATCCAGTAAGTGCGATTGGGGCGCAATTCATCTTTATGCTTTGTACCATTTTTGTTGTTAGTAAAGGTGTGGAAAAAGGCATAGAAAAAGCAAGTAAGTACATGATGCCGCTATTATTCATTTTATTTATTGCTATCATTATTCGTGCGTTAACACTTGATGGTGCTATGGCTGGGGTAGAGTTCTTCTTAAAACCAGATTTTTCAAAGCTTACAGCAGATACGATTTTATATGCGATGGGACAATCTTTCTTCTCACTAACGGTAGGTGCCTCGGTAATGGTAACGTATAGTTCGTATTTAAAGAAAGAAGAGCATTTAGCTAAATCAGCAACATCTATTGTAAGTTTAACTGTATTTATTACAGTACTTGCAGGATTAGCGATTTTTCCGGCGATTTTCGCATTAGGAGTTAAACCGACAGAAGGACCAGGGCTACTGTTTATCGTTCTTCCTGCTGTCTTTGCGAAAATTCCATTTGGACAATTTTTCTTCATTATGTTTTTAGTGTTATTCTTCTTTGCGACTTTAACATCTGCTATTTCAATGCTTGAAATTGTAGTAGCATCTGTTGCGAAAGATAATGAGAAGAAGCGTCCGTCAGCTTCGTTATTAATTGGTATTCTTATTTTTGCAGTTGGAATTCCATCAGCGTTATCGTTTGGAATTATGAGTGATGTGAAAATATTTGGTAAGACATTCTTTGATTTCGTCGATTTTTCGGTAAGTAATGTATTACTGCCATTAGGAGTACTAGCCATTTCGCTATTCGTACCAAATAAAATGAGTAAAGAGTTATTAATGAAAGAATTAGAAGTTACGGATACGAAAGGGAAAACATTATTTAACATTTGGTTCTTCTTACTTCGTTATGTCATTCCGGTAACTGTAATTATCGTATTTTTAAATGCGGTAGGCGTATTTAAAATATTTGCATAATAAAAAGACGGAGATTTCTCCGTCTTTTTATTATGTTGTAGAAGTATTTAATAAGCGATTATATGCTTTATAAGCTGTGACAACTGCGATAAATGATCCAATTAAAAATAACGCTGAGCCCCCGAATGTAAATAACCGGCCGATGTATGTTTCTCTAGCTTCTTCTATTTCTTCTTGTAATTGTGTATTCATATTTATCACCCCGCAAAATATAGGCATTTAGTTGTAGTTTATGTAAAATGCCTAAAAAGTGTGAAGTAGTAAAAAAAACTCGGTATGCACCGAGTTTTTTTATAATCCGATATAAGGAGACGGATCAACTGCGTTTGTCTTACCAACATTCCATTCCCCAATATGAAGTTCGAAGTGTAAATGTTGTCCGTAAGATTGACCGGTATTTCCCATAAAGCCAAGTTGATCGCCTTGTTTTACAGTTTGTCCATTGGATACAGAGCGGCTATTCATATGTGCATACACTGTCGTATATGTTTTTCCGTTAACACGGTGAGATAAGTAAACAACGTTTCCGTAACTAGAGGATAATTCTGAACGGATAACAACGCCATCTGCAGCGGCAATAATTGGAACTGTTCCCGAAGCTGCGATATCGATTCCTTTATGGTTATCTAAAGAACGTGCGCCGAATCCAGAAGTTTTTGATCCAGCGGCTGGCTTAATAAATCCACCTTTGTTCGTATCTTGCGGTGTTGGTGTGGATTGTGTGCTTTCTTTAGCAGAAGCGGCGGCTTGTTTTTTTGCTTCCTCAGCCTTGCGTGCCTCTTCAGCTTTCCGAGCTTCTTCCGCACGTTTTTCTTCTTCAATTGCTTTTTGAACAGCTTGACGCTGGTTTTCTAAAATACCTTGTGACTCTTCTAATCCTTCAATCTCGGAATCTACTTTTGATACTTTCGTATGTAGATCTTTAATAAGAGTTTGTTGCTGTTGTTGATTACTTTGTAACTCTTGTTGTTTTTGTTCTAATTTTTGTTCAGATTCTTTCAATTGTTGCTCTTTTTTCTCAACAGCTTCTTTTTCTGTCGTCACGGCATTTTGATCACTTGTTTGCTTTTTCACAATATCTGTATCGTTATTTAAAATTAAACTTACGGAGTACATATTATCAACAAGATCGGCAATATTTGCAGAGCTTGTTATTACTTCTGTAATGATACTCGTACGAGGCTTCTCTTGCATAGATTGTAGCCGTTGTTTAATAACCTCTTGACGTGTATCTATGTTTGTTTGTAATTGCTCGATATGTTTCTTTTTTTCAGCAATTGTTTGCTGTGTGTTGCTAATTTCTTTTTTTGTATCGTTTAATTCAGCTTCGTTTTTATTAATAGAAGTAGTTAATTCGTCGATTTTCTTTTGTAATTCCTGGATTTCTTTTTCTATTTGTTCTTTCTCAGCTGATTTATTTTGTAAGTCATTTTGTTTGCCTTCTAATTCGGATTGAATATTAGATAATTTATTTTCATTCGTTTCAGCGTATACGGGTGAAAGTAACGGGGAAACGAAAATCGTTCCAGCTGCTAAAACACTAAATGCTGCAAATTTCTTTTTCATTGTTGTCTTGCTCCTTTCCCTATGAATGTATATATCATAAGAAGAAGAAGGGTGTCTATCGTTGTAATCATAATGTAAAGAAAACTTTATAAATTTGCTAAGTTTTGTCGGAATTTAGTATCTTTTCGTAGTGTTTGTCATAAAGTTAAAATTCTTGAATGTATAGAAAAAGGTATCAATTTCTATTTTTTCTAAAAAAGTCATGGGAAATGATGGAGTTTTCCATGGTGAAACATTACTTTGAAAACCTTTAAATCACTAGTAAGGAATCGTTCTCATGTGAGGTTTTCTGACATGGGCTTTGTTTTTGTCAAGAAAATTATTTGTATTCGGGCAAACTTATTTTGTTGTCAGATTTTAAATTTTGATTTATGATTTTTAACAGGGACAAAATGTAGTGAATTGTCGAATAATATGTAATACTCTTAATTTCATGTTTTATAGAGATAGAATGAGAGATAGAGTGACACATCGAAGAGGGGGTTACAACAAGTATGAAAAGAATAGGACTTGCATGGCAAATTTTAATAGGACTTGCGCTTGGTATTGCAGTTGGGGCGATTTTCTTTGGCAATCCGGAAGTGGTGAAGTACTTACAACCAATTGGTGATATTTTCATCCGATTAATTAAAATGATCGTTGTACCGATTGTTGTAGCAAGTATCGTTGTTGGTGTTGCTGGTGTTGGCGATGTTAAGAAGTTAGGCCGACTAGGCGGAAAAACAATTCTTTACTTTGAAATTATTACAACACTTGCAATTGTTGTTGGTCTATTAATAGCGAACATTTTCCAACCAGGAAAAGGCGTGAATATGGATCAATTGACGAAGACTGATATTTCTAAATATGCAGAAACAACGGCTCAAGTACAAAGTCATTCGTTTGCAGATACATTTGTGAATATCGTTCCAACGAATATTATGAAATCATTAGCTGAAGGCGATATGCTTGCTATTATCTTCTTCTCTGTACTATTTGGTTTAGGAGTTGCGGCGATTGGTGAAAGAGGAAGACCGGTTCTTCAATTTTTCCAAGGTGTAGCAGATGCGATGTTTTACGTGACTAACCAAGTTATGAAATTTGCACCGTTTGGTGTATTCGCATTAATTGGTGTAACAGTTTCTACATTCGGTTTATCTTCATTAATTCCATTAGGGAAATTACTCATTGTAGTATACGGAGCAATGATCTTCTTCGTTGTAGTTGTATTAGGACTTACAGCGAAAATATTCGGTATTAACATTTTCCAATTCTTTAAAATTTTAAAAGACGAGCTTATTCTTGCGTATTCTACTGCGAGTTCAGAAACAGTTTTACCGAAAATTATGGAGAAAATGGAGAAATTCGGTTGTCCGAAAGCAATTACATCTTTCGTTATTCCGACAGGTTATTCATTTAACTTAGATGGATCAACTTTATATCAAGCAATTGCGGCAATTTTCTTAGCACAAATGTACGGTATTGAATTATCCATTACAGAACAAATTACATTATTACTTGTATTAATGGTTACATCAAAAGGTATCGCGGGTGTACCAGGCGTATCATTCGTTGTATTATTAGCAACACTTGGTACAGTAGGTATCCCGGCAGAAGGCTTAGCGTTTATCGCAGGTATTGACCGTATTCTAGATATGGCTCGTACAGCAGTTAACGTTGTAGGTAACTCTTTAGCGGCTGTAGTTATGTCTAAGTGGGAAGGTCAATATGACGCTGAAAAAGGACAAGCCTATTTAAAAGAGATATCTGAAAAGGGTCAAGCGGCTTAATTATGATTTGAAAAGCTCTCACATATTATGTGAGAGCTTTTCTGTATGTAGAAGAGGAGAGAAAGTTATGAAACGTAAGTACGGTGATGGTTCTACGTGGAAGCGATTACTAGAGAAGACATACACAGTAAAACAAGCTGAAGCAGGTATGTTAGGAATATTGGATATAAAAAAGGTGAGAGAGCCTAGTTATAAAGAATACAATAGTAAAGAGCTTTGCATTGCAGGTGATGGGTATACATGGATGCAATATTTTATAAACGGGAAAAACTTTGCAATTACAGCTATGTTAGACAATCAAAAACAATTAGTGCAATATTATATCGATGTGACGAAAGAATTTAAAATAGACGATCGTGGTTTACCTTATTTTGATGATTTATACTTAGATGTAGTATTGTTACCGAACGGTGAAATCTATGTATTGGATGAAGACGAGTTAGAGGATGCTTATAAAATTGGTGATGTTACAAAGGAAGAATATGAGTTAGCATGGAATACAACAAAATGGATTATAGCGACTATAAAAAATAGAAAATTTTATTGGATCTCAATATTGGATAAAGAAATTAAAAAGTTAAAATGATTGGTTTATTCACCTTTTTGTATAATTACCAAAAAAACTATACAAAAAATAATTGACTTTTGTTTTGTAAGCGAGTAAAGTTAGGAAAGAAATTATTATTAAAAATTAAATATGAAACCTTCTTATAAAGAGAGGCGGAGGGACTGGCCCTACGATGCCTCGGCAGCGGACTCGATTTCAGAGTGCTGTGCCAAATCCAGCAAGCATGTGCTTGAAAGATGAGAAGAGCGTTTCTTATAGATGTATAAGACCTCTTCTCATTGGAAGAGGTCTTTTGTTGTTTATTAGAAAAGGTTGAAAACTAGGGAGAGATGATACTTTGAAAGAAACGAGAGGAAATGGTTTAGCTTTATTACCACTTGGAATATTTTTGGCGCTATTTATTGGTTCTGGGATTATTACAGGTGATTTCTATAAATTGCCGATACTTGTAGCGATTTCAATTGCTGTAGGAATCGCTTTAGTGATGAATCGTAAAGAAAGCTTTAATGTGAAAGTAGAACGATTTGCTAAAGGTGCAGGAAACCCTGATATTATGATCATGGTTCTGATTTTTGTACTTGCAGGGGCGTTTTCTGAAACAGCAAAAGGGATGGGCGGAGTCGATTCCACTGTTAACTTAGCGTTATCTATTTTACCCCAAGGATTTATCGTTGCTGGAATTTTTGTTATAGGGGCATTTATTTCATTAGCGATGGGAACTTCAATGGGAACAATTGCTGCATTAGCACCGATTGCTGTAGGTATTAGTGGGCAAACTGATATCTCAATTGCGCTTACGATGGCTACTGTTGTGGGCGGAGCGATGTTTGGCGATAATTTATCATTTATTTCTGATACGACAATTGCTGCTGTTCGTTCGCAAGGAACAGAAATGAAAGATAAGTTTAAAACGAATTTTTTAATTGTATTGCCAGCTGCAGTCATTACAATTGTACTATTAGTAATGATTACTTTAGGAAATGATACAGAAATTAAAGCTCATACGTTTGATTGGGTGAAGATTTTACCATATGCAGGTGTACTTGTTACGGCGCTACTTGGCTGGAATGTACT
Organism: Bacillus cereus group sp. BfR-BA-01316; assembly: GCF_022664195.1. Taxonomy (NCBI): domain Bacteria; kingdom Bacillati; phylum Bacillota; class Bacilli; order Caryophanales; family Bacillaceae; genus Bacillus; species Bacillus cereus group sp. BfR-BA-01316. The sequence goes on from NZ_JAKUGX010000028.1 coordinate 41,814, forward strand.
CATTGTATTAACTGGTGGAACTGTACTATCTGGTGTTATCGGTCTTATAGATGGAAGTTATACGTTAGAGAGTTTCTTTAAAAGTGTAACGACTGGAATGGGCGGTATGATGGAGTTAGTGTTACTTGCCATTTTAATCGGTGGTATGGTTGAACTTATCCAGTATAATGGCGGCATTCAATATTTAATGAATCTTTTAACACGTAATATTCGTTCGAAAAAAGGAGCGGAGTTTGGTATTGCTGGCTTAGTGAGTATGACGAATATGTGTACAGCAAATAATACAATCTCTATCATTTTTACAGGTCCGCTTGCGAAAAATATTGCGGATCAGTATGAAATTGATCCCCGTAAATCAGCGAGTGTACTGGATCTTTTCTCTTGCTGTATACAAGGGTTAATCCCATATGGTGCTCAAATGTTAACAGCGGCAGGATTTGCTGCGTTATCTCCGGTCGAATTGTTACCATATGCATTTTATCCAATTTTAGTTGGAGTATGTGGAATCATTTCTATATTAATTGGTTTCCCGAGGTTTTCTAAAGTGGCGGAAAAAAAAGAGTATCATAAAACTGCATAAAATAAAGAGACATTTATTATTAGCAGTTGAAAACGCTCGGAGAACATTCTCTGAGCGTTTTTTATTATTTATAAATCCTTTTTCAAATAGTAGTGCTTATAATCTCTTCCTACGTTATCGAGGATACCATACTCTTTATAACCGTATTTTTTATAGAAATCTAATGCTTGAAAGCTTAAAGTGTCAACTTTTATAAAATCACAATTTCTTTCTAAAGCAATTTTTTCTACTTCTAATAACAGTTTAGTTCCATACCCTAATGCACGTATATCTTCATCGATGATAAAAGAGTGAATCTCTAACCAATTCCAACAGACTTCACCTAATATTCCCCCGCGTATCTTACTATTTTCATCTTTAAGAAATAAATGAATCTCTAAGTATCTGTCTCTTAAATCAGATGGAAAGTGCTTTAAATTATATTCATAAAGCTGATTGTTTATATAGTTTTTAGCGGTGGTATTGATTTCTTTCGTAATGTGTAAATTCATGATATATCCCCTTTAATTTAAATATAGCCTTCTGATGTATTTTAACATAATTTTCTTAATAATATTTTTAATGTAATTTAATAAACGTTTGTACGTATTGCTAATTTTTTGGACGCGCAAGTTGAGATTATCACCCGTTATTGAATAAGAATTTTTCTGTATCTATACACATCGAATACATGTTCGTTTTGAGAGAGGCTGAATTCAACTCAGTCTTAAGTCTGAGTTGAAAACAGTTCTTAAGCTCGTTATGAAAAAATGAAAAAATAGTTAAGATAAGAGTATCAAATCGAAGGGAGGCAAGCACAAGATGAAACAATTTCTAGCGTTTATCGCGGCCGGTATTTTGGCTTTAATTGCTCTTGGTAGTCTTGCTGGTATTATAGGATTCGCAATCGGAGCAGGAGTTGTGTACTGGAGCTATAAATCATTTGTGCGAGCTAAATCATTTTTTGGAAAGTTAGCTTGGGGTATTGTTGGTTTGATCGGCTTGTCCATTGCACTTTCTCATTCCCCAGCATTAATCGGTATCGCAGCATTAGTAGTTTTATACTACGGATACCGTGAGTGGAAAAAAGGAAAAAATGTAGTTGTTGATTCTGCTCCAGAAAGTTCTAAACCATATAGCAACTTTGAAGATGAGTGGAACAAGTTAATGAAAAACTAATATAAAATAAATCAAATTATAAAGTAGAAGAGAGGAAGATTATAATGAAACAATCTTTATTAGGACGTGTACGCGATGCAATTTTAGCTGATTTTCATAATGTGTTAGATGAGAAAGAAAGAAAAAATCCAATTGCTATGTTAAACCAATATTTACGCGATAGTGAGCGTGAAATAACAAAAATTGAGAAGTTAATTCAGCGTCATAAAACATTAAAATCTAACTTCGCTCGTGAGCTTGAGCAAGCACGTTATTTCATTAATAAAAGATCAAAGCAAGCTATCATCGCACAAGAAGCAGGCGAATTGCAATTGCATGAACGTGCATTAGAAGAAGTAGCGTATTATGAAGGGCAAGTAACTCGCTTAGAAGAAATGTATGCTGGTGTTGTAGAGCAAATTGATGAGTTAGAGCGTCGTCTTTCAGAAATGAAAAATAAATTAAAAGAAATGAACGCAAAGCGTATGGAATTAATGGCACGTGAAAATATGGCGCATGCAAACCGCCGTATGAATACTGCTATGCATAAAATGGATGAAAATAATCCGTTCTTACGATTCGAAGAAATTGAAGATCACATTCGTGACATAGAGCTTCGTATAAATGAAGAGCATGAGCGTGATACATTTGATATGAAAATTGCAAAACTAGAGCGTGAAATGAAAGAGAAAAATGAAGTATCGTTAACGAAAGAAGTAACAAAATAATTGTAGTATATAATAAAACTGGCTTATGATATAGTGATAGAAGAAAAGGTGTTGGAAAGCAATGCCTTTTCTTCTATGTATAGGTGACAAAGAGGGGGGAGCTGAAATGAAGAAGCACTTTTCAAAAACACAATTAATGGGGATGCTCCTCATCATATTTGGATTCGGTCTTTTTCTTGATATGCTACTTGGACATTTTGAACCAGGTGGTCTAATATTTGCATTTATTATGATTATGTTTGGAAGACATTATCGAAAGAAGAACCGTTATGTAAGAGGGAATGTATTTTTATTTGTTGGTGGTATTGTATTCTTATTCTTCTTATTTTCATCAGCAGCATTCGTACTTGTTGTGTTTGCTTGTTTAGCTTTAATTGGTTATCAACTTATTCAACAAGGACATCAGCAAAAAGCAATGAAAGTTGAAATTAAAGAAAAGGGATATATAGATGAAGAAAAACAAATATATCGTACAGAACCGTATATAAAAAATATGTTTGTAGGTAATGTACGAATGATGGATCATATTTATGAACTAGAGGATATTAACGTCCAATATGGCGCTTGTGATGTCGAGATTGATTTAACAACTGCTATGATTCCGGAGGGGGAAACGGTTATTGTTATTCGGGGCGTCATTGGTAATATTCGTTTATATGTACCATATGATATTGAATTGTCTTTAAATCATTCTGTTATTGTTGGGCGAGTGCTCCTGCCAGGACACGAAGAAACAGGATTTAACCGTAATGTTACGTTTAGAACAGAACAGTATAAAGAAGCCCCTCGTCGTATTAAAATTATTTCTTCGCTTGTCGTAGGCGATACGGAAGTGAGGAAAGTATAATGAAAAAACAAAGGAATATTTCGTGGATGTATATTCGTTATTCTATGTTGTCCTCTGTAAGTATCGCACTTATTTGTACAATTGTATATGTATGGAAAAGCGAGCAACAAGTTTATGATTTACTATGGAAAGAATCCATTGCTTCTGTTCCAATTGGCTTGTTTATTATGAGTACGAGTCTTCTTATCGGAGGAATTGTAGGATATGCAATCGGTTATTATATAGAACAGCGTATACAAGGATTAAATACTTTTCTATTTGAAGTAGAGCGAGGGAATTTTCCGAGTGATGTTTCATTTACTGCGGACGATGAATTTCATGAAGTGGAACGAAAAGTAATTGGTCTTGCTCGTCGCTTAGAGGAGCAAGCTGGGCTATTTCAAAAAGTAACGAATGAACGAGCCCATTGGAATGAAGAGATGAGACAAGAAGCGATTTCTCAAGAAAGGCATCGATTAGCGAGAGAGCTGCATGATTCTGTAAGTCAGCAGCTTTTTGCAATGTCGATGATGATGTCAGCCATTAATGAACAAGTAGCTGAAATTCCAGACACGACGAAAAAACAGTTGCAGCTTGTTGAGAATATGGTTGTAAATGCACAATCAGAAATGAGAGCATTGCTCCTTCATTTACGCCCAGTGCAGTTAGAAGGTAAGAAACTAACAGAGGGTATAGAAGAATTATTAACAGAACTGTCTAGAAAGCAACATATGAAAATTGAATGGTTAATTGAACCGATTCAATTAAAAAAAGGTGTAGAGGATCATTTATTCCGTATTGTACAAGAGGCGCTGTCTAATACTTTACGGCATGCGAAGGCAAAGAAAACCGAAGTACGCCTTCGTAAAATTGATCAATATGCGATTTTGAAAATTATTGATGACGGTGTTGGGTTTAAAGTTGGGGTTAATAAGGCTGGTTCATACGGTTTAAGGTCAATGCAAGAGCGAGTTCATGAAATTGGTGGTACATTAAAAGTTCTTAGTTTTCCGAATAAAGGTACGCAAATAGAAGTGAAAGTACCTATTATGATTGAGAGAGGGGGGGGAGAATCATGATAAAAGTATTACTAGTTGATGATCATGAAATGGTTCGAATGGGTGTATCAGCATATTTATCAACGCAGCCAGATATTGAAGTAGTTGGAGAAGCTGAAAATGGAAGAAAAGGTTCAGAGTTAGCTTTGCAATTAAGACCGGATATTATTTTAATGGACCTTGTTATGGATGAGATGGACGGGGTTGAAGCAACACGTGCTATTATTCAAGAATGGCCAGAAGCGAAAATTGTAGTTGTAACGAGCTTTTTAGATGATGAAAAGTTATATCCTGTTATTGAGGCGGGAGCGACAAGTTATTTATTAAAAACATCAAGAGCGAGTGATATTGCAGACGCTGTAAGAGCTACTTATGATGGGGAAACGGTATTAGAGCCGAAAGTTACTGGCAAAATGATGTCTCGTATGCGTCAGAAGAAAGAACACCCTTTGCATGAGGAGTTAACAGAAAGAGAGTCTGAAATTTTGTTATTAATTGCAGAGGGGAAAAGTAATCAAGAGATTGCAGATGAGTTGTTTATTGCCCTTAAAACAGTAAAGACACATGTGAGTAATATATTAAATAAGCTAAATGTAAGTGACCGGACACAGGCGGTTATTTATGCGTTTAGACACCAATTGACGAAATAAGAAGGAAGCTTTGACTATATATGGTCAAAGCTTTTTGTTGACGGTCATTTATGTAAGCGTTATCATTAAGGTGTTAACAGTACATACAAAGGGGAGAGAGTGTATGTTAGTTCAAACGATATTTGGAATGGATGAAACGAAAAAATTAGGTAACTATGTGAATGCGTTGCAAGCACTTTGTGAACAATATGATATTGAAACAGATCGTATTGCAATTATTGAGGCAACAGAAGAATATTATTTATTTCTAGTGAAGCAAGAAGATTGCTATGATGTTGTAAAAGTAGAAACAGTGGATACGAATATTGATTACTATACGAAAGCTTATAAAGTAAGTAGCTTTAATCATACTTCTTATCAAATGTAAAAAACTCCCGAAATGGGAGTTTTTTTATGATACTTTCGATTCAGGTGAATGATCCGTTAATGGTACTGCTTTTGCACCACTTAATTTTGCAATAGCAAGACCGATAATAGCCCCAACTAATGCTGGTACTAACCAGCCGATTCCTTCATTATATAATGGAATAAACTCGAAATAAGATGTGATAGATGAAACAGGAATATTCCCTTGTTTTAATCCATCAAATACGCTCACAACTGCAGATCCGATTAACGCACCTACATAAACAGAACGATATCCACCGAAATATTTATGAAGTAAGGATAGTAATACAAGTACAATCGCAATTGGATATACAACAAGTAAAATAGGAACAGAGATTGCGATGATTTTTGTTAAACCTAAGTTGGCAACTAATAATCCTAATGTGCAAATGACACTTGCTAACATTTTGTATGAAAATTTTGTCAATAATGTTGAGAAGTATTGACTGCATGCAGATACAAGTCCAATACATGTTGTTAAGCAAGCGAGTGTAACGATAAGAGATAATAGAATTAGACCATAGGGACCAAGTAATTGTTGTACGATAACGGTAAGTAGCTGTCCGCCGTTTGTTGCGTATCCGAGAGAGACACTAGTTGTACCGAGCCAGCCAAGTGCACCATATACAAGTATGAGACCAGTAGCGGCAATAAGTCCTGCTTTTGCTGTTGCGATGGCAATTGATTTACGGTCATTCACACCTTTTGAGCGAATTGTATTTACAACGATAATTCCAAATGCAAGTGCTGAAATGGTATCCATCGTTAAGTATCCTTCCATAAAACCTTTGAAAATTGGAGAAATTTGATACTCTTGCATTGCTGGTCCGGATTGCCCGAGGGGTGTAAATACACCCTTAACAAATAATGAGAAAATAGAGAGTAATAAAATAGGTGTTAATACACTTCCAATACGATCGACGAGTTTAGAAGGATTTAAACTAAGCCAAAATACGATAGCAAAGAAGATGACTGTGTATAAAAATAGCGTTAGGCTGCTAGAGCGAATAGTTTCTGGTAAGAAAGAACTAACTCCCATTTCATAAGCGACATTAGCAACACGTGGGATGCCCATAGACGGACCGATTGCAATGTATACAACCACCGTAAAGAATATTCCGAATAATGGGTGAACATGACTTGCAAGTTGTTGCATTCCATTTCCTGATAGAGAAATGGCGATAACAGTAAGTAGCGGTAAGCCGACTCCTGTTAGTAAAAAACCAATCATTGCTGGCCAAAAGTTTTCACCAGCATTTTGTCCAAGCATTGGAGGGAAAATTAAATTGCCTGCTCCAAAAAATAAAGAAAATAGCATAAGACCTGTGAAAAAAACATGTTTTTTTGATACAGTGTTCATTGTTTTTTCCTCCTTTTTTGTAAATTCATTGTAAGAACACAAAAAACTCGTCCCTTAAGAAAGGGACGAGTTATATTTACCCGCGATACCACCCTAATTTATACATGTAGAAATATATCTATATGTATACGGCTTTACAACGTACAACATGATACGTGTTCCTTGTAACGGGGGACGACCGGTAAGAACTTACTTCAGCATTCGGTTCTACTTCTCGGAGATGATTTTCGGTTACGAACTGAGCATTGGCTTTCAGCAAAATACCAACTCTCTGGGGAACAGCTCTATAACATACTCGTTCTCGTCAATGAATTTTTATTCAAGTATTCTGACAATATTTTCACATGTTTTTTTTAGAAAGTCAACATATTTTTTGGGAAATACACTTTCCTATAGAAATATAGCTGAGAATATAAGGGTTAATGCTGTTTGTAAAAATGCTGTAAAACATTATAGAGAATTGTAAAGTTTATGGAGAAAATCGATATTTATAGGAGTAAGGGAGGAATTGTTTGAATTTGCAGAGAATAATACAACAATCCACTTGCTGGAAAGAACAAACCAAAAGAGGTGACTGAAATGCTTGCGATGGGAGTATTATTTGGCATTATTGCTATAATTGGTTTTATGTGGTTATATTATTCGCGTTCGTTTAAACAAGCAGAAGTTTTACTCTTCCAAAAAGGTAGTTTGTTGACAAATCAGTCTAGATATTTAGTATGTCCGAAGTGTGGAAGTGCACAGGCCAGGAGTGGAGGATATCAAGAGTGTTGCAAAATTAGATTATGAAAGAAGGAAGCCTCACATTATTTTGTGAGGCTTCCTTCCTTACAATTTTTTCGCGCTCCAAATTGTCCAACGATCTCTTTCGATGATAGGAGAGACGTTTTGTAATGCGGTTTGGATATGATGTAGAAGTTGAGAAAGTTCATTATCTGTTAATTCATATAGAATGGATCGTCCGGTTCGAGGAGATAAATCTTGCAGCAATGCTTCTACAGAATCATGTGTTTTTCGTACTTCCCATTGTGTTTGTATGGGGAATACTTGAAGAGAATATTTTTGTAATTCTTGCTGTATGGTAGTGGTTTTTGGTCTTCTTTTTGATTCTATTTCAATGAGTTTTGGAAATACAGAGAAAAAATATCCACGAATGTGTTCAGGATTTCCTGGAATTGTACAATCTTCAATAGTTCGGTCTTGTAAAATAAGTGTACCGTCTTTTTTTAATATGCGAGAAGCCTCTCGTATAAAAATAGGAATATCTTGTAAGTGATGAATGACTGCACGCGAAATGATAAGGTCGAATGTTTCGTTAGGGTATGGAATATTATGCGCATCACCGTGAATGAATGAAATGTTTGGGAAGGCATTACAATTTTCTTTTGCAGCTTGTAATATTTCTTTTGAAAAATCAAGCCCAACAACACTTTTGGCTCCCATAAGAGCAAGTTCTTTCGTATAAATGCCGCCACCACAACCTATATCAATTACTTTTTTATTTTGCACATCTGCAATATTATTTATTGTGTCCTGCCATGAAATATGTGCGTTACGATTTGCATACGTATACTTATTATTTGCATCATGAAAATTAATGGACATTGTAAAATCCTCCCTTCAATGTATAGTATAGCTCATTCTATATAATGTAACGTTTTTGTTTTATGTATGAGGATTATAAGAATTTCTTATTGGAAAAGGAGAATCGATTTGAAAGGGAAATATTTAATGTTTTTATGTGTTATTTTACTCGCGTCGTGTGGTCAAGCCGAGCAAAAGAAAGAATCAAAACAAGTAGAGGAGACAGTGAATGAAGTGAAAGAACCATTACAAGTAACTGTTATGCAAAAAGGTAAAGAAGAAAAAAATTTAAAGAAAATGGATGCGGAGTTGGTGGTGGATATTATAAACAAAGCGGAAAAACAAGAAGTAACGGGTAGTTTTGGTGAACCGGAATATGAAATACAAATTAGTAGAGATGGAAAAAAAGAAACATATTATGCATGGTTAAGAGGAGAAGACCGCCGAGGATGGGTACAGTATAAGAAAGATATGTATATGCTTAACGAAAAAGATACGGAAAAGCTTTTGGCTATATTTCCAAAGATTCCAGAACAAAAAGAAGATGAGATGCAGGTAGGTACTTTAACGGAAGTAACAAAAAAAGACATGCAGATTACTGCGTTTCATATTAAAGCAGGTGATCAAAAAATGAATTATACAGTACGTTATACGATTTCACAATCACTATATAATAAGTTAGCAAAGGAACAAGAATATTATTTGCAATTAATTTTCCCGGAAAAGGTTCAAAAATTAATTAGCGCAAAAGAGAGTGAAATAATTTCAGCTGAAAAAGTAAAGGAAGGGTATAAACAGTATGAATTGAATGTTACTGTTCCGATAAAAGATGCTTCAGAATCACAATTAAAATCACTAGAAACCTATTATGATAATTACGATTTGCAAATATTAAATAGTAAGAAAGAAAAAGTAGGAGCATTTCAAAACATTATTCAAATTGTTAAAGAGTATGGTGAAAAAATGAATTTACAAAGATAAAGTGAAACTTTAATCAGTGGGGGGCCCCCGCTGATTATTAGCATGACTCCCACCTAACTTCTTTGCTCCAGCCGAATTTTGAGGTGGGATTCTTACTACCCGCAAATAGCGGGCAGTAAGAATCATAAAGTCTATATGGCCTTTCCTAGGAAATGATAATAGAGGGGAAAGGTCCCCTCTATTATTTTGCTTTTGCAGATGGCTCATTCATTGATTTTCGTGTAATTAGAAAGGAAATCATAAGAGCAGAAAGAATAATAAGGGCTATAAATAAGTGATTTGGCAACCAATCTAATAATAATACGTAACTGACGGTATAAAAAATAAGAGTTGAAGCTAAAAACGATAGAGCGCCTATCATAAGAGATTGTAATTTCATTTGTATTTACCTCCTTTTATTTTTATTTTTGGCTAAAAATGGATGAAATAAACATTATTTCTAACAATAGAAAAAAATATGTCATAATAGAGAAAAGAATAAGTTTTGATGAGTGTATATGGCTCAGTAAAGCGAGATAAAGGAGAGGAATATGAAAAATAATAAAAAAGGGTTATGGGGAATTATTGTTGCAATAGGGTTATTTTTACTATCTAAGTTAAAATGGGTATTTGCAATTTTTAAGTTAGCAAAATTTTCAACAGTATTTAGTATGTTTTTATCGCTTGGTGCATACGCAGTCATATATGGTTGGAAGTTTGGGGTAGCACTCGTGTATTTATTGTTTGTACATGAGATGGGGCATTTATGGGCAGCGAGAAAGAAAGGTATACCAACATCGCCAGCAATCTTCATACCATTTATGGGAGCTCTTATTGGGATGAAAGAGATGCCGAAAAATGCAAAAGATGAAGCTTACATTGCATATATGGGACCTCTTTTCGGATTGCTTTCATTTTTACCCGCGATCCCACTGTATATAATAACGAAAGAGCCGTTTTGGGCGCTTATTATTTTACTTGGAAGTATGATTAATTTCTTTAACTTAATTCCAGTTTCTCCGTTAGATGGTGGACGAATAATTTCAGTTGTAAGCACGAAAATTTGGGGAGCAGGGCTAGCTTTACTACTCGGCTATTCTATTTACTTCAAGAGTATTTTAGGAGGATTTATTTTTATTATCGGCTGTATGGAACTATATAGAGTAATAAAGAGAGATGAGCCGATTAAGGAATTAGGATATAAAATCGATGGAATGAAAGAATATGTTGCTAGGCTTGAAGAGGAATTAAAAGAAACTGGTGCGGTGCATCGAACGATTTATATGATTCACCATGAGATGAATGTATTAAGACAAAGAGAACGTGAAAAAGAATTAAAAACAGGAGAACTTCAAAAGATTGAAGTGCTAGAGTATCTTTTACCAAAATTTGAGCCACTTGATTATGTTCCATATGAAGATGAACAAGATGAGTATACAATTCGTATAAGAGAAGCGTTTGAACTGTCGGAAAGAAAATTAAATGAATGGGAAACAGAAAAGAAACAACAAGAAAATTATTATAAAGTCGATACAAAAACAAAATGGACAGTATTTGCTTGTTATATCGGATTAATGGCTATACTCGGTTATACAGCTTATGAAGGTTATGTTGTTTTACAAGAACACTTGCCAAAGAGAAGTTTGTAGAAAAATAGTGTCGAAATGATAGGAAAGGTTTAAACAGGAATTGTATTTCTGCGAGAGAATGTTACAAGTGTAAAAGTACATTGTAATATTCATAGTAGAAAAGGAGTTCTGTATATGAAGAAATTGTTAAGTGTATTGGTAGCTATTACTGTGATGGCAATAGCGAGCTATAGTCTTATGAAAATACTATTATATTATGCGAATAAGTCTGCTGGAGTAAATACAGTAGCACAAATGGAAGAGGTGCAAGAGAAGAAGAAGACACTCGATTTTGTTCGTACGACACATGAAAGTTATAATAATTTCTTGAATTATGGTAAGGCAGAGAAATATACAGATGGGGATTGGAAACATTTTAAACAATGGTTTCAAGAGCAAGAAGCCTCTTTAAAAAATATACATAAAGAAATAAAAAATGAAAAAATAAAACGCGATGTGAATAGAAGTTATGAAATTGTAAAAAAAGGTGTGGAGCTTCAGAATATGGAGTATGTGATCTATGCTCATCGCGTATATCATGACTTGGATATACTTATGAATAAATATAAAGGTGAAACGAATATATGGGGGTATACAGAGCTTGGAAACGGGCAGAATCTAAAAGTAATTGAACAAGCAATACAAACAAAGTAGTAGGCTAGCTAGAATTCTAGTTAGCTTTTTTTTGAGCACAATTAATGAGGGCTAATAATTAGTAGCGGATGGGAGCACGCCACTAGTTAAAATTTATTTAATATGTGCATTGTTCATATATTTTTCACAAAAACACCATGTTAATAGTGATTAAAATCACAATATGTATTACACAATTCAGTTAAACTAAAAACAGTTAAGGAAATAGAGGAGTGGGATGCAATGTTAAGTGCAAAAACAATTGAAATCGTAAAGTCAACAGTACCGTTATTACAAGAAAAAGGCGTTGAAATTACAACGAGATTTTATCAAATTTTATTTTCGGAACATCCGGAGTTATTGAATATTTTTAACCATACGAATCAGAAAAAGGGAAGACAACAACAAGCGTTAGCAAATGCTGTTTATGCAGCTGCAATGTACATTGATAATTTAGAAGCTATTATTCCAGTTGTAAAACAAATCGGTCATAAGCATAGAAGTTTAGGTATTAAAGCAGAGCATTATCCAATAGTAGGTACATGCTTACTACGAGCGATTAAAGAGGTCGCAGGCGCACCTGATGAAGTTTTAAATGCATGGGGAGAAGCATATGGCGTCATTGCTGATGCATTCATTAGCATTGAAGCGGATATGTATGAAGAAGCTGCACATAAAGAAGGTGGATGGAAAGATTTCCGCAACTTTGTGATTGTTAAAAAAGTGAAGGAAAGCGACGTTATTACATCATTTTATTTAAAACCTGAAGATGGTGGGAAAGTTTCTTCATTCATCCCAGGACAATATGTAACGATTCAAATAAATATTGAAGGTGAAACATATACGCATAATCGTCAATATAGCTTATCTGATGCTCCTGGAAAAGGATATTATCGTATTAGTGTAAAGAAAGAAAAAGGTGTAGATACACCAGATGGTAAAGTATCTAATTACTTACATGATTATGTAGGGGAAGGAGATGTCTTACCAGTAAGTGCACCAGCGGGAGATTTCGTATTAAATATGGGGTCAACATTACCTGTTGTACTAATTAGTGGTGGAGTAGGTATTACACCGATGATGAGTATGTTAAATACGTTAATTGAACAAGAATCAAAGCGTAATGTATGCTTTGTTCATGCGGCGATAAATAGTAATACACATGCGATGAAAGAGCATGTTGAGACAGTAGAAAAAGAGTATGAACAAGTTAAAGCATATACTTGCTATTCTTCACCGACAGAGCAAGATGTGGAAATGAAGAATTTTGATAAAGAAGGATTCATTGAAGGTGAGTGGCTACAATCTATTATTCCGACAACTGAAGCAGAATTTTATTTCTGTGGTCCAGTGCCATTTATGAAACATATTTATGCCGCATTAATCGAGTTAGGTGTTAAACAAGAGAACATTCATTATGAATTTTTCGGTCCCGCAGCAAGCTTACAATAGATTAACGTTGCCAAGCAAAAAACGAGGTATTATTTTACCTCGTTTTTTGCTTGTTCTCTTAATAATCGATTTACTGTTTCACGGCGTACACCTATGAGCTGACCAATTTCAGTTTGTGTTAATATTTCATAAATAGGGATGTCACCTAAATATAAGGTGAACCACTCTTGTAAACGATGAAGGCGCTCTTTAGGAGAGACAGTTGTCAATTGATCGATACGCTGTTGCATCATTCGTAATTTCGATTGTAATTGCATAGCGATATTTGCATATGATGCGGGATTCGCCTGAAGTTTATCGTACCATTCATTACTAATTATAGGCTCAACTTCTGTTTTCATTAAAGCGATAGCTGTGCCGTGATATTCCTTAGGTGAAATTAAAGAATGGTGAGGTATCGTTTCACCAGGAACGATAATATTAAATAAAAATGGTGTTCCGTCTTCTTCTAATCGAATAACTTTTAATAAACCTGTTTTTATAAAGTATAAAGGACCGTCCTCACCTTGACGGAATAATACATCTCCCTTATGTAGAATCAATGTTAGCCCCCCATTAAAACATTTCTATCTCTTCTATTTTAGCGTATATGTATAAAGATAATATGCTTTTTAAACAGCAATTTCATTGACGAAATGTATGCTATTACAGTAGTATACTATTTAGTGTGTAATAGTACTAGCAATGAATACGCTGTAGGGGGTTTAGTATATTGTTAGATGCGATGAAGATGACGGATATGAGAATTCCGGCGAATGCTATCATTCATGTAGAAGAGATGAAAGGTGGAGTCGTTTTATCCGTTGAAATAGACGGCCAAATTATTTATACGATGGCTTATGATGAAGAAACAGATAGTTATGCTGAATTATATGATCGAAACGATAAGAGGGCGTGCCAAGTACATGAAGACTTTATGGGATGGTCACTTCTTCACTAAAAAGATGTCAATATGACATCTTTTTTTATTTAATCGATAGATTATACAAAGAAATGCAATATAAGGATAAAATTTGTAATAAATGATTTTGCATTGTTAGCACTTTGTAACTGTAAGATAACTGTTTTTTCGCTATCATAAAGATAACAGTCATAGCTATAGGAGTGATCAACTTGAAGAAAGTACATATTTCAAATTTTATGCTATTAAGTGTTTGTTTAGTTTTATTTGTTCTCCTAGGAGCCTTTTTATATTCATGTGTATAAGAAAAAACGCATTCTAGAAAGAACGCGTTATAAAAATGAAGTAATGATTAATCTAGTTCCAAGAATAATTAATGTGATACGTAATAAATTAATTACTGCATTACCGCTTAATTTTGTGTTAATATAAGCCCCGATTTTTCCGCCAATCCATGCACCAGGAATAAGAATTAATGCATAAGCCCAGCTGACATTTCCTAGAGAGATGTGAGTTAAAGAACTTACAATTGCTGAGAGAAATACGATAAACATTGAAGTTGCTACAGCAATGTGTGCTGGGAACGCAAAAAGGAGCATCATCGCTGGCACAAGTAAGGCGCCACCACCGATTCCGAATAATCCGGATATAAATCCAACTATAAAGGCAATAAAGATAGCGAGAAATGGTGGGAATTGATAGTCTACAGTATTTCCTTCGTTATCTGTAAAAGATCGCTTAATTACAGTCATATTTGATAGGGAAAGAGGTTTCAATTTGTCTCGTAGTATAAGAAGAATGGAGACGAATATAAGAAAAATCCCAAAGTATAAAGAAAATGTATCTTGATTTAAAAATTTGTTTGCCCATGATCCGATAATACCACCAGGACCACTCCCGATAAATAAAATAAGTCCACTTTTATAATCTACCCGTTTATGTTTCATATAAGTAAGGGTAGAAGACAGCCCTGTAAAAACGACTGTTACCATAGAAGTTCCCACTGCGAGTTGTGGGGATAAACTGTGCAATCCAATTAATAACGGAACGATAATAATTCCGCCCCCAAGTCCGACTAGGCTCCCGACTGTCCCAGCGATTAATCCGATGAAAAGTAACATGATGTATTCCAAAATTGCCAACTCCTCTATATAACTTATCCAACAATCATTATACACGCTTTTTAATAAGAAATAGGCTTGTTCACAAAAAAGTCGTCTTCCTAGAAAAATAAGGAAGACGACTTTTGATTAGAATAGTAATTGTAGTAGGTAATAAAATAGAGCAGCTAAAGAAGCTGAAATTGGAAGTGTAATAACCCATGTAATTAACATGCGTTTTGCAGTTCCCCATTTTACACCTTTCACACGATGAGAAGCACCAACCCCTAAAATAGAAGAAGAGATAACGTGCGTCGTACTAACCGGTAAGTGAATGAATGTTGCACCGAAAATAACAAGTGATGATGATAAATCGGCAGCTACACCATTTACAGGACGAATCTTCATAATTTGTCCACCGACAGTTTTAATAATTTTCCATCCACCGACAGAAGTACCAAGGCCCATTGCAGTTGCACAAGCTAATTGTACCCAGAAAGGGATGTCGTCAGAAGTATGATAGTTATTGGCCATAAGAGCCATCGTAATGATTCCCATTGCTTTTTGTGCATCATTCGTACCGTGTGTAAAAGCTTGTAATGCTGCAGTAAAGATCTGGAATATACGGAAGTTTTTGTTCGTTTTCGTTAAGTTAAAGTTTTTAAAGACGACTTTAAAAATACTATATACGATATAACCAATAACAAAAGCGATAATCGGTGAAATGATTAAAGCTTCAAGAATTTTTATAAACCCTTTATAGTTTAATGCGTTAACACCAGCAGCAGCAATTGCTGCACCAGCGATTGCGCCAATGATTGCATGCGAAGAACTACTTGGAATACCATAGTACCAAGTGATTAAATTCCAAGCTATTGCCGCAAGCAAAGCAGCTAAAATTACAAGAGAACCATTAGGTAAAGCAAATGGGTCAACGATATCTTTTGTAATAGTTTTTGCTACACCTGTAAATGTCATCGCACCTAAAAAGTTCATAATAGCTGCCATAATAATTGCATGTCTAGGCTTTAGAGCTTTCGTTGAAACAGCCGTTGCAATAGCGTTTGCTGTATCGTGAAATCCATTGATAAAGTCAAAAGCTAAAGCGCAAATGACTACTAAAACGGTCAGTATCAAGAGTGTATCCATGATCAAACTCCTTACGCGTTCTTCATAATAATTGTTTCTAATACGTTTGCAACGCTTTGACAGCTATCAGCTACTTCTTCAAGCTCTTCGTAAATCTCTTTAAATTGAATAATCTTAATCGGATCTTTTTCACGAGAGAATAGGTGCTTAATCGCATGACGGCGAATATCATCACATTGTGACTCGTAATCCTTAATCTTAATCGCATTTGTACGAATATCGACTAATTTCTTTTTAGACAGTAATTCAACAGAGTTTGCAATTTCAATCGCACATTGATTAATTGCTTCTACGAATTTAATCATGTATTCATCAGCTTCTGTAATAGAATACATTTCGAATAGACCAGCACTATGATCTAATCCGTCTAATACATCATCCATACTCATTGCAAGCTGTAGGATGTCTTCACGTTCAATAGGAGTAATAAACGCTTTGTTTAGCTCCATAATGATTTCGTGAATGAATGAGTCACCTTTTGACTCATAATCTTTCATGCGCATAGAAAACTCTTTTAAATCGCTAGCATTTTTAATTTTATACTCCACGAAAAACTGCGCGCCTTCTTTTAAATTTTCGGAAACATTCATTAGCATTTCAGAAAATTTATCTTTCTTTGATTTAAAGACCATTATTGTTACCCCCACAAAAGTAATATATGTAAAATATATTGGCTAATCAATTCTAACAAAAAACTGTCGTTTTTTAAAACATTTTATCGAAAAGTTTACAAAAACTTAACATAACTCTCATTGTTGTATTAATAATATTAATACTGAATAGTGAATATCTTACTTGTAGAATGTCCTTTTCTTGTGAAAAGTATGAATGTGAAAGAAAAGCTTTACACTATAGGAACGACTACGTTATTATAATAAATTCAAAAGGAGGTATATTCTTCCTTTTAAAAAGAAGGGTGTAAACAAATGAAGGAAGTGAACGAATGAAATTGAAGAACACTCACTTAAAAAAAACGCTTGAGTGGTTCAATAAGAGGAAGAAACTACGCAATTCATTAATTGTATTGGGAAGTTTACTTGCTACTCTATTTATTGTTGTAAATATAATAATTTCCATTCAAGATATATCTGAATTAAAACAAGCTGTTCCACAACCGACTTTAATTTATGATGCAAATAATGAAGTTGCGACTAAATTAGCTTCTTCTAAAACAGAAGGGGTTAAAAGGAAAGATATTCCTGATATTATGGTTCAAGCAATTGTTGCAGTAGAAGATAAGGAATTTTTTAGTCATCATGGTATTTACTATAGTGGAATCATAAGTGCTGTATTTAAGAACATTACAGCCGGTGAAGTTGTGGCAGGTGGTAGTACGATTACACAACAACTTGCGAAAAATGTATTTTTAACGCAAGACCGTACATTCTCGCGTAAAATAAAGGAATACTTTCTAACGAAAAAAATAGAACGTACTTATACGAAAGATGAAATTGTTGAAATGTATATGAATCAAATTTATTTTGGTGAAGGTGCTTGGGGGATAAAAAGAGCAGCTAAATCTTATTTTGATAAAGAAGTAAAAGACTTAACGATTTCAGAAGCTGCAACGATTGCAGGATTAATTAAAGCGCCATCTGCGTATTCGCCGTATAAAAACTTTGATAAATCAATTGAAAGACGTAATGTTGTATTAGGTTTAATGAAGGAGCAAGGATATATTTCTGAAGAAAAATATAATCAGGAGAAAGAATCAGGTCTTGTATTACGACGTGGTGTTGACGATAAATATAAGGGAAAATATTCTCAATACGTAGATTATATTGTTAGAGAAGCGATGGACAAGTATGAATTAACACAAAATGAAATTTTAGCAGGTGGTTATCGTATTTATACGGAACTTGACCCGAAAAAACAACAAGCGGTTGAAGATGTCGTGAATAATGATAGTTATTTTAAAGATAGTGGTTCAGATCAGCTTATGCAAACTGGAGTGGTCCTTATGAATCCAAAAACTGGCGGTGTTCCGGCTTTAGTTGGAGGTAGAGGTCCTTATCAATTTTTACAGTTTAATCATGCAACACAATTAAAAAGACAGCCAGGTTCAACGTTAAAGCCTCTTGCAGTGTATGTACCAGCGTTAGAACAAGGATATGAAGTATACGATGTCTTAAAAGATGAACCGTTTAATATTAAAGAATATGCACCACAAAATAGTGATCATACGTTCCATGGTAATGTGACGATGTATGAAGCGGTGGCAAAGTCATATAATGTTTCAGCAGTTTGGCTATTAGAGCAAATTGGATTAGATAAAGGATTGAAATCTTTAGAGCGGTTTGGTATTCCATTAGAGCCTGAAGACCATACGTATCCGATTGCTTTAGGAGGTATGTATGTAGGGACTTCTCCATTTGTAATGGCTCAAGCGTATAGCGCACTTGCAAATGATGGTGTCCAAGTAGAAGCTCATGCCATTAGAGAAATCCAAAATGCTGAAGGAGAAACAATTGGAAAATGGTATAAGAAAGAAACTCGTGTGACGAACGAGAAAGTTGCCCAAAAGATGACATACTTATTAAAAGGTGTTATTGAAAGGGGAACAGGTGAAAAAGCGAAAGTTAATAATATCGATACCGCAGGCAAGACAGGGACTACCCAGCTTGTAAATGGACCAAGCACTGGTGCGAAGGATTCGTGGTTTGTTGGATACACACCGGATTTAGTAGGTGCGATTTGGGTAGGGTATGATAAAACGGATAGTGAGCATTATGTGCCAGGAGGCAGCCAAATTACAACGACAATGTTCCGGGACATTATGAAGAAAGCGAATGGAAATCCAACTCAAAAGGCATTTCAGTTATCTCTAATACCTGAGGCGGATTATACAAAACAATTAAAAATGATTGAGGAGGAAAAACGGAGGAAAGAAGAAGAGAAAAAACGAAAAGAAGAGGAACAACAAAGAAAAGAACAGCAAAAGGAATGGATAGATAAAGTAAAAGAGTGGATTCCATTTTGGTAAAAAAAGAGGCGAATAACGAGTTCGCCTCTTTTTTTATGAGAAATGAGTGATTTTATCTCGATTCAAAATTTGGTAGCAGAAAAGAAGTCTGGTGGGAGTCGAGCTGCCTATAAAAATTCGATTGTTTTAACTTAATAATCAGTGGGTAGGGAGCAAAATCCACTGATTAAAGCTTCAATTTATTTGTTTAGCGTAACATTGGTACTACCGAAGTATTGAGAATCATACGTAACGGTTATTATTCCTTTACTAATGGGTTCATATGGTAATTCTTCTTCGTAATTTCCAGTATTTTCATTATGGATAGAAAGTGTTATTTCATCAACGTATTTATTTTTATATTGATCTTTAATCGTTTCTGCAATTTGAAGTAAGTTTTCATAACTAGAAGCCTCTGTAATAAGCATTCCTTTTATAACCTTTTTTTCATTCTTTGTGGAGGAGGAATAAGGGATGTTGTTTTGCTTTGTATACAGAAGTTCGTATGGGACTGTTTTTCTCTCTGCTTTTGATATAGCTGAATAATTTAGAGTTAAAAGAAATCCTATACATAAAATCATGCATACCATGAGAACAAACCAAAAACGTGGCAGTGATATAACTCTCATTATCATCCCTCTTTCATGTCTTTGTCTTCACTATTCATTATACAAAAAGAGGATTAAGCTAGAGTAAATTTGAAGTAAAGAAACGTAAAGAAGGAGCACTTATCCTCCCAAATAAGTGCTCCTTTCTATTTAAAGAGAGATTTAACACACAATCAAAACAATACGGATTACTATAAATCAATTCTGCTTGTTCGTTCAAAAAAAGATTGAAAACTAAAAGTTAGTAAATTCGGAAGACAGATAGTGTAGCTGTTGTGTCACCTGTGTTAGGGATAGAAATAGTATTTGCTGTAGGTTGTACAGAAATTGTTGTGCCAGCTGTTAATGTAACAATCGTTGAGAAAGAAACTGCACTACCGATAACGTTAGTTGAAAAATTACGAGTAGGTGGTTGACCGTTAAATGAAAGACCAAATCCAAACGGTGAAGAACCTGGGAAGGTCGTAGATGCTGAGAAACTAATATCGTATACTCCTGTTTCTAAAATAGTTAAAGTATCTGAAGTGTCATTAAAAGTAATGTTAGTTAATTCGAAAACTTGATTGAATTGGATGTTTGTTCCAGGGGATATAGTTTGTGCAATTGAGTTTCCTATTGCAGCTATAGTTACAGGGATTGGAGTTCCAGCAGCCCCTGTAGCACCAGTAGCACCAGCAGGTCCTTGGGCACCAGTAGCACCAGCAGGTCCTTGGGCACCAGTAGCACCAGCAGGTCCTTGAATTCCTTGAGGTCCTTGAGTTCCAGTAGCACCTTGAACGCCAGCAGGTCCTTGAGCGCCTTGAGGTCCTTGAGCACCAGTAGCACCTTGAGCACCCCGAGGTCCTTGAGGTCCGATAGCACCTTGAGGTCCAGTAGCACCGGTAGCACCTCCACCAAGGCAACCAGAGCCATATTTAACTAAAATGGTTTGGATTTCTGTAATCAGCTTAACAAGTTTGTCGATAGTACCGCAATCAACTTTAAATAACTTAGCGATATACAGTAAAAAATTAATCAGACTTTGCAGTTCAACGTATAATGCTCCGCATGAGAAAGGTTTTGTCTTTAGAATAGTTAATAGGTTAGCAATAATAGAAGTTCCGATTTTCTCTTGTGCAGGTGATAAGTCTAAACATTTGAGGAGTTTTTGTAGGTTATCTAGGGTAGCTATAAGTTTATCAATATTACTTTGAGAAGAATTTTGGAATACATCTTTAATATTTTGTTCAAGCTCTTGAAGTATTTTAACGAATTCTTTTAGTTCAGATTTAGAGATGTTAATATAACTGCAAGCACGGACTTCGCAACAATCGTTACCGAAGAATACTTTTCCTTTATTTTTATTGTTCATCTTTTCATTCCTTTCATTTATAAAGTAAATAGTCTTTACCGTATAATAAAATGAAAATAAAACTAAATTCGTGATGGACAAACTACTATTTATTAAAAAATAAGAATGACACCTACTTAGTAAGAACAACCAAGGCATAGGAGTTTTATCCAGCTATTTGCGGGCAGTAAGACTCCCACCTCAAAATTCGGATGTAAAGCAAAGAAGTTAGGGGGAGTTGGGCTGCCCGTAAATACCCGATTGGTTCAACTAATAATCAGTGGGGGATTTGTGAGATAAACAAAAACAGTGGGATGTGAATGAACTAATCTGTACCCTTTGTAAAGGACATTTTGAAAAAAGTTAGGCAACATCAAGAAGATGATTTCTGTATCCAACAGGAGTCATCTTTTTTAAATTCCATTGATATCTATA
>NZ_JAKUGX010000029.1:0-63194 GCF_022664195.1 Bacillus cereus group sp. BfR-BA-01316
ATTAAAAGTTGAGCCTTTTTTAGTCATAAAAAATCCCCTCCAAGTAATAGTGTAACATCCATGTGTGCACATGGTCTTTTTTACACTGTCTACCTAAAGGGGATAATACCAAAAACGGTCTCTCCTTAAGCATAATCTTCAGTTATCGCTAATGTTGTAGGAGTTTGAAGACTTTTAGATCGTAAACGATAGGCAACGGCTTTCTTCTTATATTGCTTTATTACATCAACATGTTCCTTATAACTATATATCGATAATGTAATTATTCTTTTTCCTTTCTTCGTTTCAATGATTATCGGCATCCCTTCACCGTGCGGCGGAAAGTAATGCTTATCTAAAAATAAAGCCTCGTTAAAGTCGTTTATAACTTGAAGTTTCATTTCACCCTCTATATTCTTTCCATCTAGCGATACAGTAGTATTTTCTTCATCAAGTTTTTGATGTAACTCAAATCTACTAATAATTGATTCTACAACAGAAGTTGGCATACTAGAAACTAGTACTTTAAGGGCACCAAAAATAAATAATGTAACTATAAACCATGTTGTCATTTTCATCATCTCCATTACATTCTCAAATAAATAGTATTATATTTCTTATTACAATTCTTAAAATATAAATTTCGTTCCATAAGGTATTAATATACTAATGAGTATTCCTGTTACAATCATCGTTACCGAACCGATAGTCGCTTCTTTCTCCCCTTCCTTCACTAGACGACTCACACCGATAATATGTGATGCGCAGCCCATTCCAACTCCTTTTCCAATTGTACTTGTTATACGGAAAAACTTAAGTACTGTTGGTCCGATAATAGCACCTGTTATTCCTGCAACAACTACAAAACTAGAAGTCATAGAAGGAATACCACCAATTTGATCCGATAATGAAATGGCAATTGGCATTGTCGCTAATTGCGGAAGAGTTGTTAGTATAAACTCCTTATCTATATTTAAAATTCCACCAATCACTACATTCATACTTGTTAAAGCCACTATACCTATCACTACGCCGATAAGTATCGATAAAAAGTTTTTCATAAGTATCTTTCGCTCTTTAAATAGAGGTATGGCTAACGCTACAATTGCAGGGCTCAAGAATCCTGAAAGGATATCTCCCCCATTTTCCTTATACTCATGATGAGAGATGCCGAAAATCAAAAATAAGCAAATCATAATTGCTGTAACTGTTAATACCGGTAACGTAAATGGAAACGTATATTTTTTATACAGCTTTGTCGCAAATAAATATATTACTACAGTAATAATAATTAAGACCATTTGAATAGCGCACCTTGTCGATTTTATTTTTTTGATGTTACTAACAATTGACTTACATACCCTGAAACAATCAATGTTACTATCGTACTTGCAACAACTAAAAGGAATATAACACTCCCCTTACTTAAAAGAAAAGATCCGTATTCCATTAACCCTGTTGTCGAAGGGATTAGAAATAACGGTAAAAATACTATTAATTTTTCCGCACCTACCTCAAACCACTTTAATGGCAAAATACGAGTAGAAAGGAGTAAGAACAGCATTAACATCCCTATTAAACTTCCTGGCATCGATAGATGGAATATTCCCTGAATCCACGTACCAGTTAAGCTAAATACATATAGCACGCCTACTTGAAGTAAAAGCGTCACGTACTTCATTTCTTTCCCTCATTTCAATATTACGCATCACTATTATGAAATCTCGTTTAACGTTTCCGCAAACCTTGTAATTCCAAGTTGGATTTGTTCTACATCTACTCTCCCAAAAGTAAAACGAATATATTCACTTTTAGAACCTAAAACACTTCCTGGGACAAACGCTACACCATTTCGTATAGATTCACCTAATAAATGATATTCATCAAACGTTCCTTGCACTTTGCACCATAAATGTATTCCACCCTCCGGAACAAAAAATTCAACCTGATCCCCTAATAATTCTTCAAGCTTTCTAATTAACTCATCTCTTCTTTGTTTCAATTGTCCACGAAGCATTGTAATATGTGCATGAAAATCTTCTGATTCTAAAAATTGATTTGCCACCCACTGCGTAAATACACTATGGCCAAAATCAACTTGTTGCTTCGCATCTGCTAAACGTTCTATTACACGCGTAGGTCCAATTACCCAGCCAATACGTAATCCTGATGCAACAATTTTTGATAATGAACTTACATAAAGAACATTTCCATTTTGATCCATCGATTTTAATGTTGGATTCACTTCTCCATTAAATGTAGTTAAACTGTACGGATCATCTTCTACAATTGGTATACCGAATTCAGAAGACAGTTCTAAAATCTTTTTACGTCTTGCTAATGAAAGCACAGTGCCAGTTGGATTTTGATAATCTGGATTCAAAAACACCATACGAATACGATGCTTTTTATGCAAATCAATTAAGTCATCTGGATTCATTCCATGCTGATCAACAGGTAAATGGAATATTTTTAAGCCAGCGGATTTAAACATCGGAAGTGAGAAACAATACGAAGGATCCTCAATCGCAATCGCATCTCCAGGTTTTAATAAGCATTGAACGATAAGATTAAGCGCCTGTTGTGCTCCAGATGTAATTAGTATAGAACTTGAATCCGCTTCAATTTGTTTATATTGCTGAACATGTGCTGCAATTGTTTTTCTCAACATTTCATTTCCAAGTGGATGGTCATAACCGAGGTTTTCCATAAACGTTTTCTCCGACAAAATTGTTCGAAATCTATCACTCGGAATTAATTCTGGTGACAATTCACCACTGGCTAAATTAATTAAGTCATCTTTTTGTGTTTCCGTTCGAATTTGTTGAACAAGTGGTACATTAGGTAAGAACGATCCATCCTCAACGTACCTACCCCAGTTCGGTATTCGTTTATGTGACACACCCCATATGTCTGTATTCACCCGTGTTCCGCTTCCTTTTTGCCGTTCTACTACCCCAAGTGATTTTAATTCTTCATACGCAGCTACTATTGTGCTCCGGTTCACTTGTAATTCCTTTGCTAACATACGCTCAGAAGGTAACTTGCTATCAGAAGGAAATTCACCTGAAGAAATACCCCTTTCAATATAATCAGCAATTTGTTTATATACAGGTGTCTTATCTGCACGATTTGGTTTCCATTCCATATAGTTGCCTCCTCTCAAAACTAACTATACCTTACTCACTAATAACAGTATTCACTGTAACAATAGTATTAATTAAGCGCATGATTTAAAAATGTTTCTACCGTCATATTAAAGCTAGTCGGCTGTTCTAAATAAGGCAAGTGCCCGCTATTTTTAAACAATATGACAGGACCCGATCCTTCTATATTGTTTAAAATCTTTCGATTCTTATATTCAAAATACATATTCATCACCTTCAGTTATAGCATCACTTATTCTTATCTTTGAATGGATATATCCAAAACGGTTCTCTTTCTAACCACTCAACTGTTTCTGGAACACCTTCTTCATACTCTCTTTCCAGCTCATCCACTTTAGTTGTAAATTGTGATGCATGTGCTCGTAATGCCTCCAATTTTTTCGGAACATATTCCGTCACTTCATTTTTAAAATCTGGAGGACCAATTTCGTCTTCATGATTTTTCGAAAAAGCTACAGCATAAAAGACCGGTCGTTTACTTTCCGAAATATTAGCTACTGCCTCTACTACCGCTTCCCCTGTTGCATCGTGATCTGGATGAACTGCATACCCAGGATAGAAAGAAATAACTACAGAAGGATTCAATTCTTCAATATAGTTTTGAATCAGACCTCTTAATTGTCCAGGCTCTTCAAATTCAAGAGTTTTATCACGATATCCCATCATACGTAAATCTTCAATCCCTAAAATATTTGTAGCTCGCTTTAACTCTTTCTCTCTAATAGCATATAAAGATTCACGTGTTGCAAAAGGTGGATTCCCCATCGCTCTCCCCATTTCACCAAGTGTTAAGCAAACATAAGTAAGAGGGACTTTCTGCTCAGTATAAGCCAAAATTGTGCCAGCCACGCAATACGACTCATCATCTGGGTGCGGAAAAACAACTAAAACGTGGCGCTCATTTTTCATCAATACATTAACTCCTCCATCATATACAAACTCTATAAAATAACGACCGCATACCATGTAACCCCCACAAGTAGTCCTAAAAGAAGGATGACATAGATAGCAGATAAATTTTTCACATTCTTCTTTGTAGACTTACCGTAATTCTCTTCCACATTTCGTGCGACTAGTACGGTCCCAAACAGTGATACAACTACAATAATAACAACTAGTGAAATTGCAAAACTCATTGTCTTTTCACCTCTCTAAAACCAGTCTATTTAAACAAAGGAGATACATATAAAATGTCCTTCTTAAGGTATCAATAAAATACTACCTTTCTTCTCTTATCATAATAGATGTTTGTAAAAAACGGACCAACCACTTTCGTGTTTTTTTGCTCATCCACTTTAAAAATAAAAAGTAACTGATCACTTATGGCCAGTTGCTTTTTCGCAGGATTATTTATATTCATTTTCACTTGAAATTAATCCGATTCAGAAGTTTGGTCTTTTCATAATGAAACATCGATTGAGATAACTCGAAAATTGTTCCATTTACAAGATAAACTGTATTTTCAATAAGAAGCGCCGGATCACCTTCATTTAGTTCTAAAAGCTGTGCATTTTCTTTATTTACTTTTTCACAACTAATAACTTTATCGGCAAAACCAATATTTAATCGTAAATCTTCAATGAAATAACTGTATACAGAGCTTAATGCTATTTCTTCATTCAAATAAGGAATGATATCCTTTTTGAAATAACTTACTTCCATAGAGAATGGTTTCCCATCTACAATTCTTAAGCGCTTCAAAAAATATAACCTAGTTCCAACTTCACATTGCATCCGCTTTGCTATCTCTTCTTCCGCATCTATTACTTCAAGCTCTAACACTTTCGTTTCAATATTTTGTGAAACGAGGTTTTTCGTTAATCCACGCAAACTGCCTAGATTAATGTAATCTGTTACAGAAGTTTCGCGTAAAAACATGCCACTACCTTGCACTTGAAATATATAGCCTCTATTAACAAGCTGGCTAATCACTTTACGTATCGTATTACGGCTTACTTCAAATCGATTCATCAATGCTTCTTCTGTAGGTAGTTTTTTCGTTTCATTAAAAAGCCCGTCTCGAATGTTTTGCTCTAACACATCTGCAATTTGTTTATACTTTGCACGCATACACTTTCTCCTAAAATACTCTTTTATCTGTTATAACTCTTCTCCTCTCGTTTCGATCACATGCTTATACCAATGAAACGAAAGTTTCTTCTTACGTTTTAAGTTATCATTATGATCGACAAAAATAAAGCCATATTGCTTTTTATATCCATTTAGCCAACTTAATAAATCGATAACAGACCATGCATAATACCCTTTTAAATTAATTCCCTCTTGAATTGCACGCTTCATTACTTTTAAATGCTCTTCAATGAATTTAATTCTCGGAATATCTACAATTTCTCCGTCAATGATTGGATCTTCATCACCAAGTCCATTTTCCGTTACATACATCTTTATGTCACCGTAGCGTGCTTTCAACATATGCAATCCATCTAAGAAACCTTCGGGAGATATTTCCCATCCCCATTTTGTATATGTTTTATCATCCATTTTAACTGTTCGATAAAAACCATCAAAAGAAGGATTACCCGGAGCAAGTGTTGAGTTTTCTCGAGAATGTTCCTCGCTCTTTATATCCATATCGTATCTTTCTACTCGTATCGGTTGATAATAATTCAAGCCAATAAAATCATTTTTTCCAGCATTTTGTTTAATGATTTCTAATTCTTCAACCGTCCAATTAGGAGTCCATCCTTTTTCCTTTAATTCCTGCACAACATAAGACGGATACTCACCTTTTAAAACTGGATCATAGTACCAATACATTTCATATTCATTCGCATGATTTGCTGCTAGTATATTTTCTTTTTGATCATCCACACTATAAGCAGGTAAGAAAACATGCGTAATCCCAATCTCTCCATATTGTTTCAGCTGCTTGTACACTGCAACTGTTTTTGCATGTGCATAAAATACATAATGAGTCGCTTGAAAGTACTTTGAAACATCATTTTGTATTCCTGGTGGATGTGCACCTTTTAAATACCCTAGTCCACAAAACATTACTGTTTCGTTAAAAGTAATCCAATGTTTCACTCTATCACCAAATGCTTTAAAACAAATCTCTGCGTATTTTACGAAAGCCTCTGCTGTTCGTTTATTCGTCCATCCACCATCTTTTTCTAATGGTAAAGGTAAATCCCAATGATATAAAGTTACAAACGGTACAATCCCGTATTTTAAACATTCATCAATTAAGTTGTTATAAAATTCTATTCCTTTTTCATTTACCTCTCCATCTCCAGTCGGCAATATTCTCGCCCAAGAAATAGAAAAGCGATACGATTCTAATCCCATCTCAGCCATTAAGCGAACATCTTCCTTATATCGATGATAATGATCAACAGCTACATCACCATTTGTTCCATTGTATGTTTTGCCAGGAATTTTTGAAAACTCATCCCAATTCGTAACACCTTTTCCATCTTCATTCCATGCACCTTCTACTTGATAAGAAGCTGAAGCAGCCCCGAATAAAAAATCATGTGGAAACTTCATAGTATATACCTCCGTTTCATTACAATAAATCAAATTTATTACTACATATAAAATTTATAGGTACAAATTTTATATGTGTAATTATATCGCAAGTTTCGATTTTTTCCTATCATGAAAGTACGATATGTAAAACTATACCTAATGTTAATTTTTAGAAAACAAAAAAGAAGCGATGTATTTTATCGCTTCTTACTATTACAATCTTCATTCTTTTATAAGTGACTTATTCGCTCTTATAACTTCTTGATAAAGTATTGGTGACCATTTTTCATTTATATAATCTTGAATCATCCAGCCTACTCTTTTAGGATTCTTTTGTTTCATATAGTTTGCAATTTCAGGATTTATATAAGAGGCGTAATAATATGGACTATTCCATGCTGTACCACCAGAAGACAAGCTTGTAAAATTAATATACAGATGATTACAATCTTCACTATTGTTAATCGTTTCATTTATCGTATCTTTAATAGATTTTACTTTCTCATCATAACTCACTTTATATTTATCTTGTACTGTTACATTTACATTTTGATTTACAGTTGTCGTAAACGTCTCATTATCTGGCCAATAAAAATTATTATATCCTCCAGATTCATTACTACCACTATATCTTTTTAGTAGTACAATTTTCCCTCGAGCATCTCCAAGCTTTATATTCCCTTCTGTTTTTAAAAAGATAGGATCAAGGAAATAATTTTTTTCAAACGTACTACTAAATGAATCTTCTGCCCCTTTCATATCCTCATACTCTTTTTTTAAAGACATAATAATCGTTTCACTTGGGTTATCTTTTAAAAATTGTTTCGCTTCATTTATAAATTCGTGCAATGTTACATAAAGATATAGTGGCCCATGATGAAGAACTATCGTATTATCATCTGTTAAACGCCCTCTAATATCAAAAATTCTAGCTCCGTGATCCATTTGGTAACGAAAATCATATTCTTGCGTCATTCCCCATACTTGCTTTATCGGATTTTGCAACTTGAACGTTCCACTATCATGTGTTCCTGGAATTGAAATTCGTGTTAACGGTATGTCATCAGGTATAGGTTGCATCCATTTTGACCAGTTTTCAAGCCCATTACCAGAGCTAGCAGCAACTGCTTGCTTATCATTGAAAGCAAATACAAATGTGCTAAGTATAGTACTACATATGAATAATTTCAAAATAAACTTCTTATTGCTCATTTTTATTCCTCTCTTTTTCTGTTTTTACATCAAACTTATTGAATATAATATAAGCTACTTAATAAATAACATTTCATAAATATGGAATATTGCATAGAAGTAAAATTTAAAAGCATTCACATATTCTCAATGCATTAGGAAAATTTAAAATCCCTTTCCACTAGATAAATTATAGTAATCAACAACATGAACTTCAATGGGCTTTCATATGCAATATTTCATATTTGGGTCCTACACGATATAAATAAAAAACTTATAATGATTATTTATTTCATACGTGCTGATATACTTATATTAAAATATAAATACATATCTTATATACTCTGAACTACATTACTCAACAGTTAAAACTTAATTTTTTATTGGGAGGATTTACAATGAAATTATTAAAAATAAAACATATAATTCCTTTATCTGCGGCAGCCATTACATTCGTATGTAATCAAGGTGTAGCTGAGGCTTCCACCATTCATACAGTAAAAAAGAATGATACACTTTGGGGTATCATTAAACAATATGGAGTTTCAATACAATCTATTAAACAAGCAAATAATAAAGGAAACGATCAAACTTTTATTGGTGAACAGTTAAATATTCCAGGATCCATGAAATCAAATGAGGTCACTGTTCATCAAAATGACAACCCTAAGAACATCTCTGGACAAATTATTTATCAAGTACAGCCGGGAGATTCATTAGAAACTATAGCAAAGCGTTACAATGTTACCGTTCAATCTATAAAACAAATTAACAATACAGTCGGAAACAAGCTTTATACAGGACAACATTTAAAAATTAATTCAAGTATTTCAGAAAAAGAAAAAGACTTAATGGCACGCTTAGTTACTGCTGAAGCAGGTGGCGAATCATATAAAGGAAAAGTGGCAGTGGCGAAAGTTATTTTAAATCGTGTAAATGCAAAAGGTTTTCCTAATACAATAACAGGCGTTATTTATGAACCTATTAAACACGGATATGCATTTACTCCTGTTACAGATGGAAGAATTAATCAGCCTGCAAGTGCAGAAGCAAAGATGGCAGTAGAAGAGGCTATCTCCACAAATGGAATACATTCTGATTGGCTTTATTTCTATAATCCGAAAACATCAACAAGCAAATGGATTACTACACGTCAAACAGTAGCAATCATAGGTAACCATGTCTTTGCTAAATAAAGATACGTAATAAAACTATAATTAATTTCAAATTATTAGCAGACCTCTTTACTTAAAAGGTCTGTTCTTTTTATATGTAAGCTTTTTATTAACCCTATGATAAAATGATTGTTTAAAAGTATCTCTCTTTTCAAATAAAAAAACTGTTGTATCTCATTCACCATTTAGAGTAATTGAGAGAGCATCAAATCCACAACTATGACTTTATTAATACAAGCTATTTCTTAACTTCGTAAAATTGTTATACACTAGGAAAATAGCAAACAAACTATTCGGTAGCAGGTGAAAAAATATGTATGATATTACAATTATCGGTGCTGGAGTGAGTAGCATTTTTATGGCTTATACATTAGCCAAAAGCAACAAAAAGGTTTTAATTCTTGATAAAGGCAAATCGTTAGAACATCGAAATTGCTCTTTAGAACAAGGGGAAATATGTAACTGTACTGCATGTGATAAATATTTCGGATTTGGTGGTTTAGGAAAGTCTGAAGGGAAATTTAATTATACAAACGGCTTTGGAGGCGAACTTGAGCAAAAAGTAGGTAAAGAAGGTTTTATGCACCTCATGGCTGAAGTAGATGAAATTCTATGTCAGTTTGGCGGAAGTTCAGTTTCAAAATATTCTACAGAAAATTTAAATCTCACTAAGAGAGCTGAAGCGTGTGGTTTACAAATGTTAACAACGGAAGTAAGGCATCTGGGTACTAAACTTTCCAGCAGCATTTTTCAGCAACTCTATGAATTTTTACTTACGAAAATAAATATTCAATTTCATATAGATGTACAACATATTATGAAACAGAAAGATCATTTCAAAATAGAAACAAACCAAGGAATAGTTCATTCTAAGCAACTAGTATTTGCAACTGGGCGCTCTGGGGCGGATTGGTTAAAAGAAATGTGTACTTCTCTAAATATTTCTCAGGAGCAAACACGTGTAGATTTAGGTATTAGAGTAGAAATGAAAGAACATCAATTACGTTCTATATTAAAGGATACTTTCGAAACGAAACTTTCTTATCAAAGCGAAAATTTCACAGCTACTACTTACTGTATGAATCCAAAAGGACGCATTATTCGAAAGTACGAAGAAGGTTTAGTTATGCCTGACGGCCAAAATTTTCGAGAGCAAGGAACTGGCACTCCTAACTTAAATTTCACTTTATTTATCCCGCGCTATTTTCCAACTCTCAAAGAAGCAAATGTATACGCAAGTTTAATTATTAAAAGTATTAACCAAGGACGAGATCGGATTATTATACAGCGCTTAGAGGACTTAATAAAGAAACAACCTACTACGGAAAAAGATATGAAACATAATCGTATACAACCTACACTACACGGAGATTTTGGGGATTTGCACAAAGAAATCCCTCCATTATATATTGAAGGGCTCAAAGCATTTTTATTACGTTTAGAACAATTTACCGAAGAACCTATCGATCAAGATACTTTATTATATGGAATTGATGGAAAGTTCTATGCTCCTACGATAAAAATCAATAACCATTTTGAAACAAGTATGAATGGGCTATTTTTAATTGGAGATTGTTCAGGCGTCACTCATTCATTATCTCAAGCAGCCGCAAGCGGTCTGTATGTTGGAAAATATTTATCAGGTATTTAAACTCTTTAATTAAGATGCCAGTCAAATGTTTTAAGTTTCACCAACACTTTACTTATCTAATAATAGCTTTAACGAAATTATTATCCCTCCCCCGCTGATGATTAACCCACAAAGAATCATGATTTTACGGGATATATTAAAAGCACATGAAAAACTACATTCTATATAGAATGTAGTTTTCTACTAATTAATATAACCGTTTACTTTAAATTAACTTTTTGAAAATTCTAACCGATTAAATGTCAATAGTTTAAAAATCATCTATTCATTTCCACTTTCATTTGTTCGATATTTTGTAACATCATCATAGTGTTTAATATGTTAGGATGTCTATAAGTCACTTTCACTACAACTATGACTTTTTCTGCTCCGTTTCTAAAAAAATTAGATTTATGTTACTTCGCTTTAAAATTCCCCATTGTATATATATGAACACTTCAAATTATTACCTTTAGAAAACATAATCTAAATGGTTCATTACACTCTAATAGTTATAAAAATATAATATATAACTCTAGTTAAATAAATTAGATAAAGAAGGTGTAAAAATGAAGAATAAAATAAATTTACAAATGCAAAATATAAGCTTTGTTTTAATAATTGCTTTAGCAGTATGGTTAAAAACATATCTTATTACGCGATTCAGTTTTGATTTGAAAATTGAGTCTTCTACACAAGAGCTTATTTTGTTTATTAGCCCTCTAGCTGCATCATTAGCATTTGTTGGACTAGCATTATTTGCAACTGGTGAAAAACGAAATTATATAGCGCTATGTATTAATTTCTTATTAACTATAGTTCTCGTTGGAAATGTAATGTTCTATGATTTTTATAGCGATTTTGTTACTTTGCCAGTACTTGGGCAAACATCTAACTTTACACAGTTAGGCGGCAGTATTAAAGAAATATTAAACTACAAAATTATACTCGCATTCGTAGATATTATTTTCTTCTTTATTTTGTTAAAGAAGAGATCAATAGTCTTTAAAACAGGACGTGTAACTCATTCTGCACGCTTGTTATATTTTCTCTTAACAATTGCTGTATTTTTTGCGAATCTAAATCTTGCAGAAAAAGAGCGACCTGAATTATTAACGAGATCCTTCGACCGAGTAATGCTTGTTAAAAATTTAGGACTATATACTCATCAAGTATATGATTTAACACTGCAAGTAAAAGCAGGATCACAAAAGGCTCTTGCTGATAGTAGTAAATTACAAGAAACTGAAAACTACGTAAAAGCAAACCAAAGTGAACCAAATCCTAATATGTTTGGTGCAGCGAAAGGAAAAAACGTAATTGTCGTTACTCTTGAATCCTTACAAACCTTTTTAATAGGTGCATCCGTCAATGGTCAAGAAGTTACACCGTTCTTGAATGAATTCATAAATGAAAGCTATTACTTTGATAACTTTTCCCACCAAACTGGTCAAGGAAAAACATCAGATTCTGAATTTCTAATAGATACATCGTTGTATCCATTAAATCGAGGAGCTGTATTCTTCACGCACGGTAACAACGATTATACTGCGACTCCAGAAATTTTACGTCAGCAAGGCTATTTCACTACTGTATTCCATGCGAATAACGCAACATTTTGGAATCGTAATATCATGTACTCTGCTCTTGGTTATGATCGTTACTACAATGAACTAGATTACAAGATTACGCCAGAAACAAATTTAAATTGGGGATTAAAAGATATCGAATACTTTGATCAATCAGTAGACATATTAAAAACAATTGATCAACCATTTTATGCTCGTTTCCTCACTTTAACAAACCATTATCCATTTACGTATGATGAAGATACAAAATTCATTGAACCATATAACTCTGGTAATGGCGTATTTGATCGTTACATCGTAACAGCTCGTTACTTAGACGAATCAATTAAAAACTTTATTGAGCGTTTAAAAGCTGAGGGGCTTTATGATGATTCTATTATTGTGTTATACGGTGATCATTAAGGCATTTCCGAAAAACATAATCGCGCAATGGCGCAGTTTTTAGAAAAAGATCAAATAACAGAATTTGATACTTTAAATTTACAACGTACACCTTTATATATTCATGTCCCTGGACAAAAAGAAGGTCAAACCATTTCAAAGCCTACTGGACAAATCGATATGAAACCTACTATTCTAAATTTATTAGGGGTTGATACTACTAACGATATCCGTTTTGGTCATGATATGTTTTCAGATGAATATAACGGATTTGTTGTTTTCCGTGATGGTAGCTTCGTTACAGACAAGTATGCATATACAAATCATACTTTTTATAATCGAGAAACAGGTGAGGTTGTAGATTTACCAAAAAAAGAAGCTCAAGAAATGATTAACCGTGCACAAAATGAATTACGAATGTCTGACAAAATTATTGAAGGCGATTTATTACGTTTCTCAGAAAGTAATAAAATTAAAACTGGAGAAGTAAAAACTAAAATTAAAGAAACTGAAAAATAATCTATATATGCGAAGGGAGCAACTAACTACAGTTGCTCCCTTTTTACTCTCTTATAACACATGATGCAATTTAATATTAAAAAAGACCTGACATATTATACAGATGTAAACAAAAAACAACTCCAAAATCAACTTTCATTGTATATTTTGGAGTTACTTTACGTTTATTCTATGATTGTTTCTAAAGATAAATCTGTATAGGAATTATCCTCACCTATATTCAAGATTACTTCACATTGACGTAATCTCAATTCAAAGAGCTTTATAGGATCATGATAAACTTCAGGGTTTGATTTCATTTTATGCAGCTTATCTTGTTTTTCTTTTATTTCTAAATGAGTATTTTCTATAGCTTGCTCCAACGCACCAAATGGATTTCTAAAGAACATATTAATATCCCGCTCTTGTGTGTTTTCAAACAGCTCAAATTGCAAGAAAAACTTCTTCATAATAGAAGCCGTTACATCGGTATAATCTTCATTTTCTAAATACTGTTTGTATTTGTTATATAGCATAGCTTTATTTTTAGGAAGAACTCCAAATAATTTACCGGCACTTTTCAGTAAAAATTGTGCTGGTGTAAATCGGCGTAAAATATTTACTTCTTCCATTTGTATTCTAGTTGTCATTCTATCAGTATCTCTGCGCCAATCATCAATTACTTTAAAGTCACATTCTAACTGTATTCGATTTTCTCCAAATAAAGAATTAAGTCCTTCACTGGTTTCTTCTAAGTACAATTGACTTTGAAGGAGCTCGTTATTAGAAGTCGCAATCCAATTTTGCATAGAGCGAGCAAGATTAGGTAATACAGTTTGTTCTAGATATTGTTGCACTCTTTCATTCATCGCTGTGTTTAGTTCAATATCAATGTGACCAAAATCGCTTTCTTCACTAATTAAATCGGAACAACTCTGCAATAGTTTCGGAATATGTTCTGTAAGATCATTAGTAATTTCGTTTTTCATTGTACGATATGATTCTGTAATTAAATGAATTTTGTCCTTCTCAAAAGCAGTAAGGTTATTAATACAACCATTTAGTTTAACTAACATATCTTCATTCCAATTAATAGAATCCACTAGATTGTTTTCCCTCTCGACGCGTTTATCCAAAAGATATGTAATTGTTTTTCGAATGAAAAACAATAGCTTTTCATTACGTTCTGCATCGATATTTTTATGGTTAAAGTTAAAATGAATAAACTCAGTTAAATCGTTTAGTTGTTTACTATTTGTATATAACGAAGAATAAGGGAAAATTCTTGCATTAGGGAAATATGTATTTATTCTCACTTGCGTATCTTGTACAACTCTTTTTGCTTCTGCTTCATTGTAAATATTATCGATTTTATTTAATAAGAAATGAACTTGTAGATTTGGTGTATGTTCTTGAATACTTAATAGAATGTCACGTTCTTTGTCAGTAAAAGGTGAATCCGCATTCAATACGAATAATAATTCATCTGTAGAATTTAAATATTCAAATACCTCATCTTTCGCGTCATTGTTCCTATTAAAGCTAGGTGTAACAACGAATGTAAGTTTGTTTTTACTTAAAAATCTGCATGGTAATTTAAATTCAACACAAGCTCTATCTCTATATGTTTGACGGTGTAGAGACATCATGTTATGGAAATCAGAGAAATTCTCAGTTGTTGTAATTTCCGAATCTGTTATAGCGTTAATTTCTGTATAAGCGTCATTTTTAAAAACAACTACATTTGAAATTGAGTTTTCTAATATATTTTCTCCTAAAATAGAGTTAATAAATGAAGCTTTTCCGTTTCCTGAAGTTCCAGTTACTAATAGGCGATTTGTTCTTAAATCTGCAAGCTCGCCAACTAACCAGCTAAATCGGTGACCCATTTCTAAATCATATTCTTGTGCCCACCCTGTAATAGATTCAAAAAGATGTAAACTATACTCTAAACCATTCACATGATTAATAGAATATGACAGTAGGTTTTCCGCATATTTTATATCCGCTGAATCTATTTTGGAAGGAAAAATCTCATCCCATGCCAATACTGCTGCAGATGGAAATACAGCATGAGAGGGATTGACTACCTTTAACCAATTTGTTAACAGATTTGGAATAATATCGTGTAATTGTCTAAGCATATATTGACCTTGAATTAATTCAAAGTATGTTTCTTCGTAAAGAGAAGAAATTTCGTCCCATATATCGGACGAATGTATTTCGATATGTATGAAAAATTCATTTATTGTGTTGAGCCATAATAAGTAATTTTGTTCATCTTTATAGCTGTGCCAAAGTGATGAAACAATTTGCGTAAATTGTACTTGATCTACATTATTTAATGTAACTAATACTTTATAAAAATAGTCTGGTGAAATATTTTTAGTAAATCCTTTATCGATATATTCTTTTAGAACCTCAAACCACGGATAAGATTCTGTTCGAATTAACTCGTTCACAGCAAGCTCTACTGCACTATCAAAATCTTGCTGTTCTTCATAAAAGGAACGTGCAATTGTTGTGACGTTTGGATAATCGGGATTTAAAGAAACCGCTTCTTTTATAACAGCGAAAGCTGAATCAAAATTATTTTGCTCGATGTAAAGAGACAGTAATTGCAGTACAATTTCGGTCATCAGTATTTTGTTATCAGTAGTAATGGAAGTATACACGTTTTCAGCAACTGATAATTGGTTAAGTTCGAAGTAAGCATCCGCAATATTTTTTTGTGCCCATGGTGCTAATTCATTACTAACTTTCTCCCATTTAAAAATAGCTGCTTCAAAATCTTGATGGTGATAATAAAATTCACCTTGTGCAAAACGAATATAAAATCCATCGGAAATCTCATTTTTTTCTTCGTTTAAATAAGCTTCTCCAAGTACTTGAAGAGGTGGATGTGTTTCATTCTCCATTAGGAATGTTTCATAATACACCTTTTTTATTAATTGTTTTTCTAATCTCATCTTTTCCCCCACTATATCTTGAAAAATACATTTTTCTCCATATGTCAATACTTTTTTGTATGTATGCTTTTTATCTTAACAAAGAATTCCTTTTGGAAAATTTCATTTTCCTTTCATTTTTCAAGTAAGATTGAATTTTTATGAGAAAAGTTTCAGTTTTTTTTCAATTCCCTTTCAGTTGTGAGACAACATTAAATGTTCCTAATAGCTTAATACGAGTATACTATACTACATTAAATTATTAGGAACATCACATATAGAGTACATTATAAAAACAATCTATAATGAATATGTATGCGACGTTTGCTTCGCTGATAAATAAAAGAACCCACCAAATAATGGTTGTTAGATGAACCGAGATGCCACGTCTCTTCAGAATTTCAGATACATCACGACAAC
Organism: Bacillus cereus group sp. BfR-BA-01316; assembly: GCF_022664195.1. Classification (NCBI taxonomy): domain Bacteria; kingdom Bacillati; phylum Bacillota; class Bacilli; order Caryophanales; family Bacillaceae; genus Bacillus; species Bacillus cereus group sp. BfR-BA-01316. Next base: position 16,471 of record NZ_JAKUGX010000029.1, read on the forward strand.
TTAAAAAACAACAATAGTATTCAACGGCTATCAATACAATATCTTTCTCGAATTGTTTCCTTTAAAATATTTCAGCATTTATGTAATTAAATTCTATTAACCTATATAAATAACTAGTCCAAAAAAATATATATGCATATCATGTTATAGTAAAGAATTTAGGAAATCCTAAAAAGGAGGCATTTTCATGTTTGAAGATAAATCTAAAATAAATTACCCATATGAATTTACCGAAACTACAACAATCCCCATAAAAAACCCAGTTTATAAACAATACAAAAACGGCACAGGTACACATAATTTCCCAATAACAAAACATTACAAAGAAAAAGTTCTATATACCGAAAAAATAAATAATAACAAACATAAATAATTCTATAGAGCATCATTGCGACCATGCACAGTTACGATTTAAGTAGTGTCTAAATCTTGATTTTACAGCTCACACACCCTTTAAAAAGGAGAGTTTACTGGAAAACTTTCCTTTTTAAAGGTGCTGATATACCGCGCTCTTTTTATTCTTAGTAGGATTTGATAACAGGATAAAGTAACCATAGCCAAGAAAGTAATTCCTTCAAAAATGAATACATACTAAAAAACAACATACCGTTATAACCTCTTAAATACTCTTTCCAATTCTTATTTCAAAACTAAACTGCTTCACACTCATTGAACAATAACAAATCTACATAAAAAAAGAGAGCAACTAATTACTGTTGCTCCCTTTTTAATCTAACTTTATCTTTATTAAATCCAAAACATTTTAGAAAAAAGCAATTTCCCCTACATAACCCTCTTAAACATCTTCTCTAACTCATAAGTAGAATGATGCACCAGAATCGGTCTTCCATGCGGACATGTATATGGGTTTGTCGTCGTACGAAGTTCTTCGAGTAAAGCGAATATTTGATCGTTCGTTAAATATTGATTTGCTTTAATGGAAGCTTTACAGCTCATCATGATGGCTGCTTCTTCTCGTAGTTTTTTAATATCAACTTTTTTTAGTTTGACAACTTGCTCCATCATTTCGTCGATAATTTCTGTTTCTTGTCCTTTTGGGAACCACGTTGGGTGCGAACGAACAATAAAGGATTGATGGCCGAATTGCTCCAAGAATAGACCGACTTTTTTCAGTTCTTCTAGCTGCTCTTCAACACGTAAAAATTCGGTAAGAGATAAATCGATACGGTACGGTACAAGTAGTTCTTGTACTTCTTGCGTAACTCGTCCCACTTTATCACGGAAGTATTCATAATTGATACGTTCCTGTGCTGCATGCTGGTCAATCATATATAGCCCGTTATCATTTTGAGCGAAAATATATGTTCCGTGCATTTGTCCAATTGGATAAAGCGGTGGTAGGTCATTACCGTTCATTTCAATCTCTTCTATCTCCCCGACTTCTTCTTCCAATTCTTCTAATTCAAAGTCTTCTTCGTTACTGTTCCATGATTTTTCTTCCCTAATTGGTTCTTCGATTATCGGTTTATTAGATGGCTGCCAACTTTGTTCTTCTCTTACGAGTGACTGTGGTGGTTGCCATTCTTGCTTCGGCGGTTGCCAAAGTTGTGCTGGTTGTTTCACAGTCGTTGTTTCTTCTTGTTTCTCATCCATGCCAGTCGGTAAAACGATGTTTGGCACCTGTGGTTCTTTCGGCTTTGTATGCTCAAACTGGAACTGCCCTTGCACACTTTCATCTTTTTCTTTTTTCTTCGTTGTTACACCAGCATCTGGAATGAGCTGTATTTTTTTGAATGCAGCTTGCAATGTTTCTTCGATAAGCTTTAGCAATTCTTGTTCTTTACTAAAGCGTACTTCTAATTTTGCTGGATGTACGTTTACATCAACAAGCATTGGATCCATTTCAATTGATAAGAAGCTGATTGGGTATCGTCCGATTGGCAGTAACGTATGATATCCTTGCTGAATTGCTTTCATTAATACGAAATTTCGAACGTAACGGCCATTTACAATCGTTGACATATAGTTACGAGACGCTCTCGTTACTTCTGGTAATGTTACATAACCTTTAATGGTAAAGTCTAGAGACTCAGCTTCAATCGGAATCAGCTTCTTCGCAACTTGAATGCTGTAAATCGATGCAAGTACTTGTCTTACATCACCGTTTCCTGATGTATGAAGCAATTTTTTTTCATTATGAAACAGTTTTAACGATACTTCGGGATGTGACATTGCAATACGATACACGATATCTGTAATGTTACCAAGCTCTGTATGAATAGTTTTCATATATTTAAGGCGCGCTGGTGTATTAAAGAATAAGTTTTGTACTGTGATATCTGTTCCTTTTCGGCTCGCCGTTTTCTCTTGTTTTATAATGTCTCCACCTTTAATAATAAGGTGTGTACCAGGCGCATCACCGGTGCTTGTGATTAATTCTAATTCACTTACAGAAGCAATACTCGGCAGGGCCTCTCCACGGAAACCGAGCGTTCTTATACGAAATAGATCATTTTCATCTTTAATTTTGCTCGTTGCGTGGCGTTCAAATGCAACGATACAATCTTCTTCTGCAATGCCATCTCCATTATCAATGATGCGAATTTTCGATAACCCAGCTTCTTCTAAGTGGATTTCAATAGATGTACTATTCGCATCGATGGAATTTTCCACGAGTTCTTTTACAACTGAGGCAGGGCGCTCTACTACTTCCCCTGCCGCAATTAAGTTAGAGAGTTGATCATCGAGTTTGCGAATTTTCCCCATCTACTTACTCATCCTTTCTTTAACTTTTTCTGTAAACGATACAGTTCGTTCATCGCTTCTAAAGGCGTCATATCGAGTAAATCAATCTTTTTAATTTGTGTAAGTACTGCCGTTTCTTTTTGATTGAGCACAGGCTTGTCTTGTTTTTTCGAAGATTGTTCTCCTCCAAAGAAAGATAGTTGTGATTCTTCGTCTGTCTCTTCTTTCTTTTCTTGTATTTTTGCCGGTTCTTCTTTTACAATAACTGGTTCTGGAGCAACTTCTTGCACTTTCACTTCTACTCGTTTCGGAATAATAATTTCTTCCTGTCCTTCTAGTTGCGCTAACACTTCTTTCGCACGAGCGATTAAGCTATCTGGAAGCTCGGCAAGTTGAGCAACGTGAATTCCGTAACTTTTATCAGCCGCTCCATCTTGAATTTTATGAAGGAAAACTACTTTTCCATTCTCTTCAATTGCTGAAACATGTACATTCTTTAGTTGGTCTAAACTTTCTTCTAACACTGTTAATTCATGATAGTGTGTAGAGAATAATGTTTTCGCACCAATTTGGTCATGAATATGTTCAATGATTGCTTGTGCAAGTGCCATACCATCGTACGTAGATGTACCGCGTCCAATTTCATCGAATAAAATTAAACTTCTTTCTGATGCATTTGCAATTGCATTTTTCGCTTCTAACATTTCAACCATAAATGTACTTTGACCTGAGATTAAATCATCTGCTGCACCAATTCTCGTAAAGATTTGATCGAAGACAGGTAATACTGCTTCTGTCGCTGGTACAAAGCAACCAATTTGTGACATAACAGTAACAAGTGCTAATTGTCTCATATACGTACTTTTACCAGACATGTTCGGTCCTGTAATTAAAAAGACATCCATCTTCTCCGGCATAATACAATCATTCGGTACATACAATTTCCCGTTCAATACTTTTTCAACGACAGGATGACGACCATCTTTAATAAAGATTTCGCGCTTAGTTGTTAAAACAGGTTTTACAAACTGCTCTTCTTCACTAACTGTCGCAAAGCTTTGCAGTACGTCTAGTTCACTAATTACTTTCGCTAAGTGTTGCAATTTCGGTATGAATGCTTTTACTTCTTCGCGAAGTGCTGTAAATAAATCGTATTCTAATTGTACAATTTTCTCTTCTGCTTCTAAGATTAATGTTTCTTTTTCTTTTAGTTCATCTGTTATGAAACGTTCTGCATTTGCAAGTGTTTGTTTACGCTCATAGCGCCCTTCTGGAAGTGCTGCAAGATTCGCCTTCGTCACTTCAATGTAGTAGCCGAAAATACGGTTATACCCAATTTTTAATGATTTAACCCCTGTAATATCACGCTCTCGTTTTTCAAGCTCAGCAATCCACGTTTTTCCGTTTTTACTAACGTAACGATATTGATCAAGCTTGTCATTATAACCGTCTTTAATAATATCTCCATCTTTAATAGAAAGCGGTGGGTTTTCTTGAATACTTCTTCCTAGTAATTCAGTTAAGCTCTCACATGGATCCGCACCTTGAATTAACCTTGCTGCATAAGCATTATCTAAAAGACTAATCGCTTCTAAAATAGCTGGTACTTGAAGTAAAGAACGTCTTAATTGTAATAGGTCCCGTGCATTTACATTACCAAATGCAACTTTCCCTGCTAAACGCTCTAAATCATATACTTCTTTTAACTTTTCTTTTAAATCTTCACGTAAGAAGTAATCATTTACAAACGTTTCAACCATTTCTAAACGCTCTTCAACTTTTTCTTTCTGGATAAGTGGACGTTCCATCCACTGTTTTAACATACGCCCACCCATAGCCGTTTTTGTTTTGTCTAATAGCCATAATAATGAGCCTGTCTTTTCCTTCGTACGAAGAGTCTCTGTTAACTCTAAATTACGTTTTGAATGCACATCAATTTTCATAAATTGGTTCGTGTAATAAATTTCTACTGGTTGCAAGTGATCTAACGAACGTTTTTGTGTTCTTATCACATAGTTAAATAAGCGTCCAATTGCTTTAATTAACTTTGCTTGTGAAACATTTTTCACAAGATGTTCTAGTCCTTCTGGAATAGTTGTTGCATCTTCATACGAAATCGTCATTTTTAATGTTTCAGTTAATTTATTTAATTCATCTTTTGAAAAAGTAGAATCTACAACAATTTCTTTCGAACCAGTCGCATACACTTCTAATAAAATGTCTTCTACCGAACCTGTTAATAACGTCACTGTATTTTGTCCAGTCGTTAAGTCATTACAAGCTAGCGCATAAGATCCATCTTCGAAATGTGTTAATGCTGCTAAGAAGTTATTCTCTTTCTCGTCTATTGTACGCCCTTCCATCATCGTTCCTGGCGTAATTAGTTGTACTACTTCACGACGTACTACACCTTTAGCTATTTTTGGATCTTCCACTTGCTCACAAACAGCTACTTTATATCCTTTTTCAACAAGTTGTTCAATATAATTTTTAGCTGCATGATGCGGTACACCGCACATCGGTATACGTTCACTACTACCACCATCTCGGCTCGTTAATGTAATTTCAAGTTCATGAGCTGCTTTAACCGCATCTTCAAAGAACATTTCATAAAAATCACCTAATCGGAAAAATAAAAAGGCATCTTGATAGTCTGCCTTAACCTTTAAGTATTGCTGTATCATAGGCGTATATTGCGTCATGTCTTTCCTCCATAATTCTTACATAATAATCTATATTCATATATATCAAATTTCACGGACACCCATATCTCCTATTCCAGGAGTCTTTCCTCATTATAGCACATTTCATAAGGAATCATGTTCATGCAGCACCACTTATGTACTGTAAAAAGCTAGGAAGAACTTCTCCCTAGCTTTCTCTTACTCTTCTTCTGCATCGACGATAAAGTTCGGATCTAATTCTTCAAACTCATCATCATCGACTTGGAAATCCTCGTCTGATTCTACGCAACCTTCAGGATTTACACTTACACAAATTTTCGTTTCCCCAACTACTTCTGTTACAAATTCACGTTCTACCGTCACAACAATTTTATTACCATTTGGCGATACAAGAGCTTCTAAACAATTTGGCGGCTGAATTACACGAGCAATAATTTCTAAATCGTCACCAGAGAAGTTTTTATCACGATACCCAATGCTTACTTCATCAGTGTAGTTAACACGTTCTGTTACAACTTCAGTCTTTGTGTTTCCATCAAATGAATACCAAGTGTTTACATCATAGAAACCTTCAATTTCCACATGTTTCCCATTCTTTCTCGCTTCGTACGAATGGTTAATTACCCAGCACCCTAAAATACTTGTTGGCTCATTATTCGATTCACATGTATGCGTTGACTTTGTATACTTACGTCCTTTTCCAACTACTGCTTTTGTAATAATCTCTCTAAATTCGGACATTCGTAACCCTCCTCAATCACTATTCACTTAATCATATGCGTGACAATAGCGGAATGTGTCATTCTTTTTTTTGAGAAGAATTTACGATATAACCCACAAAAAAAAAAGAGATGTCAATAAGACATCTCTTTAACAACCACAATTTCCTTTTTTACTTTCTACCGCTGCACCAGTTTCACCCTTCAATACATCGCCGCCAGTTGAAACTAATATTTCATCTGTTACATTGTTAGAAATGGTACTAGCAACTAGCTGTAGTAAGTCATTTACATATGTTTGTGAAGATTTAAACTCCTGTACAACTGGGATATTATCTAACTTATCTTGAAGTGCATCAATTTCAGCTTCTACTTTTTTCAAAGCTTCCCATTTCCCATAATGTTGCAAGTTTACTGCTTGTTTTTGCAAAGCTTTTATTTCATCAATTGCTCGCTTTACATTTTCATTTTTATGAATTTGTGCTTCTGCTCGCTTAAAGAAATCGACTTCTTCTGTTTCAGAGATCATTTTCGCTAATTCTTTCGCTTGCTCAACAATTTCATCTTTCGTATATACTTTCATCTATTATTTCACCTCAATCGGTTCCTTAACCAATTCCCCGTTAAGAGACCAAGTTTTTGCTTCCGTTACTTTTACTTTCACAAGCTGACCAATTAAAGATTTTGAAGCAACAAAGTTTACAAGTTTATTCGTACGTGTGTATCCCGCAAGTACTTCAGGGTTATTCTTACTTTCCCCATCAACTAATACTTCTACAATTTGTCCTATATAACGCTTATTCTTATTAACTGCATATTCATTCACTAGTGTATTTAAGCGTTGTAATCGCTCTTTCTTCACTTCCATCGGAACATTATCCTGCATTTTTGCAGCTGGTGTACCTTCACGCGGAGAATAAATAAATGTGAATGCCGTATCAAATCCTACTTCACGATATAACGACATCGTCTCTTCAAACTGCTCATCCGTTTCATTTGGGAAACCAACGATAATATCAGTCGTTAGTACTGCATTCGGAATGGTTTCTTTAATTTTTCGTACAAGCGCTAAATAGTGTTCTCGCGAATATTTACGCGCCATAATTTTAAGCATATCTGTACTACCAGATTGAACCGGTAAGTGGATATGTTCTACTAGGTTACCACCTTTTCCAAGAACATCAATTAAATGATCGTCAAAATCACGTGGATGGCTTGTTGTAAAACGAATACGTGCGATATCGATTTTACGAAGTTCATCCATTAAATCGCCAAGACCATATTGTATATCTTCAAAGTCTTTACCGTATGCGTTTACGTTTTGTCCAAGTAACGTAATTTCTTTATAACCGTTCGCAGCTAAATGGCGAATTTCTTTAATAATATCTTCTGGACGTCTGCTGCGCTCTTTTCCGCGTGTATACGGTACAATACAATATGTACAGAATTTATCACAGCCATACATAATATTTACCCAAGCTTTAATATCACCACGACGTACTTTCGGAAGGTTTTCAATTACATCCCCTTCTTTTGACCAAACTTCAACCACCGTCTCTTTTGAGAACATTGCGTCCTTTAAGATATACGGTAATCTATGAATATTATGTGTACCAAACACCATATCTACATGCTGATTTTTTTGCATAATTTTATTTACAACAGATTCCTCTTGAGACATACAACCACATACACCAATTAAAAGATCCGGATTTCTTCGCTTTAATGATTTTAAATGACCAAGTTCACCGAACACTTTATTTTCAGCATTTTCACGAATTGCACAAGTATTTAATAAAATCACATCTGCCTCTTCAGTTGAAAAGGTTGGCTCATATCCAAGTGTTGTAAAAATCCCAGCCATTACTTCTGTATCATGCTCATTCATTTGACAGCCATATGTACGAATGTAAAACTTTCTTCCTGCGCCAAAATCACGGAACTCTTCAGGTAAGCCAAAATCTCGTTCAATTTTAACTTCTTCTTTCCCACGCTTTTTCGCATCTTTCAAGGAAGGTGGTTGGTATACACTTTCAAAGTATTTACTATAATCTTTCTCTTCTTTTTTCGTAGAGGAATTTGCTTGTCGACTTGCTAATCGTTGTTGCTCGTTCATCGGTAATCTCCTTTCACCCTTAACTATACACACTCTCTGTAGTCCATTTTAATGCGCTTAGACCCATCTCAATGATGTTAGATAGCTTGAGAGATAACTTGCCCTTTGAAACTTGAGTAATCGATCTAATCATCCGTAAGAATGAAGTCTTCCCCACACAAATAGACATTCCCTTTTTATTATTTCATCTTGTCCTATTGAAAAGCATATTGCTTTATCCCTATACACATTATCATAGTATAGAACGTTTAGCCAACTTTAACGAAGAAAAAGCCTTATCCTACATTACATTTCACAGTTAATGAACATGCTATTTTTATACAACGATTTATATATTATTTTATCATTCTGAATTTTCTAAGTAAACAAATCTATTAATTATTTTTATTCCCTCAAAAAGAAGGTTGCCAAGTGGCAACCTTCTCTCCGATCATTACATAAATTCAGCAACAAGCTCATCAAACATTTTCTGATCCATATTCAAATCAGCTTGCACTAAAGGCTTTTCACTATAGTCTTTTACAAGCTCTTGGTAAGAAGGCTGCTTTGTATTTTGATAAATCAAACCTGTTACTAACCCGTTCTTTTCCATTAATGTTTGCATAGCCATCATGCGGTTAGATGGATCATATCCTTCTACTGTACTTAGTTTCGTTAAATTCTCTTTAAACCAATCGTAAGTATTTACTTTATTGTAAGTAACACATGGACTAAATACATTAATTAATGAAAAGCCTTTATGGTTAATACCAGCTTCAATAATTTGCGTTAATTCTTTTAAATCACTTGAAAAGCTTTGCGCCACAAATGTCGCACCGGCTGTTAAAGCCATTTCCATAACATTTAGTGATGGTTCAATTGAACCTTGTGGTGTACTTTTCGTTTTAAATCCAGCTTCACTACGTGGTGAAGTTTGACCTTTTGTTAATCCGTAAATTTGGTTATCCATTACGATGTACGTAATATCAATGTTACGACGAATAGAATGGATTGTATGTCCCATACCAATCGCAAAACCATCACCGTCACCACCTGATGCGATAACTGTTAAATCACGATTTGCCATTTTCACACCTTGTGCAATCGGAAGAGCACGTCCGTGAATACTATGCAAACCATATGAATTAATATACCCTGAAATACGACCGGAACAGCCGATACCAGAAATAACAGCTAGCTCATCTGGATTTAAACCAACGTTAGCTGCCGCACGCTGAATCGCAGCCTGCACCGAGAAGTCTCCGCAACCTGGGCACCAGTTTGGTTTTACACTGTTACGAAAGTCCTTAAATGTTGCCATTTAATACAACCCCTTTTTTACATTCGTTGTAAATCTCTTTCGGCAAGAATGGATTTCCATCGTATTTTAAAAGACTAGAAATTTTCTCACCATTGCCAAGATTCATTTTCATAATGTTAGCAAGCTGACCAGTTGCATTGTTTTCTACCACTACAACACGCTTCGCTTTTTTCACAAGTGGATCGATTTCAGCTGTTGGGAACGGATGAATTAAACGTACATGGGCATGGTTTACTTTCATTCCCTCTTGTTCCAAACGCTTCATTGCCTCTTCGATCGCACCACGAGTTGAGTTAAAGCCAACTAACAATACGTCTGCGTCATCATGCTTAGCATTTTTGTAAATAGGGGTATTAAACTGCAAGTTCGCCATTTTACGGAAACGTTTGTCCATTTGATCTTTACGATTTAACGCTGATTCAGATGGTTTACCCGTTTCATCATGTTCTACACCTGTAACATGGTGAATACCATTTTTCATACCAGGTAAAACACGTGGTGAAATTCCATCTTCTGTTACTTCATAACGCTTGAAGTATGCTTTATTTTCACGTTCTGGTAATTCTACTTCTAAATCAAGCTTACCGCGACGAATTTCAACTTTATCTAACTTAAGTGGTTCTACTGTTTGCTTTCCTAAAGAAAGCTGTAGATCTGTTAAGAAGATAACAGGCACTTGATATTCTTCTGCTAGGTTAAACGCTTCTACAATATCATAGAAAGCTTCTTCAACTGTACTTGGTGCCATTACGATTTTTGGAATTTCACCATGCGTTCCGTAAATCATAGCCATTAAGTCAGACTGCTCTTGTTTTGTTGGTAAGCCCGTACTTGGACCACCACGTTGTGTATCAATGATAACTAGCGGTGTTTCAGTAATACCTGCTAAACCAATTGCTTCCATCATTAAAGAAAGACCAGGACCAGCAGATGCTGTTAATGTACGAACACCAGCGTAGTTTGCACCAATCGCCATTGTACAAGCTGCGATTTCATCCTCAGTTTGGATTACTGTTCCGCCGACTTTCGGTAACTTTTTAATTAAATATTCCATAATTTCAGATGCAGGTGTGATTGGATATGCAGACATAAAGCGAGCACCACCAGCTACCGCACCAAATGCGATTGCATCGTTTCCAATCATAAACATGCGTTTCTTACCGTCAGCTTTTTCAAGCTGCATCATGTTTACTTTCTCACCAAGCAATTCTTTCATGTATTGAGAGCCACGTTTAATTGCTTCCATATTCTTTTGAACGACTTGCTCTCCTTTACGACCAAAGATTTCTTCAACAACCTCTAAATAAGCTGTTTCGTCTAATCCTAATACCGCACTAGATGCCCCAACAGCAACCATGTTTTTCATTAAAGATGTACCTAATTCTGAAGCGATATCTGTAAACGGTATCACATATAGCTTTACATCTGTATTATCAGGTATTGTCGGATTAAATTTCGCATCCGCAACTACAATTCCGCCCGGACGTAGTTCGTGGAAGTTAAAATCAATTGTTTCTTGATCAAAAGCAATTAAAATATCTAAATCATCTGAGATCGCACGTACTTCTGTTGTACTTACACGAATTTTATTATTTGTATGGCCGCCTTTAATACGTGATGAGAAGTGGCGGTAACCGTATAGGTAATATCCTAATCGGTTTAATGCAATACAGAAGATTTCTCCTGTACTTTCAATTCCTTCACCTTGTTGGCCTCCAACTTTCCATGAAAGTTGACTAATCATCTCCTACACCCCTTTTGGCTGCATTCATTGTAGTGTATTTTTTTACAGTAATAGTTTAGCATTTTTTATGCAAATAAACTACAATGGACACAAATTATGCCTCTTCTGTTTTCCCTGAATCTTTAGTATAATGCTATTTCGTTTACCATTCTAGTATTAGGTCTTAAAAAAATCAATAAATTACTACGAATAATTTTTAATTTTTCTGATTTTTTTAAAAATAAATAATTAGAAAGTAATACGATCAATAAAATTTTTATACAAAAAATGCTCTACCATTGATTCACTATACTTTTTACAAAGTTGGTTAATTATATTTTCATAATCCTTATACGTTTCTACACCTATAACAGTTTCTAAAATCCCATCAAAATCAGAACCAAACCCTATATTTTTTTCTCCACCTAATGAACAAATATATTCCACATGCCTTAATATATCCGTTACATTCGCTCGTCTTTCATTCGTTAAAAATTGCGGTACAAAAGTAACTCCAATAATGCTATTTCGATTTATGAGAGCCCTTATTTGTTCGTCATTCAAATTGCGTGGATGCTGGCATAGGTGATGGCAGTTCGAGTGAGATGCAATCGGATTTTGTGCAATTTCAATAACATCCCAAAAGCTCCTTTCATTTAAGTGAGACACATCGGTCCATAAATGTAACTTATTAAGTTCTTGTACAACTTTTCTACCAAATGTAGTTAAACCTGCTCCACGTGCCTCTAGCGCTCCATCAGCTAACAGATTGGCATAGTTCCATGTCAATCCGAAGGAACGTACACCTAAGCGATAAAACAAACGTAATTTCATCGCTTCTTTTCCAATTGCTTCGCATCCTTCTAATGTTAATAATGCTCCAATCTCGTCCTGTTTTAGCATGTTAATATCATTTTTTGTCTGAATAAACTTCATTCCTGGTAGCGATAGAATTTCATTATGAAAAATATCTATCATTTGCAGCGCAACTTCAAAACGCTTTTCATACGCTACTGTTTCTGGTACATATATAGCAAAGCATTGTATACTTCCTTTTCTTTTCTTTAATTGTTCAAATGTAATATGTAATTGTGAATCGTTTTGAAAGTCTTTTTTTCCCTTTGCACTCCATAACTGAAAGAGTACATCGCAATGAGCATCAAAAATTTTCATTTTCATTCCTCCACTATAAAAACAACCTGTTTGCATACATGCAAACAGGTTGTTTCAACTTAACGAGGTTCTACAATTAATTTTATCGCTGTACGCTCTTCACCATCAATCATAATATCTGTAAACGCTGGGATACAAATCAAGTCCAAACCGCTAGGCGCTACAAATCCTCTTGCAATTGCTACTGCCTTTACCGCTTGGTTCAATGCACCTGCACCAATAGCTTGAATTTCTGCTGTTCCGCGTTCGCGAATAACACCTGCAAGTGCACCAGCTACAGAATTAGGGACCGACGTTGCTTTAACTTTTAATATTTCCATTCCGCGTTTCCTCCTCGTTTCTATAAAAAGTAATAGCAATTATTTCACTTTAACTTATATTCACGAGGAATGGCACGTATTCCTGCTAAATTTCTGTAATTTTTCTAAAAAATTAAAATATAATAAATTCTCTAACTTTTCGTTAAAAATCAGTCAAAAAACGGTTGGTCATCATTAATTAAAATACGCTCAATTTTCTTCGCTTTCCCTGTATTAGGATCCACATCAATTAACACTGCACTTAATTGCGTTCTACCATTCGTCACTTCAAAACGCACTGGTAAGTTCGTTAAAAACTTCTTCAATACTGCTTCGCGATCCATACCTAAAATCCCATCATATGGGCCTGTCATACCAACATCTGTAATATAAGCTGTTCCGCTTGGTAAAATACGATTATCAGCTGTAGGAACGTGTGTATGTGTACCTACTACCGCTGTAGCACGACCGTCTACGTACCAACCTAACGCCTGCTTCTCACTTGTTGTTTCAGCATGAAAATCAACAAAGATAATGTTTGTACGTTTTTTTGCAATGCTGATTAACTCATCCACTTTACGGAATGGACAATCAATTGGAGGAAGGAAAGTACGTCCTTGTAAGTTAATAACTGCAACTTCTGTTCCATTACAATTTACAAAGATAAGCCCTTTTCCCGGCGTTCCTTCTGGGAAGTTAGCTGGTCTTGCAAGATATTTTGCATCATCAATAAATTCAAATACTTCACGGTTATCCCAAGCGTGGTTTCCAAGCGTAACCGCTTGTGCCCCGCACTCTAAAAAGTTTCGATATATTTTTTCCGTAATTCCACGTCCACCCGCAGCATTTTCTCCATTAATAATTGTTACTGTGGGTGTATACTTTTTCTTTAATGCCGGTACGTACTGTTGAATCATGTCTCTACCAGGAGATCCTACTACATCCCCAACAAATAATATTCTCATATGTCTTACCCTTTCTATGTACTACATTTTTTATTATCATACTATAACTTGAAGCTATTTCCTTACAACAGTTACAATTTATCTATTATAAGTTTCTTTCACTTGCATACTGCTTATAAATAGTTTCCTTTATTTTACCCAATTCCAACACAAAAAAATAAAGTGGTGTTTCACCACTTTATTTTGCGTATTCCACTGCACGTGTTTCACGAATAACAGTTACTTTAATATGTCCTGGATAATCCAGTTCATTTTCAATACGTTTTCGAATATCACGAGCTAAACGATGAGCTTCTAAATCATCAATTGTATCTGGTTTTACCAGAATACGAACTTCACGTCCTGCTTGAATTGCGAAAGATTTTTCTACGCCTTCATAAGACTCTGAAATTTCTTCTAACTTTTCAAGACGACGAATGTAGTTCTCAAGCGTTTCACTACGAGCTCCCGGTCTTGCAGCTGATAATGCATCTGCTGCAGCAACTAGAACTGCAATGATAGAAGTTGGTTCTGTGTCACCATGGTGAGATGCGATACTGTTTATTACAACAGGATGCTCTTTATATTTCGTTGCGAGTTCAACACCAATTTCAACGTGACTACCTTCTACTTCATGATCGATTGCTTTTCCGATATCATGTAATAGACCAGCACGTCTTGCTAGTTTTTCATCCTCACCAAGCTCCGCTGCCATAAGTCCAGTTAAGTATGCAACTTCCATAGAGTGTTTTAAGACGTTTTGTCCATAACTTGTACGGTATTTTAAACGACCTAAAATTTTAATTAAATCTGGATGTAAGCCATGAACACCCACTTCAAACGTTGTTTGCTCTCCGACTTCACGAATATACTCGTCCACTTCACGTCTTGATTTTTCGACCATCTCTTCAATACGCGCTGGGTGAATACGTCCGTCCTGTACTAGTTTATCAAGAGCGATACGAGCTGTTTCACGACGAATCGGGTCAAATCCAGATAGAATTACCGCTTCTGGTGTATCATCGATAATAAGGTCAATACCTGTTAACGTTTCTAACGTACGAATATTACGACCTTCACGTCCGATAATACGTCCCTTCATTTCGTCATTTGGAAGATTTACAACCGAAACGGTTGTTTCAGCAACATGATCAGCTGCACATCTTTGCATTGCAAGAGATAAAATCTCTTTTGCCTTCTTATCCGCTTCTTCTTTCGCGCGAACTTCACTTTCTTTTACCATAACGGCAATTTCATGAGAAACTTCACTTTCCACTTTACCAAGAATAATTGCTTTCGCTTGTTCGCGGGTCAGATTGGAAATGCGCTCTAATTCCGTTTGTTGCTTTTGAACTAACTCTCCCACTTTGCTTTCCAACTCTTCAATCTGTTGTTGTTTCGCTACAAGAGATTCCTCTTTCTTTTCTAACTGTCGCTCGCGCTTATCGAGCGTTTCGTCTTTACGATCAAGGTTCTCTTCTTTTTGCATTAAACGATTTTCTTGTTTTTGTAATTCGCTTCTACGGTCACGAATTTCTAATTCAGCTTCTGTACGAAGTGTATGAATTTCATCCTTTGCTTCTAAAAGCGCTTCTTTCTTAAGTGCTTCAGCATCACGATTCGCTTCGTCTAGAATACGTTTTGCTTCATTAGCTGCACCATTAATCTTCGCTTCAGCAATAGACTTTCGAACAAAAAAGCCAACAACTGCACCGACTGTTGCAAGCAAAATGGAGATGAGTATCCAAACTGTACTACTCATGATTTCACCTCCCCTTGCTATGAATGAAAAAAGACTGTCGGCATGTACATTGAATTACAACGTACAGCAAAGACCGTCGCCCCGCTTTTTTAAGGGACTTTCTTCATTTCACAATTAAAATGTCATATTATTATTTCGGCAAGATTTAAGTCTTACTCCGAATATTACTTCTCTTCTTGAGAAGAGTGTATCGTATATAAGAAAAAATATACATTCTCATTGTATCTATCGCAATTTTCATTGTCAAGCGTTGTCTACTTTTACTTTCTTTACCTTCAGCCCTGAATCTTATATGGATTAAAAAAATAGACGGCATATTATCCTGGAAAACCTTAGAAAATCCCAATTCATTCACTTAAAATATATGAATATTCCCCTTTACACATAGCCTTTTGGATAGAATAAATATTTTATCTTCAGCTATATACAACGCTTTCATAGTGGATTAAAAAATAAAAGACACGGGACCGTGTCTTTTATTTTTTAATCTTGACGAGTTGAATCTTCCGTGTCTTCAACACCAGAGTTTTCACCAATTCCGTGATGTTCACGAACAAAGAAGGCAATTTCCTCTCTTAAATCCGTATTCTCTTTTAAGAATTGCTTCGAATTTTCACGACCTTGTCCTAAGCGTTCTTCATTATAAGAGTACCAAGCACCGCTCTTTTGAACGATATCAAGTTCAGAAGCCATATCTAAGATTTCACCTTCTCTTGAAATACCTTCTCCGTACATAATATCAACTTCAGCAACACGGAATGGCGGTGCTACTTTATTTTTAACTACCTTTACTTTCGTTTTATTACCAACGATGTCATTACCTTGCTTTAATTGCTCAGCACGACGTACTTCAAGACGGACAGTTGAATAGAATTTCAATGCACGACCACCTGGAGTTGTTTCTGGGTTCCCGAACATAACCCCAACTTTTTCACGAATTTGGTTGATAAAGATTGCGATTGTTTTTGATTTGTTGATTGCACCTGAAAGTTTACGAAGTGCTTGTGACATTAAACGTGCTTGTAAACCAACGTGAGAGTCACCCATGTCCCCTTCGATCTCAGCTTTCGGTACAAGAGCTGCTACAGAGTCAATTACGATAATATCAACCGCGCCACTTCGTACAAGTGCTTCTGCGATTTCTAGTCCTTGCTCCCCTGTATCAGGCTGTGATAATAGTAATTCATCGATGTTAACACCTAATTTTTGTGCATATACAGGATCCATTGCATGCTCCGCATCAATGAACGCTGCTTGTCCACCTTGACGCTGTACTTCCGCGATTGCGTGTAATGAAACTGTTGTTTTACCTGAACTTTCAGGTCCATAAATTTCAATAACACGGCCACGTGGGTATCCGCCTACCCCTAGTGCCACATCAAGTGCTAAAGAACCACTTGAAATTGTAGAAATTCTACGCTCCGCTTGTTCTCCTAATTTCATAATTGAACCTTTACCGAATTGCTTCTCTATTTGTTTTAACGCCATATCTAATGCCGCTTGACGATCGCTCATTCAAAATTCCTCCTTAACTAAATTGCTAATCTTATTATACCTATTTTCAATTCAATTTGCCAACAAAAATCGAACATTTATTCGATTTTTTATTTTATATCGAATAAAACTAGGTTTTCCAACAAAAAAAAGCTAGAAGAAATTTATATCTCTTCTAGCTTTTTAAATAAATGATAAAATCCATATTTTGTAGAGCGTTCTCTAATTTGTTGACGACTTCCACTTAAATTAAGCGAGAAGACTACAGCTGGTTCATCTTTAATCACCAATCCAATAAATACTGTTCCTGGTTCTTTCTGCTCTGAAGCATCCGGTCCTGCCACCCCAGTGAAACTAATTCCGATATCTGCTTTTAACAGTTTCTTTACATTTTCAGCAAGATAACGAGCACACTGTTTACTAACCGCGCCGTCAGTACGCAACACTTCTTCAGGTACATGTAAAATTTGTTGCTTCACATCATTTTGATAACAAATGACACCGCCTTTAAATACAGACGAAACACCAGCATTTTCTGTTACTTGATTTCCAAAAAGACCACCTGTTAAACTTTCTGCACACGCTAAAGTTAACCCTTTTTCCTTCAATAGCCTTATTACCTTGTAATGAAGGAAATCTTGGTCATATCCGTAGAAAAATTCTCCTACTCTTTCTAAAATCAAATCTTCCACATGCTGAATCAGTTTCTCCGCCTCATCAGCATCATGATGTTTGGCAGTTAAACGTAATGTCACTTCTCCATCATTTGCAAGTGGTGCAATGGTTGGGTTCGTTTGTCCATCAATTAAATCTTGAACTTTCACCTCTAATTGAGATTCCCCAATACCGAAAAAACGAAGAACACGAGAATAAATATTTTCCCCCGTTGTAAACTTACATAAAAAAGGCTCTACGTAACTTATATACATCGGCTTCATTTCTTTTGGTGGTCCTGGTAATAAAATATAAACTTTTCCGTTCTTATTTAACCCCATACCAGGCGCCATACCGTGATCATTCGCAAATACAGTCGATCCATTTAAAACGAGCGCCTGCTTTTTATTATTCTCTGTAAATTCACGGCCTGTACGCTTAAAATAATCGCTTATCGATGTTAATGCCTTTTCATCATACACAAGCTCTTCATCTAAACTAGACGCTATTGTTTCTTTCGTTAAATCATCTTTTGTCGGTCCTAATCCACCTGTAAAAATGAGCATATCGGCTCGTTCTTCAGCCAATTCAATTGCCTTCTGTAATCGCTTGTTATTATCCCCAACAACAGTATGGTAGTACACGTTAATTCCGATTGAAGCTAACTTTTCAGATAAAAACTGGGCATTTGTATTTGCAATTTGTCCAAGTAATAGTTCCGTTCCAACCGCAATAATTTCAGCATTCATCCCAATTCCCCCATAAACTTCTATTTTGAGTTTACAAAAGCATCTTTATTTTTCCAGAAATAATCCCATCCTGAAATAACGGTAAAGAATAATGCAATCCATATGAAAATATCTGCAACTGGAATATGAAGTAAATTTAACGGTACATCATGCAATAAGTATGCTGCAATCGCAATAATTTGTGTCCATGTCTTAATTTTCCCTAGCTGATTTGCTGCAACTACTTCCCCTGTCCCAGCAAGTACAAGGCGTAAACCTGTTACTGCAAACTCACGGCTTATAATTACAATAACGATCCAAGCAGGTACATATTGCATCTCTACCAACGTGATAAGTGCTGCAGAAACAAGTAATTTATCTGCTAACGGGTCAAGGAATTTCCCTAAATTCGTTACAAGATTATATTTTCTTGCATAATATCCATCAATCCAATCTGTAGCTGAAGCAATTATAAAGATTAGTGCTCCTACTAAATGTTGAATTGGTAAATTGACATCACCAATTGCATATGAGCCCCAGTTAAAGGGCGCTAGCATAATTACCATAAAAATTGGAATTAAGCAGATTCTAGATATTGTAATTTTATTTGGTAAATTCACAGCTATTCCTCCATCATGTCAAAAACATTTGTTCATTGAAAAAAGTCATCGAAGCGATGACTGTTATTGTGCAGGTTGCCCTATCCCTAGATTTTTAATCAAGAATTTCTGATGATAATTCTCTTCCGGATTCAATGGGAATGTAACGACTTGGCCATTCAATTTAAATTCAACATTCGGTGCACTTCCTATATTAAGGTTTACCTCTTTCGCTGTTGATAAATCATATTTTTGGGTCTGGCCTGCCTGTAAAGTACCGCTAAAGATATCATTTCCTGCCTCATTTTTAATACCTACATAACTTGCGTCTTTTGTTGTAATTTCCAATTCTAACGCTTTATTATTATGAATTTCCAAAGTAGATGTTATCTTATCGGTTCCAACTAACTTAATTTCATTCTCACCAGTTGGCTGTCCTTTTTGTTCCTCTTTCTTTGGTTCTTCTTTTTTAGGTTCTTCCGCTTTCACTTCATCTTTCTTCGTATCTAGCGGAGAATCTTTTGCTTTTTGAACCTCAATTTTCTCACTTTGAGCATTTGGAACTTGCCTATCATCTTTTCCAGTTAACGCTTGAATAACAAACCAGACTACCACTCCAAATGCGATTACTAACAACACAATCAAAATTTTCGGCATATGATCTGCAATTGGCCATGATGAAGATTTTTGCATTGTTTCTTGTGTTTTTTGTCCGGTTGATACTTGTGGAACTTCACGATTTTCAGATTGTGGTATCGTACTCTGATATTCTACAAGCAGTTCCTCTCCATTTAATCCAACAGCATCTGCATATTGTTTAATGAATGCACGCGCATAAAAAGCTCCTGGCAACACATCATAATTGCCTTCTTCAATCGCTACTAAATGGCGTTTTTGAATTTTTGTAATCTCATGCAGCTGATCAATAGACAAGCCTTTCGCTTCTCTTGCTTCTGTCAGCTTTTGTCCTAATTCCGTCACTACTAACACCTCAATATTTCTTTAAAAGTCGAACATAGAGAAATTATTTTGCGTACCTTGCTCAATTTCATCTACTAAATTATATTGAATTTCTTCATCATAATCGTTACGCAATTCGATAATATAATCAAAATCATCCAATGTGTATTCTGACTGACTCACAAACACATCCGGATGTTCCACAACTTTCGTTGCAGGCAATCTCATGATTTCACGAACGAGCTGCCAGTGTCTTTCATTGGCACGCTTTGTCGACACAATTCCATCTAGTATGAAAATATTATCGTCGCTATACTCATCTTCAATCAATTGGCTACGAACAGTTTGCTTAATGAGAGTAGATGATACGAATAACCATCTCTTATTTGCACAAACACTTGCGGCAACAATAGATTCTGTTTTTCCGACACGAGGCATTCCTCGTATCCCAATTAATTTATGACCTTCTTTTTTCATTATCTCCGCCATAAAGTCTACAAGTAATCCTAGTTCATCACGCACAAATCGAAATGTTTTCTTATCATCTGCATCTCGTTGTATGTACCTACCATGTCTAACTGCTAGCTTATCTCTAAGCTTTGGTGGACGATATTTCGTTACCGTTATATTATCCATCGTATTTAAAATTGATTCAAGTCTAGAGATTTGTTCTTGATTATCACACATAAGCAAAAGTCCACGTCGTGCATTATCTACACCATTAATTGTGACAATATTGATGCCAAGCATACCGATTAGCGAAGAAACGTCACCAAGTAAGCCAGGTCGGTTTTTATGTATTTCATATTCAAAATACCATTCAATCATCCAAAATCACTCCCCCACGCTTACTTTACACCTACGTACTATATTATATGATTTCACCTTAATAGGGAAGCTAAATGTATAATCTATTCCTCCTAATTATTATACAAAAAAAGTAGAGAGGATCTTCTCCTCTCTACTTTTACTTATGTTGTACAAACTTCACCATTAAATTTGCGATTGTATGTTGCTCTTGTTCATCAGCAACTTTCCAAAGCTCAGCTAATAATTTTTCTTGATCATTGCGAGCTTCCACTTCATTAGCTAGATAATCTCCCACACGAAATGCCATATCTGATACTGCACCACCATCAAGCCCTTTTCCCTCTGCTTGCTCTAAACGTTCTCCTAAAAAGCTCTTCCACTGATCAAAGTTTTCTAACACTGTCATGTTTAAGCACCTCACTATTTAGTAATAGAATCATGCTTAATTTGTACAATTTCTTGTTTTTTATGTAAGAATTTTTTAGCAATGCCAACCGCCATTCACTCCGATAATTTGCCCCGTAATATAAGAAGCTCCCGGTGAAACAAGGAAGGAGACTGTTTTTGCTACCTCTTCGGGTAGTCCTATTCTACCTAATGGAATATCTTCAGCAATTTCATTTTTATCATCTTCTGAAAATACATTTAACATTTCTGTTTCGATTGCACCTGGCGCTACCGCATTAACGCGCAATCCACTTAAAGAAACTTCTTTCGCTAAAGCCTTCACATAGGAATTTTGTGCACCTTTTACCATTGAGTACAGCACCTCACAAGATGCTCCTATTTGCCCCCATATGGATGAAATAATGACAACATTACCACTTCTCCGCCCAATCATCGGTGGAAGCGCCATCGATAAAAGTCTATATACACTCTTCACTTGAAGCTCCACCATATAATCTAATTCTTCATTCGTAACATCTGTTACTAATCCAAAGATACTCTTTCCAGCTGCGTATACAATAACATCAATAGGATGTTCGATTTGTCCCCACAATTCCTCCGCTCCATCGATAGAAGCTAAATTTGCTTGCACAGGAATCACTGCATCAAATTCCTTTTGTAACTCCCTTACCTTGTCTTCGCTTTTATTGTAATGAATATAGACTGTATAACCATCCTCGATTAACTGCTTCGAAATAGCAGAGCCAATCCCTCCGCTTCCTCCAGTTACTAATGCATACTTTTTCATAAATTCCCTCTCTTATCTTTTATGTATAAATAAATAATACCCTCATCTTACCATTTGGCAATAACACAACGTTAGATGAGGGATATAGATACTGCGTTTTTTATTCACATATTACTTCACTTTTTTGGTAACACTTGGCAGACACTCATTTTCTCTTCAATTAATAATGTTTTTGCTGCTTGTTGTAGGTCTTGAACAGTTAATCCTTCTAACACTGTAAGAGCATCAAATAAACTAGATTCATTAAACGCATATCGTGTAAACTGATTTGCAATATATTCAGGTGAATTCAACGATCGTAAAAATCCACCAATTTTCTTTTTCTTCACCCGTTCCAGCGCCTTCTCATCTAACTGATCATAATTCGTTTGTAGTAAAATCCCTTTTAATCGCTCTGCCAATTCATCAGGGTGCTTCGTATCTCCACCAACCATTGCAAAACCGAAGTTATTTTCTTCTGTATAGTCATACGAGAATGAATCATCAATAAGACCTTCATTATATAAAGATTCGTAATGAACTGACCCTTTTCCAAATAAATAATCTAAAAGTAATGTAAGCGCAATTTCTTGTTTTAACAGGGCTTTCCCTTTTTCTTTTAAATTCGTTGCCTTAATACCAACTAAACATTTTGGAGTTTGAACAGGCATTGAAATAATCTTTTTCTTTTCATTTACTTCTTCTGGTTCCTCTTCAAAAGAGCGAACGATTTCCGATTGATTTTCGTAATCTTTTTTCGCTTGATTTTCACGAACTAAATCCATTGTTTTTTCAGGATCAATCGCTCCAACAACAAATAATAACATGTTGCTCGGATGGTAAAAAGTCTCATAACATTCATACAGTAGGTCTTTTGTAATTTTACTAATAGACTCAATCGTCCCGGCAATATCAATTTTAATTGGATGTTTCACAAACAAACTATCGATTAACCCAAAGTATAAACGCCAGTCTGGGTTATCTTGGTACATTTGAATTTCTTGACCGATAATACCTTTTTCTTTTTCAACCGTTTTTTCAGAGAAATACGGTTCTTGTACAAAGTCTAACAACGTATTTAAATTTCTCTCTACATTTGATGTACAGGAAAAGAGATAAGCGGTTCTTGTAAAAGATGTAAAAGCGTTCGCTGAAGCACCTTGTTTACTAAACAATTGAAAAGCGTCATGGTCCTCTTTTTCAAACAATTTATGCTCAAGGAAATGAGCAATTCCATCTGGGACACGAGTCATGTCTTCTTTTCCAAGCGGAACAAATGTATTATCAACAGAACCGTACTTCGTCGTAAATGTTGCAAATGTTTTGTTGAAGCCTTGTTTCGGTAAGATATATACGTCTAATCCATTCGGAAGTTTTTCATAATATAGCGTCTCTTTTAATTGCTCATACACAATTTTCTCCATTTATTCTCCCTCCGTTCCATGTAAAAAGTAAATTGTATCCAGTTCAATATTATTAGCAACTTTCACAATCTCTTCTTTCGTCACGCTTTCTATGCCCGTTAGCCATTCTTCAACTGGACGCGTACGCTCCGAGATTACCCCGTGATAAAGCATTTCAACAAAACCACGTGGTGTATCAATTGCCTCTAAGATTTGATTTTGAATTACACTTTTCGTTTGCTGAATCTCTTCCTCTGAAAAATCACCACTTTGCATTGCTTTCATCTGTTCTTTAATAATTTCAACAGCCTTTTCAAAGTTCTTCGCTTCAATCCCAGACATAACGAAGAGCAAACCTTTATGACTTTCAAATCTCGATGCTGCATAGTACGCTAAACTATTTTTTTCACGGACATTTACGAATAACTTCGAATGAGAAAACCCTCCAAATAATCCGTTAAACAATTGTAATGCAAAATAATCTTCATCTTTATACGTAATGAATGTGCGATAGCCGATATTTAATTTACTTTGCTTTAGTTCTTGTTTTTCAACAATTTCTTTTTCTTCATTATTTCGTTTATGAAGAAGTACATTTCTTTCTTTCACAACACGAGGTGAAATCGAAAAATACTTATTTACAAGCTCCACGGCATCTTCTGAAATGTCACCAATGATGTATAAATCCATTTCATCTTCAGCTAACACTTTTTGATAATATTGATACAAACTTTCATTTGTAATAGAAGCAACACTTTCTTTTTTCCCATTTGCACTTAAGCGATATGGTTCTACTTTGCACATTTCTTCAATTAAACGCTCGTTTGCATAACGCATTTTATCATCATAAGTAGCTTCAATTCGTTGCAAGAGTGCTCGTTTCTCACTTTCTACAATAGAAGATAGAAAACCGTCCCCTTCTGTTGCTGGATTTAAAACAATATCAGATAACATAGAAAGCGCTTTTTCAAATAACGGTGGTGCATCGCGTAAATACGTTTCATTTGCAATGTCTACATAAATAGAGATGATATGGTCTTCCCCTTTTTTACTTACATCTACCGCTAAAGAAGATCCATATAATTCTTCTAAATATTGACGAAGACGAATTACAGAAGGCAGTTTTTCTGTCGCACTTTGCAATACGTATGGCAATAAGGCACGCTCTGTCACCGTCTCCTCATTTAAAGGTGCTTTAAAACGAAATACAAAGGTATTTGTTTTATATTTATCAGTCGGAATAATATGTACTCGCAAGCCACCTAATTCATGTAGTTGCTGTTCCATTAGTTTCATTAATAGCCCTCCTTTACGTATGTAGGAATATTCCTCTTCAATATACAGTTTTTAGAAATAAAAAATCAACTTTTCTTCCTTATTATGCTTACATTTGAGTCTTTCTAAAAACTTTAATATGTAAGGAACATAGTAAAATTCCGTATTAAATATATTCTATGTAAAAAAGCCCGCACTAATGTGCGAGCTTTTCTTATACTTTTTAAATACTCATCGTTTTCCTTTTTCATAAGGCGTTCCTAATGCTTTCGGAGCCTCAGATCGGCCTACAAAACCAACAAGTGCTAATATTGTAAATACATACGGTAATATCGTTAAGAATACACTTGGAATTTCTTTTAATACAGGAATTGTACCACCTGTTATCCCAAGTGATTGAGCAAATCCGAAGAACAGCGCTGCTCCAAGAGCACCAAGTGGATTCCATTTACCAAAGATCATAGCTGCTAGCGCTAAGAAACCTTGTCCAGTAATTGTAGCACCTGAGAAGTTACCAGAAATCGACATTGCAAAGACCGCACCACCCACTCCTGCAAACATTCCAGATATACAAACTGCAATATAACGCATTTTATATACATTAATCCCCATCGTATCTGCGGCCATTGGATGTTCACCAACAGCACGAAGACGAAGACCGAATGGTGTTTTATAAATAATGTACCAGACAACAAAAGCTAAAATAATAGCAATATACGATGTTAACGGTACATTTGAGAAAAAGATTTTCCCGATTACCGGAATATCCGAAAGTCCTGGAACATCGATTTTTTCAATTCGGTATTGAATAAAATCAGTCTGTCCTTTACCAAAGATTTTCTTAATCGCAAATACTGTTAAACCGAGAGCCAAAAAGTTAATCGCTACCCCGCTTACTACTTGATCCGCGCGGAATGTAATGGATGCTACTGCGTGAAGAAGTGCAAATAACCCACTACCAATAGCTGCAAATAATAGTGCAATCCAAGGAGTCATCGCTCCCCACGTATCACCCATTAATAACGTTGTAACGATACCAGTAAATGCACCAAATAACATTAAACCTTCTAATGCTATATTTACAACCCCAGAACGTTCACTGAACACTCCACCTAACGCCGTAAAAATAAGTGGCGCTGCCGTATATAACGTACCAGTCACAAGAATGGCTAAAATATCTATAAAGCTCATTTATTTCCCCTCCTTGCTCATGCGTGTAAGTGCCCAACGTAAAACATAACTGCAAGCAACAAAGAAAATAATACATGCGATAATAACATTAATTAACTCAGAAGGTACATCTGCTTCAAAATTCATTTGCGGTGCTGCACTTTTCAAACCACCGAACAGTAAAGCCGATAATAATATACCAAACGGATTATTTCCTCCAAGAAGAGCTACCGCAATCCCATCGAATCCAATACCAGTAAACGATGTCATTGCCGTCATACTTTGGAATGTTCCTAGACCTTCCATTGCCCCACCAATTCCAGCAAAAGCACCAGCAATTGTCATTGATAATACAACATTACGAGAGACTTTCATCCCTGCATATTGCGATGCATTTTGGTTAAAACCAACCGATTTCAACTCATATCCTAACGTAGTCCTATCTAATAAGAACCACATTACAATAGCAATTAAAATAGCTACAACAATTCCCCAGTGCAAACGAGATCCATCTGTCAATGAAGATAGCCAATCAGAAGCTAATGAAGCACTCGCTTGTACATCATAAGATTTCTCATTACCTTCATGTATAAAACGTTTAATAAGATCATACGTAACATAAAGTGCAATGTAGTTCATCATAATTGTGACAATTACTTCATTTACTTTAAGCTTTCCTTTTAAATATCCAGGTATAAACCCCCATAAACCACCGGCAATCGCGGCTACTAAAATAGATAACGGAATATGCAAAAATGCTGGTAACGATACTGCATATCCAAACCAGACAGCGGCAAGCCATCCAACTAATAATTGTCCTTCTACCCCAATGTTAAAAAGACCTGTACGAAACGCAAATGCAACAGACAGACCAGCTAACACAAGTGGAATCATCGTACGTAGCGTCTCACCGATAGCCTGCGGATTTCCAACCATTCCTTCCCAAAGCGCTGCATACCCAACAATTGGATCATATCCACTAACTAACATTACAATGGCACCAACAAGTAAACCAAAAATAACGGATAATACAGGAACTAAAATGTTAATTGTTCGCTCCGTTAAAAATTTTTTAGCCATTTGTATTCACCTTCTCTTTCTCCGTTCCGCCAGCCATCAACAAACCAAGCTGTTGTTCATTTGTTTCTTTCGCATCGACAATTGCTACAATTTCCCCTTCATATATAACAGCAACTCGATCACTTACATTTAAAATTTCATCCAGTTCTAGCGATAGAAGTAATACTGCTTTCCCATTATCTCTCTGCTCGATTAATTTTTTATGAATAAATTCAATCGCACCTACATCTAAACCACGTGTTGGCTGTGCTGCAATTAATAAATCTGGATTACGATCTACTTCACGTGCAATGATAGCTTTCTGCTGATTTCCACCTGATAGAGCACGCGCTAATGTTTGTTCACTAGGTGTACGTACATCAAACTGTTCAATAAGCGCCTTTGCTTTCTCTGTGATTTTGCTAAAATTTAAAATCCCCTTCTTTGAAAATGGATTTTTATAGTATGTTTGCAAAACTATATTGTCTTTAACAGAAAAATCAAGAACTAGCCCGTGTTTATGACGGTCTTCTGGAATATGACCAATTCCTTCCTCTGTAATTCTTCGAACAGGCCAATTCGTTATTTCTTTTCCTTTAATTGCAATAGAACCTGACTCAACTTTTCGTAAACCAGTAATCGCCTCTATTAATTCACTTTGTCCATTTCCATCAATCCCTGCAATCCCCACAATTTCTCCTGCACGAACAGTTAAGTCAAGGCCTTTTACAGCAGGTAATTGGCGTGCATCATGAACGACAAGATTCGCAACAGACAGAACCTCTTCTTTCGGTTTGGCCTCTATTTTTTCTGTTTTAAAATTCACTTGACGTCCGACCATTAATTCTGCAAGTTTATGTTCATCCATTTTCGCAACGTCAACTGTACCAATCCCTTTACCTTTACGAATAATTGTACAACGATCGCAAACTTCCATAATTTCTTTCAACTTATGTGTAATAAGAACGATTGATTTCCCTTCTTTTACAAGTTTTTTCATAATTTGAATCAATTCATTAATTTCTTGAGGGGTTAACACCGCAGTAGGTTCATCAAATATTAAAATCTCCGCACCGCGATAAAGTGTCTTTAATATTTCAACCCTTTGCTGCATCCCAACCGAAATATCTTCAATCTTTGCATATGGATCAACAGCTAAACCGTACTGTTCAGATAATTGTTTAATTTCTTTTGCAGCCTCTTCAACAGCGATTTTCCCTTTTCTCTTCGGCTCATTTCCAAGAATAATATTCTCTGTAACTGTAAAATTATGAACAAGCATAAAATGCTGATGGACCATCCCAATTCCAAGGTCATTTGCTATATTCGGATTTGTAATTTTTACAGGTTTCCCTTTAATTTTAATCTCTCCCTGTTCTGGTTGATACAAACCGAACAGTACATTCATTAGCGTTGATTTCCCTGCACCATTTTCTCCAAGTAAAGCATGTATTTCTCCCTGTTTTACTTGCAGCGTAATATCATCATTCGCCACAATGCCTGGGAATACTTTTGTAATATTGTTCATCTCAATTACGTATTCCATTTTGTTCCTCCTTCTAGCAGGGAACACTCCCCAATTACACTCTATTAAAAGTAATTTTATATATACAAAGGTTAGTTCTAAGAACTAACCTTTGCTATTTCTCTATCATTATTTCTTTAGAGAAGCTTCATATGCTTTATATTCTTCGTCAGTTGCAGGTACTTTAATTTCACCAGCAGTGATTTTCTTCTCAAATTCTTCTACTTTTGTTAAAATTTCTGGGTTTACTTTTTTCACATTGTCAGTTGTTTTCGCAATACCGACACCTTCATCTTTTAAGCCAAACTCTTCTACTTTACCGCCTTTTAACTTACCATCTTTCGCTTCTTGTGCCACTTTTGCAACTGCAATATCAACACGTTTTACCATTGAAGTTAAAGTTACGTTTTCAGGCATACCTTCTTGGTTTTGGTCACGGTCAACACCGATTACCCAAACGTTTTCACCTTTTTTCTTGCGGTTTTTCGCTTCTGTGAATACACCGTTACCAGTTGCACCTGAAGCGTGATAAATTACGTCAACACCTTGACCGTACATTGCTGAAGCTAATACAGATCCTTTTTCTGGCTTATCAAACGCATCAGCATATTGCGATACAATTTCGATATTTGGATTTACTGCTTTTGCACCAGCTTTAAAACCTGATTCAAATTTTGTAATTAATGGACTCTTCACACCACCAACAAAACCTACTTTATTTGATTTTGTTGTCATTGCTGCTACAGCCCCAACTAGGAATGAACCTTCATGGTCTTTAAATGTAATACTTGTTACGTTTGGCTTATCCACAACTGTATCTACAATCGCAAACTGTTCTTTCGGATACTGTTCAGCTACTTTTGTAATTGATTTTTCCATTAAGTAACCAATACCAAATGTTGTGTTATAATTATCTTTCGCAAATTTCGTTAAATTCGGAATATAGTCTGCATCTTTACTTGATTGAAGATAACGGTATCCTTCATTTTTCTTTAAATTGTTGTCTTTACCGAATTTTGTTAAACCTTCCCAAGCTGATTGGTTAAATGATTTGTCATCAACGCCCCCAACATCTGTAACCATACCAACCTTAAACTCTTTATCCCCTTTTTTGTCACTATCCGCTTTATCCGAGTTACCACATGCACCTAACACTGTACTTGCTGCTAACGTTAACGATAATAAAAGACCTGTTTTTTTCTTCATACTAGAAACCCCTCCTGAAATGTTTTGTCTAATGATTCATACGCTGCTGTCCCTTACTTCTTGCTGTCACCTCCCTAAAAAGGAACTTCCCTACATACGTTTTCTTAATACGTGGAAGCTAAACTTATCAGCTCTAAAGTAATTAATAGAATATAAGATTGGCTCATCATTTTGATCATAGTGCATTTGTTTTAAAACTAGCAGTGCCGTTTCAGGTTCACATTCTAAAATCGGTGAAATTTTCGGGTGATAACCAATCGGTTCAATGTGAGCAACTGCGTATGTGATACGCTTGTGCGTATTATTATGTATTACTGTAAGCAGCGATTCCTCATTGTATCCCGATAAATCTGGTAATATCTCTTTTGCCAGTTTATCAATGCAATATACAACTGGTTCCCCATCCGCTGTACGAACACGTTCAATCATTACTGCGCTAAAACCATCTTCACAATTAAATTTCTCTTTTTCTTCTTCTGTTAAAGTTGTTGTAGATGATGATAAAAAGATTGTTCCTGGTGTTTTCCCCACACTAGAAATCATATCTGTAATACTAGAAAGTTGCTCTATTCCAGAAGAAAATAACGGCTTCGCATTTACAAATGTCCCTACACCATGTCTACGAATAACAACATTTTCTTCTTCTAAAATACGTAGTGCTTCCCTTAAAGTTGCCCTACTTACACCAAGTTCTTTCGCTAGATCAAACTCTGAAGGTAACTTTTGTTTTTCTTTGTAAGCCCCATCTTTAATTTTCCCTTTGATGTGATCAATCACCCGTAAATATAGATGACGACTAT
This sequence comes from Bacillus cereus group sp. BfR-BA-01316, assembly GCF_022664195.1. NCBI lineage: Bacteria > Bacillati > Bacillota > Bacilli > Caryophanales > Bacillaceae > Bacillus > Bacillus cereus group sp. BfR-BA-01316. The sequence continues at coordinate 46,754 of NZ_JAKUGX010000029.1, forward strand.
CGGATTTTACTGACATAAGACTCCCCCGCATTTCAATTATTCGACCTCTGATGTAAGACTTCTTTTCTCTTTTTTCAACTTACAACATAGTATAAATTACTAAATACTAAAAATAAGCGTAATTATCGAATAAATATTAATAATTTTTCAAGATGAAATTTTCACTCTTTATTCCATAAAAAAAACTTTGCACCATAAACATTTCTCATATAGAGAAAAAGTTCGGCACAAAGATTCCTTACATCCTTTGTTACACACTTTTCCCCTCATAGTCTAGCAATTCATGGTTGCCAGGTAGAAACTTATGGACCTTATCTCCAAGATTATATGAGGCAGTGATTCTTTTCGAAGTAATCTTACCACTTGCTCCCATATGTGTCAACAGAATTCAACATTTTTCTACATTAAATATCGAACGTTTCGAAAACCAAAACGATAAGCATTCGTATTCTAAAGGACCCTTAAAGATGTAAGCCCTTTCTTCGTCAGTGACTATAGTATATAACAAAAACAGCATATAAAAAAGCCTAATTGTAAAAACAATTAGGCTTTTTTTAAGAACTTTTTTCTTGCACATCTTTAATAAGTACTCCCCTTGGTTTACTACCTTCATAAGGGCCTACTACACCATTCATTTCCATGGCATCAATTAAACGAGCTGCTCGCGTATATCCTACTCTAAATCTACGTTGTAACATAGAAACAGATGCTGTTTGCATTTCTACTACAAGCTGAACCGCTTCATCGTATAATTCATCTTCTACTTCCTGCTTTGTTTCAGGAACATCTTGTGGAATCATATCCTCTTGATATTGCGCTTTTTGCTGCGCAATAACAGATTCTACGACTCTCTCAACTTCATCATCTGATAAAAACGCCCCTTGTACACGAACAGGTTTCGATGCACCAATTGGTATGAACAACATATCTCCACGACCTAGCAACTTCTCTGCACCACCACCGTCAAGAATCGTTCGAGAGTCTATTTGGGAAGATACAGCAAATGCAATACGCGATGGAATATTCGCTTTAATAACACCCGTGATAACATCAACTGACGGGCGCTGAGTCGCAATAATTAAATGAATACCAGCAGCACGTGCCATTTGCGCTAAACGCATAATCGCATCTTCTACATCCGAAGAAGCAACCATCATTAAATCAGCTAACTCGTCCACAATTACTACAATATATGGTAATTCAGGTTGTTTCGCTTCCGATTGGCTATTATGTTCTTTAATATAATCGTTATACCCTTCAATGTTACGCGTACCGCTATGCGCGAATAATTCATAACGACGCTCCATTTCGCTCACAACTTTCTTCAAAGCCTGTGACGCTTTTTTCGGATCAGTTACAACTGGTGTTAATAAGTGCGGAACACCGTTATATACATTTAACTCTACCATTTTCGGATCAATCATCATTAATTTTACTTCATGCGGTTTCGCACGCATTAAAATACTTACAATAATTCCATTAATACATACACTCTTCCCACTACCAGTCGCACCAGCTACTAATAAATGGGGCATTTTATTTAAACGTGCCAATACAGCCTCTCCTGTAATATCACGTCCAAGACCGATTAATAACTTCTCTTCTGGGTGGTTATTCGCCTTTGAATCAAGAACTTCTCTCAGCGTTACTATAGAAACTTCTGAATTCGGAACCTCAATCCCTACAGCTGATTTCCCGGGAATAGGTGCTTCAATACGAATGTCTTTCGCTGCTAAAGCAAGCGCTAAATCATCACTTAAACTAACAATTTTACTTACCTTTACTCCCATATCAGGATACACTTCATACTTCGTAACTGCAGGACCTCTATGTACTTTTGTTACTTTCGCTTTCACACCAAAACTTTGGAATGTACGTTCCAATTTACGAGCATTTTCATAAATTTCCGCATTTTCATTTGTAACTTGCTTATTTTGGGGAAACTTTAATATATCAAGCGAAGGAAGCTTATAATCTTTATTTTCCACATTAGAAAATTGCATAGGAGGTGCTTTCGTTTCACCTTCTAGCGATTCAACGATTTTTTCTCCTCGTTTCTTTTGAGGTTGTTCTTCTGGCGTAGGTGGAACTGCCTCTTCAATAAACGGAGGAGTGATTAAATCATTTTCTTCTATCTGCTTTTCCGTCTCTTCACTTACTGGATAATTCTCAGTAAAATTTGAAATAATTGGTGGACCAATTTCTATTTCTTCTACTGGCTCAATAGCTTCTTCTTGTTCAGCAACACCTTCACGCCTCTTGCTTCTTGTTGTTTTTTTCTTTTCAGTTTGCTCGGCGACCCTTTGAGATTTCCAATCTTTATAATCCCCTTGCATTACTTGAAATTGACTTCTAAGAATTCTCCCTACCGGAGCAAGTACTTCTCCAATATGCTTATTTGTTATACAAAGTATTCCAAGAATAACTAAAATAATTCCAATGATATATGCCCCTACTTCGTCAAATAAGAAGTAGCACGTTGCGAACATCAGTGCGCCGAACATACCACCACCTAAATGAACACTATCCGGGCCCTTTTTCATTTCAAGGAAGAAGTAATCTTTTGTACTAACAATTACAGAAGTATTTTGCACAGCTCCATCTTTCGTAAGAAGGTTAAATAATGTAATATGACTAAACATTAATATTGCTAGTACAATTAAATAAACACCTATTAGCCGTTTATTTAAAAGATTCGGCCATCCCCGCTTTATTACAAACGCAACAGATAAAGCTATTACACCTAACACACCAATTATGTACCACTCACCAAAGAAGAAGCGAAAAAATAACACAAACGATTTTCCTACAACACCTAGCTGTAAAATCGTAATAATCGAAAGTGCAAAAAGAGTCAACCCGACGATTTCATAATACAAAGTTGGCTTTATCATACGTCTTGCCTTAGCCTTCGTCCCTCTTTGCTTTTGTTTTGCCATTTCTTCACCTCGTGTTCTAAAAATTAAGTACAACTTTCTTATAAAAAAAGCTCTACTTATATGTCTTTCTCTCTATTTTTCAGGTCTTTATATCTTCTATTTTTACACTTCTTGTAAAATGTTAAATAAACAGAAGAAAGCAGCCTACTCATGGCTGCTCAACCGTCTTGTTTTTTATATTATACCATAGCTCCTAAACAAAATCCTTCTTTTTACTAAAAGGTAATTTTCTGTCCAGGCTCAAACTCTAGGTAGTGAGACGGATTCGTACCTAATACACGTACAATAGAGTAACATTGATTATCCTCCTCAGAGACCACTAATTCCACGCCGTTTATATTCACAACTTTTTGGCTTTCACATTGTGAATAATCGGCCGGATACACAAGTTGCTCTGGCATAATTGTATATAAAATCATTGTAACATTGTCCCTTCTGTATAATTGTCCGTGCGTTCATCAATTAATTCGTTTAATTTTCGAAGTGCGTTACCAATACCACCGACATCATCTATAAGACCATACTTCACTGCATCTCCACCTATTACATTCGTCCCAATATCTCGCGTCAAATTCCCTTTTGCAAACATAAGCTCTTTAAAACGATCTTCCGTTACTTTCGAATGCTTTGTCACAAATCGAATGACTCTTTCTTGCATTTTATCCAAATACTCAAATGTTTGTGGCACACCTATAACAAGACCTGTTAAACGAATCGGATGAATTGTCATCGTCGCTGTTTCGGCAATAAATGAATAATCAGTTGAGACCGCAATCGGTACACCGATCGAATGCCCTCCTCCTAAAACAAGAGATACAGTTGGTTTTGAAAGCGAAGCCACCATTTCAGAAATTGCTAATCCGGCTTCAACGTCACCTCCAACTGTATTTAATATTAACAGTAAACCTTCAATTTTTGGATTTTGTTCAATCGCGACAATTTGCGGAATGATGTGCTCATATTTTGTTGTTTTATTTTGTGGTGGTAACTGAATATGACCTTCCACCTGCCCAACAATCGTTAAGCAATGAATACGCGATTCATTCATCTGTGGTACATTCGTTTGTCCAAGTTGTTGAATTTTCTCCACTATAGAAGCCTCTTTTGGAACTTCTTTCGGCTCAGCTTCTTTTGCTTCATTTGTATAACGATCACGTTCTGTCATATCGCATCCCCTTTCACTCGTATATAACTATTATTTCTTAAGTTATGAATTTCATTCGATAGGTTAAAAAAGAAAAAGATCACCTGTAAAGGTGACCTTCTTTATACTTCCATAATAATCGGTAAAATCATTGGCTTTCTCTTCGTTTCTTCGTACAAGAACTGCCCTAATAATTCACGAATATTTTGTTTCAACATAGACCATTCAATTGTATACTCTTTAATTGATTGTTCAACAATCATACGTACAATATCTGTGGATCGTTCGATTAATGCTTCTGATTCACGAACATATACAAAGCCGCGTGAAATAATTTCTGGACCAGAGATTATTTTATTTTCATCCTTACCTAGTGTTACAACAACAACTAAAATTCCATCTTGAGATAACATCTTTCTATCTCGAAGAACGATGTTACCCACGTCACCTACACCTAATCCATCAATTAAAACATTGCCAGCTTGCACTTTACCAGCTAATTTTGCTTCATCGTCACCAAAAGCAATTACATCACCTTTTTCTACGATAAAGATATTCTCTCTCGTAATACCTACATCTTCCGCTAAATATGCATGTGCTTTTTGCATACGGAACTCACCATGTACGGGTACAAAATACTTCGGCTTCATTAAATTTATCATCAGCTTTAATTCTTCTTGGCTACCGTGACCTGAAACGTGAACTTTTCTTTCACCGTAATAAATAACCTCAGCCCCAGATCTAAATAACAAGTCAATAATTTTTGATACAGATATTTCATTTCCTGGAATTGGAGAAGCTGCAATAATAACAGTATCACCTTTACGAATTGAAATTTGTTTATGAGCTTGCTTCGCCATTCTAGAAAGGGCTGCCATTGGTTCCCCTTGACTACCAGTCGTTAAAATAGCTACCTTTTTTTCCGGGAAATTGTCTATTTCTTGTAATGAAATAACCATACCTTCTGGAACATCTAAATAACCAAGACGTCTTGCAATATCTACCACTTTCACCATGCTACGTCCTACTACCGCTACCTTCCTTCCAGTTTCAGCAGCTGCATCAAACACTTGTTGAATACGATGTACATTGGAGGCAAATGAAGCAACAATAATACGTCCTTCTGAACTATAGAATACTTTAGAAATCTCTATACCAACTTCTTTTTCCGAACCTGTATAACCAGGACGTTCAGCGTTTGTACTATCAGATAACAAGCAAAGTACGCCTTCATTTCCAATTTGCGCCATTTTCCCAAGATCTGCTCCACTATTTCCGATTGGAGTTTGATCAAATTTAAAGTCTCCTGTATATACTACAGCACCTTTTGATGTATGGAAACAAACACCCACAGAATCCGGAATACTATGTGTCGTTCCGAAGAATGACACAGTTGTTGAATTAAACTCTACTGTTGAATTCGAGTCAATTGTTTTTAAGTCTATACGGCCTAACATTCCTGCTTCGCCAAGCTTTTCTTGTATAAGTCCTACCGTTAATTTCGTCGCATATACTGGAATAGATAATTTACGAAGCACATAAACAATTCCACCAATATGATCTTCATGACCATGGGTAATAAATAGTCCTTTTACTCGCTCTTGATTTTCTACTAAATATGAAATGTCAGGAATAACAATATCAATCCCAAACATTTCATCTCCCGGGAACATCAATCCTGCATCTACAATAAAGATTTCAGAATCAATTTCAACACAGTACATGTTTTTTCCGATTTCACCTACTCCGCCAAGAGCAAATACTTTAACAGACTCATTCTCTTTTCTCTTCATGTTGTTGCCTGGTTTAAAAATCTTGCAAACACTGATTTCACTAAAATTGCAGAGACACCAGGGGAAACTCTGCAACCACCATATATTCACCGTCCAAGACGAATGTCCTTACCGTTATGCGATATCATGTTCTTTTTTATTTTTTAAACCAGGTTTCACCTCTCTTTCATTATATAAATCAAATATCTTATTCGATATGATATAAAAATTTCATTGAATCATAATTTTTTCCAATTTTGCTAAGCATACCCGTACTAAGCTACTTAGCCATATTATAACTGATACAAGAAATAGAACACAAGTTAAATTATGCGAAAGACAAGAGAAGACGCTAAAGTGAGGCTGTAATTTTCGGGGGGTATCTTCATATCATACTCACTATTTTTCCTACGTAATAGGAGTTTAATGGAAAAATATGCATGCAAGTTCTTTACATAAACATGAAACGATATTCACTAAAAACCTTATCTCTGTAATCAGTTTCTAACTAATCCTACACTCTGCCATCCCCTTCTTATTAGAGCCTATTAACTATAGCTAATTTTTCACCACTTACATATAGTTAGTCAAAATAAAAATGACCTAGTTTCACACTAGGTCATTTTTATTAACGAGGAATAGATTGCATTACAGATTGTAACGTTACTCTTTCTTCTTCCGTTAATGGAAGAAGTGGCAAACGTACAGAACCTACATCTAATCCAACCATTTGTAATGCTGTTTTTACTGGTGTTGGGCTTGGCGCCATAAATAGTGCATCCGTTACTTTTACTAGTAATTGATGTAATTTCTGCGCTTTTTTGAACTCTCCAGCTTGGAATGCAGCAATCATTTCTTGCATTTCATTCCCGATAACATGAGATGCTACAGAAACAATACCTTTTGCTCCAATTGCCATAGCTGGTAATGTTAAACCATCATCACCGCTGTATACTGCAAAGTCGTCCGCTGTTTTTTCAATGATTTCTGTCATTGTTAATACATCGCCGCCTGCATCTTTAATCGCAACAATGTTTTCTATTTTTGATAAACGAACAACTGTATCAACGGAGATTTGTACAATAGATCGTCCTGGAACATTATATAGCATTACCGGAAGCGGAGTGCTTTCAGCGATTGTTTTAAAGTGCTGGTACATCCCTTCTTGACTCGGTTTGTTATAATACGGTGCCACTAGCATAACTGCATCAACACCAACTTCAGTTGCCTTTTTTGTTAAATCAACAGAAGCATGCGTATTATTGCTACCTGTTCCAGCGATTACGGGCACCCTTTTATCGACAACAGATACGACATGGCGATATAACGCTACTTTTTCTTCTGATGTTAATGTAGGAGATTCTCCAGTCGTTCCTCCTACCACGATTGCTGTTGTACCTTTATCCATTAAATAATTTACCAATTTCGTTGTCTTTGCAAAATCGATATTACCGTTTTTATCAAACGGTGTTACCATCGCGGTTGCAATTGTCCCAAAATCTATCATGATCTCACTCCTTATTGTTCCAGTTGCTTTTCTTTTGAAAGCTCAAATGCACTATGTAATGCATTCACAGCCTCCACTAAATCGGCTTCTTTTACAAGAACCCAAATTGTCGTATGACTATCTGCTGATTGCAGAATTTGAATACCTTTTTCCGCTAAAGCTGTGACAATTTTTGCTGTAACCCCTGGAATACCTGCCATTCCAGCACCAACGATAGAAACCTTCGCACAATGCTCTGTCACAGCTGGATCATATCCAAGTTGCTTTAAGACTTCAACTGCACGCGCTGATACACTATCATTTACTGTGTAAGCTACACCGGTAGGAGAAATGTTAATTAAGTCCACACTAATCCCTTCATTAGCCATTTCTTTAAACACATGTTGTTGTAAATCATATGCAGTTTCTTTTGCAAGCACTTTAATTTGCGTTACGTTTGACACATGGGCAATCCCTGTAACAGGACGTTCTTCTACATCCTGCCCTTTTGTGGCACCATCATATGCCGCAATAAGCGTACCTTCACTATCAGAATACGTAGAACGTACACGAAGTGGTACTTTTGCATGCATCGCAATTTCAACCGCACGCGGATGAACGACTTTCGCACCTTGATAAGCCATGTTACAAATCTCGTTATATGTTACAGTTTGAAGATGACGCGCATCTTTTACGATACGAGGATCCGCAGTCATAACACCTTCAACATCTGTGAAGATATCGATATATTCAGCATGAAGCGCAACACCTAATGCTGAAGCTGAAGTATCACTACCTCCGCGGCCAAGTGTTGTCGTGTCTCCATTTTTCGTTTGACCTTGGAATCCAGTAACGACGATAACATCTACATTTTCTAACTCTTCATGTATACGATCGCAATTCATTTCAATAATCTTAGCATTCGTAAAGTCACCATTCGTTACAAAACCAGCTTGTGCACCATTTAATGCTGCTGCTTTTATACCATTCTCATTCAACATGTTAGAGAAAACAATTGCTGAGATTAATTCTCCGCATGATAATAATAAATCTTGCTCACGTTTAGAAATATTAGATTCCTCTTGATTTACAAGACTTAATAACGTATCAGTTGCATACGGTTCACCTTTACGGCCCATTGCTGATACAACAGTAACTACTTTATAACCAGCAGCTAATGATTTTTTTATATGGTGAAGCGCATGCTTACGCCCATTGTCATCACGTACTGATGTACCACCAAATTTTTGAACAATAATTTTCATATTTTGCACCTTCTCTTAGCCGTTTACACTAATTGTAATTTTACTAAGCGCTCTGCAATTTGAACAGAATTCCATGCAGCGCCTTTTAATAAGTTATCAGATACGACCCAAAGATGGAATCCTTTATCATTATTTAAATCTTTACGGATTCTTCCAACGAATACTTCGTTTTTACCTACTGCAGTAGCTGGCATTGGATATAACTGCTCTGCTGGATTATCTTGCAGTACAATACCTTCTGCATTTGCAAGTAAGTTTTTCATTTCTTCTACTGTTACGCCTTCTTTATCTACTTCAATGTACACAGACTCAGAATGACCCGATACAACTGGTAAACGTACACATGTCGCAGCTACTTCTAATTCAGGCATATGCATAATTTTTTTCGTTTCATTAATCATTTTCATTTCTTCAAATGTAAATCCATTATCTTGGAATTTATCAATCTGTGGAATAGCATTAAAAGCGATTTGGAAATGCTTTTCGTCACCTGATACAGGTAAAACATTCGCCTTTACTTCTTCACCATTTAAGATTGCTTGTGATTGTTCATGAAGTTCTTCAATAGCTGCCGCACCAGCACCTGATACAGCTTGGTATGTGGAAACGATTACTCGTTTTAAACCATATTGCTGGCGAACTGGCTCAAGAGCTACTACCATTTGAATTGTAGAACAGTTTGGATTTGCAATAATACCATTATGTTCTTTTAAATCATTTTCATTTACTTCAGGTACAACAAGTGGCACGTTTTCTGTCATACGGAATGCACTTGTATTATCAACAACAATTGCACCGCGCTTTGCTGCTTCAGGCGCTAATTGTTTCGATACAGATCCACCAGCACTAAATAGTGCAATATCTACTCCTTCAAAACTTTCAGGAGTTGCCTCTTGAACTGTAAATTCTTCGCCTTTAAATACAAGTTTCTTACCTGCAGATCGTTTAGATGAAAGTAACGTTAACTTCCCAATTGGAAATTCTCGTTTCTCTAAAGTATTTAACATTTGTTCACCAACTGCGCCGGTTGCTCCAACTACAGCGACATGAAAAGTTTTTTGCTTTTCCATCACTATGCCCCTTTCTAGATACCAATCCTTCTATAACTTAGAATTAGAAGGAGCTTACAATGCCCCTTCTAATCTTAATAACGTTAATTTTATCATATTCTACAGTAAGAATGATGGTTTCATCAAAAATTGTCCGTTTTTTTTCGTTTTTTAATTCATATATCTGAATTTTTCTACAACAACAGGTTGTAATTGTTTTCCTTGTAGCGCTTCTAATACTGTATCTTCAAGTAACTCCATACGAGCTACCATTGAGTTCGGTTTTTTCTCTGGTGCATCTTGGCCGAATGGTACGAAGTAGATGTCTTTTGTAGCCATTAGGCGCATTAGGTTTACACCAACATGATGACACCAATGAAAATATGCAGTTTTTTTATTATCTTCTATTATATATGTAAACAACATGAGAAATTAAATTTGTTTAATTCTCTAAATTGTATACATAAATCATTAGCATCAATTTATTACTTTCCCATTAGTGTACTTGCGTGCGGAATATATCCTCTGAATTCATCAAGTATTAAATTGAACCAGAAACGCTGATTTATCAAGGTTTTATAAAAGTGATGTTTCATAGTGATTCATCACTTTTTTTATTTTTGTGGGTGAATTGTGGGTGGGTTTGTGGGTGCCCCACACAAAATAAAACAAACCTAAATAGGTTAGGCTTGTTTTATTTTTTCATCTGTTCTTTCCCATTTAAAATATCCTCTAAAAAAATTCGTTACAGTTCAATAATTTTTCACAATTGAACAAGGCAAGATGTTGTCATCATCCTGCCTTGTTTATTTTATCTACTTTACTGCTTATTGATTATTTATTTCTTTAATAACTGATGGGGGTAATTTTTTTATTTATTAGATTCCTGTACCATGTTCTGAATATGAAATAATATTTTCTTGTTTCAGTGTAGTTGCTGCACTTTTTTCAATACTAGGACTATTTAATCCAAACGATAATACTGCAATACCGATTAAACTCATTAATGTAATTTTAATCTTTTTCATTTTAAACGCCCCTTTTCTTTTAATAAAGTTCTCGCTTCATGGCTTAAGTGATAATACTCACACGCCTTATCCTTTGCACCCACATTATACCATTTACTTGCTAATAGTTCGGTATAAATTTGAATGTCTTTCCACAATTCTTGTTCTTTAAAATACGAAAGTGATTCATTTACAATTTCTTCTAACTTCGCTATAGATTCATTGTTATTTATACACTCCATAATATTTAGGTGATAACTATATTCTTGATTACAATCCTTCAAGCCCTCTTTAATATAAAAAGCTGCATCATTATGCTGTTTTATTTTAATATGTTCCCGAGCTAATAGGAATATTACCCTTCTTTGATAATGCAATTTTGTATGTTGACACGCTTTATATACTTCTTCTAAATGACGTATAGCTGAATCTGATAAGTTTTGTTCGGCATACAGTACTCCTAAATTACTACGAACTTTTAAAACTAGCGATTGTTCATCAAGTTTTTGAAACATATTTAGAGCAGAAATTAGATATTCCTCTGCTAATTCAAATTGTTCTAAAGTAATACAAGCCATACCTAATGTATTTTCACACGCTCCCTTTTTAGTCTCATAGCCTTCATGACTTGAAAAATAATCAAGAGCCTTTGTAGCATAATTAATCGCTAAAGTGGGTTGTGAAATATAATATTTATATAGCGCAACACGATAATTGTACTCTGCTTTTTCTTTTTCATCGGACATCATATCTAATAAATCACTAGCAGATTCAAGATGTTTCTCTGCACTATTGTAGTTTCCAACTTCTGTTTCATAAATAAATTTAAAGAAGTGATAGTAATATTTTAGTAAACCATCTGGCATATCTTTTATGTATTCTAGCTCTTCTAGCCCTTTTTCAAAATTCCCCTTTAACATTTGGTACCTAAATCGTAACAGGGAGTAATAAATAAAAGAATCTGCATTTTCTTTAACCTTATTAAATATATTATCTGCTTCAATTTTTAAAATACTTGCCTTCTCTATATGCTGAGCAAGCATTTCATGATACCATTCTTCTAATAGCTCATACCCCTTGCTAGTAGTAGAAATTTTTGTCTCCATATAAATCCCCCTTTTCTAAGAGTATTATCTAAATATTATAACAAATCATCATATCAAAGCGTATATCATAACAATTACTATTTATTGATAAAAAAATATCTGATTATTCAGTCTATATTTAGTTATAACACCATCATTCACTTTGAAAAAGAAGCTTCTTTTTCATTTGAATTTATGAACATACAATGTTTACATCCTTGGTATGAAGTTGATATGATTTATTTAGTTTAGGAGGACGATAATATGACGGTTATAAAATCTATATTTAACGGGGTTCGTTTATTAAGTAAAATCATAAATCCTATATTAAAAGCATTGTCTAAAAGTAAATTCTAAACATCTTAACAATAAAGAAAGCCAAATCCTTAATTGGAATCGACTTTCTTATTTTAATGGTACCTCTACATATGTTGAACTAGCTGTAATATAGAAGACACTGCTTTTTGAGTTTTTCACTTTATATTGCGGTGAACCACTTATACTTATCTTCGCATCAATCGTAAATCCTAATCATGCATCCACAGAACCAGCCACATCTTTATCATGCCAAGATGGAGATTCATAGAAACGTAGGTTGTCCACTTTAGTAACAACACGCTTCCCTACAATAGAGGAATCTACTGTGCTTTTCTTACTAAACTTCACATAAGATGGATTGTTCTTAATCCATTGTTCACCGCCAAGATTTAACCAACCACCCTTTTCAGCCCATACAGCATAATATAAATCATTAGCATCAATTTATTACTTTCCCATTCGTGTTTTACCTCTATGTTATACTACATTACCTTTTGAGAACTATAACAAACACATATGTTGTAAAATATATTTTTTTGAGGAAATTTTAACCATTTATTGTTATAATTATATCCGCAATATTTTTCCAGGAGGGTTCCTATAAGGAACAATAGGATAATGGACATACATACTAGGCACTCCCCTTCTTTAATACGTTCATAGAAATATAGAAAGGGTTTATACGATGGGACAATTCCAAAGTAATTTACAAACAGCAACACAAATTGCTACGAAAATGGGATCAGCTTCTGACAGGATTCAAAGTGCAACAAGTCGTTCTATAACAAAGGGGACGCGTACAACACTATCTGTTAACTCCAAAGCACAAGAAGCGAGCCAACAAGTTTTAGATTTGACGAAACAATTTTCTGTAGCCTTTCAACAAGCGGTTGATAATATTCATTCGGTAGCTAACGAGTTTGAGAGAATGGATAAAGAACTTCAAAATATTTTTCGCTAATGTGATAACCTACGTAAAGTAAAACGGTAGGAGGAAAAAGATGAGTCAAGATATTGAAAAACAAATGAATCAATTAAATCAAAAATTACGAAGTATATTTGAAGAACAGAATCGGAATCAATCTGCGATTCAAACACAGGAACAAGTAGAAGAAGATTTTCATGTATGGAAAAATCAAAACCATCGTTTGTTTGACCGTATTTTAGGAACTTGGCGTAGAGATAGAGAAATGTCATTGTTTTTTATGAATATGGGTCAAGATGCACAATATATTGAGCGAAAACTTACTTCCGAATTGGAAAATCAAAAAGAAACACTGCTTAAGGAAAAACGAAATCTTAGTGGTTTAGAAAATGACCTTTATTATCAAAAACAAAATCTAGCAAAGGAGGTCAATTCATGAGTTTGAATATGTATCTAGGGGAAGTACATGCGCAAACACAAAGCATGAACGCTGTATGTACCGCTACCATTCAAGGTATGGAACAAGCGATTCAGTCGATTGATGCTTTTGCAATTGATACTGTTCTACAAGGACAAACATATAGCAGTGCAAAAGCATTCTTTGCACAAACCTTTCGTCCATTAGCACAAGGAATCATTTACTTGTGTGAAGAACTAATCCGTCAGAATGATGCCTTTCCAAGTCAATTTCAATCACAAGTAGCTTCAACAGATGTCATCGAACAAGAAATTCTAGAACAAATTCGAGGGATTGACCAAACAAGAGCAGGGGTTGAAGTAATTAGTAATACACTTCCAGGTATGCAAGCGATGATGGGCATTTTTGATGCGATGAAACGAAAACTGCAAGAAAAACTAGAACACTTACATGAATTCAATTATACTTCTAGTAGTAATTATGATACTGCACTTCAATTAGCTGCGAGTATCGCGCAAGGTCTTGCGGAAGTGCAAAGTGGGAAAGGTTTCAGCCCCGCAAGTGGAACATTTAGCATTCAAGAATTGAATATGGAGTGGACGGGGCCTATTCAAGCAATTAGAGAAAGTAAAGCTCGTGAAGCACAAATTGAAAAAGCAATTGCTTTACGAGAACAAGAAGCCAATAGACCATGGTATGAAAAAACAGCTATCAGTACTTGGGAATTTATGAAAGAATTTTTTCAAGGCGCTGGTAGTGCGGCTTTCGAAAGCGTTATTGGACTACAATCACCTGATAATGATGAATTAGAAAGCAAGTTAACTTATCAATCGGGAAGATTTGCCGGAAATGTTGTAGCAGGAGCGGCATCCATTATAGAAATTCTAGAAGGTCTTACCGTCATAGGCGGGGCTAATTTCTTAACCTTCGTCGCAGAAGTAGGAAGTGGTGGGTTAGCATCACCAATTGTTCTTCCATTAGATGCAGCTGCTACAGCGGCTGGGCTTAGTCTTGCTGGACATGGTGTATTTGTTGGGCGTAATGCAATTCAAAATGGTAAGGATACTCTTCAAAAATTCCAGTCTTCCCCGTCTTCTGGTGGTAGTAGTTCTAACCCATCGACATGGAATGAATTTCAAACTGCAAACAAAGGTAAATATAGTAAGGATGAAATGAGTAAGGCTTGGGATAAGTATAAAAAAGAAAATGGTATTGAAAGTGACTCAGGCGATAAAACTTACACAAGACCTTCAGGATATAGAAAGGGCGTAAGAGATAAAGTCTGGGATAATGCTAAAAGTGAAGATGGTCTCGTAAGGAATCCAATAGATAATAAAATAATGAATAAAGATAAGCCTTGGGATATGGGGCATTTACCAGGTTATGAATTTAGAAAGCATAAAAAAAGTGCTGAAGAAAGAGGAATAACAAGAGAACAGTTTTTAGATGAACATAACAATCCTAATCATTACCGCCCTGAACTTCCGTCATCGAATAGGAGTCATAAAGGTGAAGATTTAACGGATGATTATTTTGGAGACTGAAATTATTAAAAATTATTAGCGAAAGATAGGAGAGTAAAATGGGGATATCAAATGAAAGTAAAATGATTGCTAAATCAGCTTTAAAAGTGTTTGGAGGTAATCCTGTTGTTTCTAAATATTGGGATGATAATAGTATAAGTAATATAGATATTTTATCAACAGGAGATAGACCCTGTGAGGGTGTTACATCGTATTCTACTATTGGCTTGCATATGCATTCAATAGGACGATCTATAGATGAAAAGTCTTTACGAGTAGAAATTGTTGGTGCGAGTGCAACAGCTTATAATAATTATGCAAATGTACTAGCAACATGTGCTTTTTGTGTAATCAATTCAAAAATGCCACTCTATCCAGGTCAAATATTTTTGGATGTGCTGAAGTTTGATTATCCTAATAGTGAAATGAAACATATGTTTTTTGTGCCACCATTTCTGTGGGAAGGTCAGTTACAAACAATTGATTTCTCAGACAAAAAAGTCGCATGGTTGCTTGCCGTCCCAATATCAGAAAAAGAATATTTATTTGCTCAACAAAATGGTTCAAATAAGCTTGAGGATTTATTTGAGCAAAATGAAATAGACATTTTCGATATTAAACGAGACTCTGTACTGTAATATCATGCTGAATACTTTATGTATAAGAGTATATTGTTTCTACAAATTATAATTCCTATTAAATAGCAAGTTTGAATAAATCAGACAAGCGGGAAGTCAGCTTTGGCTACCTTTTGGTAAGCAAAGAGGCTACCTAATTATAATGTTAACTTTTGGAATTATATAAGTGAATGGATTGTTATTGGTGTTGAATAAAAAGCACTTAATAATTTATGCAAAATGTATTTAATATGGAAAACAGAAAATCTAAAGTATGAAGTGAAAATCCGACTCATAAGAGCCGGATTTTCACTTCATAAATACATATGCTTCGCTAGCAGTTACATAGTAGGTTTTACCTTTGTTGTTGTGTACTTTTGAAACCACCTATTACTTAATAATTACATGTTCCTCACGAATCCAACGATTACCACCAATATCAATATGCCCATCTTGTCTATTAAACAATTGATACGGCTCACTTCCATCCACAAAACCAGTGTCATTGCCGTTCGGTCCATCGTAAGTTCGGATTTGATACCCTGACCAATATTTAGTGTATGCATAGAACCATTGGACATCAAAATGTTTTAGGTAAGCCCACTGTTTTTCATTTCCAAGGCAGATCATATTTTTTTCTCCACCACCCCAGTATCCTTTCTGGATTAAGTAAGGGATTTTTTGTGTAATACGTCCAGCAAAAATAGAATCAGCAGGATTTTCATATAGATTCACACCATAACCATCATCGTATTTCGATGTTGCATGTCCAATTCCCTCTTTTTGAATAGGCTGAATTGGATCAATTGGGTTAATTGGATTTAGTTCATTACCACCAATAAACCAAGATAATGGCTTGTCTCCATTTAGAACATTTAAGTCAACTTTTCCTA
>NZ_JAKUGX010000030.1:0-62974 GCF_022664195.1 Bacillus cereus group sp. BfR-BA-01316
AGTAGACTTACTACAAAATGGCCAAGTAATCGCAACGCAAGAAGTAACAGCGGAAAAAGGTTGGAAGTATGAATTCAAAGATTTAGCGGCATACGATGCCGAAGGTAAGGCGTATAAGTATGAAGTAAAAGAACAAGCAGTAGACGGATATCAAACAGGAGTACATGGTTATGACATCACGAATACTAAAGTTGGTCAAACAAAAGTAGAAGGAACGAAAACGTGGAAAGACGATAATGCGAAAGATCGTCCGACGATGATTAAAGTAGACTTACTACAAAATGGCCAAGTAATCGCAACACAAGAAGTGAGCGCAGCAAGCGAATGGAAATATGCGTTTAAAGATTTAGCAGCATATGATGAGAATGGTGTAGTTTACAAGTATGAAGTGAAAGAACAAGCAGTAGACGGATATCAATCAAAAGTCAAAGGTAATGACATCACAAATACAAAAGTAGGCCAAACAAAAGTAGAAGGAACGAAGACATGGAAAGACGATAATTCATCAGAACGTCCTTCAATGATTAAAGTAGACTTACTACAAAATGGCCAAGTAATCGCAACACAAGAAGTGAGCGCAGCAAGCGAATGGAAATATGTGTTTACAGATTTAGCGGCATATGATGCTGAAGGAAAAGCATATAAGTATGAAGTGAAAGAGCAACCAGTAGATGGATATCAATCCGAAGTCAAAGGATATGACATCACGAATACAAAAGTAAGCCAAACAAAAGTAGAAGGAACAAAAATGTGGAGAGACGATAATGCGAAAGATCGTCCGAAAGCAATTAAAGTAGACTTACTACAAAACGGTAAAGTGATTGCGACGCAAGAAGTAAGCAAAGCAACAGGCTGGAAATATGAATTTAAAGATTTAGCAGCATATGATGTAGACGGAAAAGCATACAAGTATGAAGTGAAAGAACAAGCAGTAGACGGATATCAAACAGAAGTAAAAGGTAATGACATCACGAATACAAAGGTTGGTCAAACAAAAGTAGAAGGATCGAAAACGTGGAAAGACGATAATGCGAAAGAACGTCCTTCAATGATTAAAGTAGACTTACTACAAAATGGCCAAGTAATCGCAACACAAGAAGTGAGTACAGCAAGTGATTGGAAATATGCGTTTAAAGATTTAGCAGCATATGATGCTGAAGGTAAGGCGTACAAGTATGAAGTGAAAGAAAAACCAGTAGCGGGATACAAATCCGAAGTAAATGGTTATGACATCACGAATACAAAAATCAAGGACGAACCAGGTGTAGATCCAAAAGATCCAAGTACAGATCCAAACACAAATACAGACAAAAATAGCGATTCAAAAGTTCCACCTACTACAGAAAATGATAAGCCAACATTACTTCCTAACACAGGAGGAACATCAGCAGAAATGATTTCAATTCTTGGCGGTATGGTATTGTTCCTTTTAGGTGGAATTCTATTTGCTCGTCAGCGAATAAAATAATAAAAAAGCTTTAGATTATTGATTAAACCGTAATCTGAGTAGCAGACAAGTTGAAAAATTACTATTGATATTACGCCCTTTAGGTAAGTATTCAAAAACTTCACGATAAAGTGAAGGGAAGAATGCAACCTGAAGGGTTTTTTTATAGAAAAAAGAGAACAGTTTCAAGTTGGACTCAATCAACGGCCCAATAATATGGTCAGCTTTCATAGAGATAAGCGGCTCTAAAGCGATAATAAAGCTGCTTTTAAGAAGTCTATTATCATAGGCTTAGAATGTGGTGTCCTATCTCATGTAATTTAAGGTCAATGACCATGTTCCATTAAGTTTTAGATGAATGCATAGCCATTTTTATGGCTAATTTAGAAATAGTATTTTGGAAAGCTTTGTTCTTGAGTAGCTGCTGCAACGTTTATTTCAGGAATAAAAGCATTAATTCCTGAAATTCAAGTTAAAGTTCACACAACTGCAAGAATAATTTTTTCATAATTGAAAAATCTCTTTATTAGATGTAATCAATATTATTACAATTTTTATTCTACATGATAATGCTATGCAATAAATATGTTTTTTATTTATATATTACAATTTTAATTATACACGATAATACCATGTAATAAATATGCTTTTATGCATATTTATTTTTTCTCAATAAACAGCCACCGATTAATCGGTGGCTTGAAATAGTATTAAGCAGCTTTTTGTCCTGTTTTCACGGTAGGTTGAAGGCTATTATAGACGCCTGTACCAATGACCTCTAATGCCATTTTCATACGTTCTGGTGAAATATTCTCAAATACATTATCTTGAGGTGTATGATATACCTTTTCGATATGATAGATTAATGGATTCCAACTATCTACGCCCATCCAAATAAATAGTGCAGAAGGAATACCAACTTCAGCAAATGGTACGTGATCACTAGAGCCAAATTTTCCTTGAAGAACGAGATCATTATTTAATTGTTTACCTGCTTGTAAAGCGGCATCTGTTACAAAGTTCGTGGAACCGTCAGGAGTCATAGCGTATAAATTCTTTGCTTTATCATAATTTGTTGCAACCATGTCTGCGTTAAAGACACCTAAAATTCGGTCGCGTTCTTTTTGGGACAGACTATTAACATAATAATCAGAGCCAAGTAAGCCAGTTTCCTCAGAACCAAAAGCAATAAAACGAATTTCTTTATCAGTTTCTACATTTTGAAAAGTGCGAGCCAGTTCTAATACTAATCCCGTTCCAGAGGCATTATCGTTTGCTCCAGGTGCTCCAACGACACTATCGTAGTGTGAACTTACAACGACAGCCTTGTCATTACCTGTACTATTTTTTGGTTTCTTTTTTGCGATGACATTTAAGGATGTTAAATTAGATTCATGTCTCGCTTTTAGGGAAAGAATTGTTGTCTCTTTTTTAGCGATTTCTTCTTTAAATGCATTTCCTTGAGCATAAGCTAGACCGAAGACAGGGATAGACTGTTTTTTAGTTAAGCGAGGATTGAAAGTTTGTCCATAGTTTCCGCGTCCGCCAATTAAGCTGTATAAAAGAACACCTTTTGCCCCTTTGCTAACAGCATTTTCAACTTGCTTATTATAATCTGCTACTGTTGTACCTCTTTCGAATAAAACAATTTTTCCGTTTACCTCATTTGGAATATCGTCCAATTTTGTACCACCTTGAACAAAGATAAGCGGAGCTGTAACAGCTTCTGTAGAAATTAGTGCATTGGGAGCAGCACCAGCTTGCCAATTACGCTTTGTCCCTAATGTTGATTCGATAAATCCAACGTATTGATCCGGCACTTGAAAGGGCTGATACTCTACTTCATATCCCATTGATTTAAGATTCATACCAACATAGCGAGAAGCCCATTCTTCTGATTTTGTACCACCTGGACGGGGACCGATTGTTTCGGATAAGAAACGGATATGCTCGATGGCGCGGTTTGCATCAACTTGTTTTGTAATAGGTGGGGTCTGTGTAATTTCTGAAGTGGAATCAGCTTTTGCTTGCCCGATTGGAGCTAAGCTAACGGCGAGTGATACAGCAAGCAAGGAGCTTACTATTTTTTGTTTCAGCGATTTTCTCATTTTTTCCTCTCCCATTCTTCTATTCTCTCTGACTGACAAAAGAAGACGGATAACGACTTTATTTTATCTTTATATATCTGAATTTTCAATAATTGGATGTTGAGAAATAAAAAACGCTATATGCATATTTGTATATTTTCAGCTTAGATATGTATGCTATCATTTTAAATGAAGGATCGCTTTCTATTCTGAAGGCTCCTACATTGCATGAATCTAGTGTACCCAAACTTTAGATTATGTGGGGAAAAGGGATCCGTTATAGGGTTTCTTTTCTTTTGTTTGAATCATGTGATGGTAACTATGTTTCCGCATTTCATAATTATCATCAGTGATATATGTAAGGCATCCATATGAAAATACGAGGCTGTTCAAGAGTTTTCCGTACTTTTGGACAGCCTCACCCCGTTAAAAAGGTGATACTTTGATGCATCACCTTTTTATTTATATAAGCTTTTACATACCTAAAAATAATAAAAAACAGCCGCTTAGTAGAAGGAATCTACAAAACGGCTGTTTTTTATTATATTTCTGTTAAGATAATCGGTTCACCGCGTGTTACAACAACTGTATGTTCACATTGTGCAACAAGGCTCTTATCTGGTGTAACGAATGTCCAACCATCGTCACCGCGCTCAATAATATGATCAGCTTTCATAGAGATGAATGGTTCTACAGCGATAACAAGGCCGTCTTTTAGAAGTGCATTATCCATTGGATCATAGTAGCTTAAGATGTGATTTGGGGCTTCGTGTAAGCTAAGACCAATGCCGTGACCAGTTAAGTTTTGAATAACGTTATATCCACTTTTATGTGCAAAGTTAGAAACAGCACGACCAATTTGATTTTGTTTTGAGCCAGCTTTTACTTTTTTCATTGCTTCCCAAAATGAGTCTACTGCTGCTTGGCAAAGTTTTTCTTTTTCTTCATCGTCGCCAAGAACAAATGAGATACCTGTATCTGCATAATAGCCGTCAAGTGCTGCCGATACGTCTACGTTTACTAAATCGCCTTCTTTTAATACGCGATCGCTTGGAATGCCGTGAGCAACTTCTTCGTTTACACTAATGCAAGTTACACCTGGGAATTTATATTCTTTTTCAGGCGCTGAAATAGCACCGTTCTCGTCTAATACTTTTTTACCAATTAAATCAAGCTCTTTCGTTGTCATACCTGGCTTCGCTTGTTTTTTCATTTCTTCGCGTGCAAGTGCAACGATGCGGCCGATTTTTCGTAAACCTTCTAAATCTTGTTCATTACGAATAATCATGAAAACCACTGTCCTTCCTCGAATATATGTCTTATCCGATTGTATCATGTTTATTTTTGTACTGCTACTCGCGTGCGGTATGCGGGTTGATTCCTCTCATAAAGAATACATGACAATTGTCATATTGATGTCATGACGCATCATACTGTTTCCTGACTTTTCCAGCGCATACAATGTAAATATAAGAAACAGCGGGGTGGAGAGATGGAAAAGATTATTGAAGTAAATGGTGTTTCTAAAACATTTAAACATAAAAAAGCAGTAAATAATGTTTCATTTCATGTAAATAAAGGGCAAATAGTAGCATTACTCGGCCCGAATGGTGCGGGGAAAACAACGACAATTTCGATGATGCTCGGGTTAAAAGATCCGACAGAAGGGAATGTCTCTATATTTGGAAAAAGTCCGAAGCATAGAGATGTTCGTAATAGCCTTGGTGCGATGCTGCAAGAAGTAAGCGTGATTGATAGTATCACGGTAGAAGAGGCAATTGAGTTATTCCGTAGTTATTATACGAATCCAGTAGCGAAAGAAACATTACTTCAGTTATCAATTTTAGAATCAGAGAGAAAGCAAAGATGTGAAAAGTTATCAGGTGGTCAAAAGAGAAGGTTAAATTTTGCACTCGCACTTGCAGGAAATCCAGATTTATTATTTTTAGATGAACCAACAGTTGGAATGGATATTACGTCACGAAAAACATTTTGGGAAACGATTAGAAAATTAGCAAGTGAAGGGAAAACGATTATTTTAACGACGCACTATTTAGAAGAGGCAGATGCTTTAGCGGATCGGATTTTATTATTTGCGAACGGAAAGATCATCGCAGATGGTACGCCAGATGAAATGAAAGCGACGATTTCTCGAAAAACGATCTCGTTTTATTCGAAAGAAAATATCCCTATGGGCTTGCTAAAGGAATTGCCGAATGTAACAGAAGTACAGTCAAATGAGGGGCGGTTTATTTTAACAACGGAGGATACTGATGCCACGTTACAAGCAATTTATCAAAAAAACTTACCTGTAACAGATATTTCAGTTGAACGTGGAAGTCTCGATGAAGCATTTGAACAGTTTGTCGCAAATCAGAAGGGGGAAATCGCATGAGAGCATTATGGATGCAATGTAAAATAGAGGTTTTACGTACGTTCCGTAATAAATTATTTATCTTTTTCTCATTATTAATGCCAGTTATGTTTTACTACATTTTCACAAATGTTATTCAAGTCCCACAAAATGGAGATGCTTGGAAAGCTCATTATTTAATTTCAATGGCGACTTTCAGTATTGTAGGGACTGCACTTTTTAGTTTCGGTGTGAGACTTTCTCAGGAAAAAGGGCAAGGATGGACACATCTTTTAAAAATTACACCACTTCCAGAGGGAGCATATTTAGCAGCAAAGATTATTGCTCAAACAGTAGTGAATGCTTTTTCAATCTTAGTTATTTTTATGGCAGGAATATTAATTAATAATGTCGAGTTAACAGTAGGTCAATGGATTGGTGCCGGATTATGGTTATTATTAGGCGTGACACCATTTTTAGCACTCGGAACAGTAATAGGTTCAATCAAAAAGGCGGATGCAGCTGCTGGCCTGGCTAATATTTTAAATATGAGCTTAGCTGTAGTTGGCGGATTATGGATGCCAATTGAAGTATTCCCAAAAGTATTAAGAACTATTGGAGAATGGACACCAACATATCATTTTGGTAGCGGGGCATGGGATATTGTAGCTGGAAAATCAATTGGATGGGAAAATATCGCGGTACTAGGAGGTTATTTCCTTATATTTGTTGTAGTATCAATATATATAAGAAAAAGACAGGAAGCGGTATAAATGATAGAGAAGAAGTTTGAGATTTTTCCGAAACATATGGGGTTCTTCCCGTATATGTGGCTCGTGTATCTGTTATTTCCAATTTATAATTTAACGCAAGTATCAGGGTGGAAGCTTGTAATTGGCATCGGTATGTTGATGGTTTTCATCGTCACATACCGCCAACTTTATTTCGTTCAAAAGACGTTCATTTTATGGGCATGTATTCAAATGTTACTAACCTTTTTATTTGCTTTATTTTATAATCCTTTCATGATACTTTTTGGATATTTCACGGCGAGTGCGATGGGATTTACGCCAAGTAAGAAAGTATTTCGTGTGTTACTAGGTTTGTTAGTTGTAATGCTTGGAGCTTTTATATTTGTAAATATTGATCAACTAACAGTTACGAGTTTAGTGAATATAGTTCCAATGTTTATTTTAATGCTACTTACACCATTTGGAATGCGAAATTTCAATCAAAAAAAGATGTTAAGGAATCAATTGAACGAAGCAAATGAACAAATTAAAGATTTAGTAAAGCGCGAAGAACGGCAGCGAATTGCAAGAGATCTTCATGATACGTTAGGGCATACGTTATCTCTTATTACTTTAAAAAGTCAGCTCGTGGAGAAGTTAATTGTGAAAAATCCAGAGCGTGCAAGTATGGAGGCGAAGGAAATTACACAAACATCTCGTACGGCTTTAAAACAGTTGAGAGAGTTAATTTCTGATATGCGTATGATTACAGTAGAAGAAGAGCTTGAGCAAATAAAAGCGATTTTGCAAGCAGCCAATATTGAATTAGAAGTAAAACAGGAAGCTAATTCTAGTTCGTTATCACCAATTGAGCAAAATATTTTAGGTATGTGTTTACGTGAAGCTGTTACGAATGTCGTGAAGCATAGTAAGGCGACGGTGTGCATTGTTTCTATATTAGAATCACAAGGTGAATTGATTTTAAAAGTAGAAGATAATGGTATCGGTTTAGAGGAGCAAAATCATGATGGAAACGGCATTCGTGGTATGAAGGAACGAATTGCCTTAATTGACGGTCTAGTGGAGCTAGATACGATTAATCCGGGGACGCTGTTAACAGTGAAAGTTCCAATTGTAATTAGAACGGGAAAAGATGAGGTGAGGGCATGATTCGAATTATTATTGCAGAAGATCAACGGATGCTTCGTGGTGCATTAGGAGCCCTGCTTGATCTAGAAGATGATATTGAAGTAGTTGGGCAAGCGGCGAACGGTGAAGAGGCCTTAAAGTTAATTGAATCGTTAGAGCCAGATATAAGTATTATGGATATTGAAATGCCGATTCAAAGTGGTTTAGATGTTGCTGAAACGTTAAAGAAAGAAAAATCATCTTGTAAAGTAATGATTTTAACAACATTTGCACGACCGGGCTATTTTGAAAGGGCAATGAAAGCTGGTGTGCACGGATATTTATTGAAAGATAGTCCGAGTGAGGATTTAGCTTCGGCAATTCGTAACGTAATGAAAGGGAAACGAGAGATTTCTCAAGAGTTAATGTTTGGCTTATGGCAAGAGCAGAATCCGTTATCGGATCGCGAAAAAGAAGTGCTGTTACTTGCGAAAGAAGGAAAGACTGCAAATGAAATTGCGAAGGCACTTTATCTTTCACCTGGCACAGTTCGTAATTACATTTCTGAAGTATTAACGAAGCTCGATGCAAAAAATAGAATTGAGGCAATTACAATTGCGGAAGAAAAGGGATGGATATGAAAAAGAAGTTTACCTATAATCGGTAAACTTCTTTTTTGCTTATTTTCCTTGTTGTACTTCTACTACTTTACTAATTTTTGCTAGTGCTTTATATCCATGTGCTTGGAAAGCCTTTTCGAATTCTGTCGATGTTGTATTGCCATATAAATCTTTTGCAGCCTGTACGATGTGGGATTGAAGTGATTCAAAATCTTCTGCTGAAGTTGCGTAGTTTTGCAATGCACGCATAACAACTTTACTTACTTTTTCATTGCCTTGTTTTTGAACAGCAATCCCGTTGTATGTCTTACCCTCAGCTAATTGATATAATACGTGACTAATGATACCAGAATTTACGTGCGACTCTTGATCATTTCCGTTATTATAGAAATCTTGCAAGTTTGTATATAGTTTGTTGCCACCGTCACCAATTTCCCTTGGGATGTCACGAATTGTTAGGCCGCCTAACGTATCGCCCATAATCCAATTTCCTTTATCTTTCTTTACGTAATATTCTATTTGTGTACCCCAGAAGTCTGCTAAACCTTCATTTAGTGCAGATGTTTCAGCACTTGGATATCGCACAATTTTATTTTTCGTCGTACCACTAAATACAGCATGTCCAAATTCATGGGCTGTTACATCAAGAGCGGAGGTTAATTTCCCGTTTAGACCATCGCCAAAGACCATTTGATTCCAAGCTGGATGCCAAAATGCATTTACATAGTTTTCTTTTACACCATCACTAACTTCGGTAGAATCGAATCCGTGGACGCTAGCAACAACTTTCGAATCTTTATTATCATAACTTTTTAGATTATGTTCTTTCTTAAAATAGTCGTAAATATCACTCATATTTTTCATAACACCAGCTGCTTCTTTATCTGCAAAGCTCGAAGTGTTGCTTGAAATAAGTGTCCCTGGATAACCGGCTTGGCTATCGCCACCAAGAGAATCAGCATAGTTTGCGTTATAAATATAAATACCATTTCCACGGGATAAATCAGCTAAATAAAATTTTCCGTCAGTACCTTTTGCGATATTAAATAATACATTTTCTTGTAAGGCATTTTTCCCAGTTCCTTGCTCTTTAGCTAGGGAAAGACTAGGTGATGTTACTTGATTAATAGTTTTATTCTCTTTATTTTTAATGAACTTTTCTTGGAAAAGTACTTCACCATTTTGTAGGTCCATGATGGCATTTCCATTTATAATTTGTTCATTGTTTTCATACGTAAATGTAAGGATCGTTGCGTATGTATAGTAGCCATCTTTTTTCTTATAAACTACCGTTTCGCTAGAAAATTCTGTTTCTGTCGCATCACTTGGAATTTGAAGTGTATTGCGTAATTTAGATTTTACTTCATTTTTCGACAAAAAATTTGTTATAGTAAGATTAGGTTGTTGGTCTAAATTTTGGACAACTTTACCACTAACAGTTGTAATTACTCCATTTTTATCTACTTTTACAATGAGATCTTGACCATATACTTTATAGTTTTTGTACGTTTGTGCAAGGCGTACTTCGGTTTGATTTTCTTTTGTTTCTTTATTTGTAGGTTGAAAATCTACGTTTTTTTCAGTAGTGACTTGCTCTTGTTGAGCTTTAGCCCCGTTTACCTCACCTTTTAAATATTTTTTAGCAATATTCTCTTTCGTATCATTTTGAGGTTGTGTTAATTTCCCGATTGTTAAACCAGGCTGAGCAATTTCAACTTTTACTTCATTTTTATCTAATTCTTGAGCGTGAATAGCTTCTGTTGATAAAGGACAAAGAAGACCGAATGTGACGAAAGCACTAGCAAGTTTTCTATAATTCATCTATAACACTCCTAATCTCGTATTGTGTATGTGAGATGAATTGTATGAGAAATTTGCCGAATTTTATATATATTATGCATTATTTCATATCAAAAATTGTCGAATGCACATTATTGTAGTGGTATGACAACTTAAAAAATTAGATTGTTATAATGGGATGGTGAGTAAGTATGCACGCAGAAAAATTAGGAAGCGAAATAAAGAAAATTAGGGTAATGAGAGGATTAACACAGAAACAACTCTCCGATAATGTATGTCATCAATCGGAAGTGAGCAGAATTGAATCGGGCGCGGTATACCCAAGTATGGATATATTGCAAGGTATCGCAGCAAAATTACAAGTTCCCATTATTCATTTTTATGAGGTACTCATTTATTCCGATATTGAGAAGAAAAAGCAGTTTAAAGATCAAATTATTGTACTTTGTAAGCAAAAGAAATATAAAGAAATTTATAATAAAGTATGGAATGAGCTGAAAAAGGAAGAATATCACCCTGAGTTTCAGCAGTTTCTTCAATGGCAATATCATGTATCTGCGTATGTGTTGAAGAAGATTGATTATGAATATTGTATTCTAGAGTTAAAAAAGCTACTAAATCAACAATTAACTGGGATAGATATGTATCAAAATCTTTATATAGAAAATGCAATTGCAAATATTTATGCTGAAAATAGCTATTTTAAGAAGAGCATTGAGTTATTTGAAGATATATTAAAACAATTAGAGGCATTGCATGATAATGAAGAATTTGACGTGAAGGTAAGGTATAATCATGCAAAAGCATTATACTTAGATGACCAATATGAAGAGTCACTTTATCAAGTAAATAAAGCGATTGAAATATCATGCCGAATTAATAGTATGGCATTAATTGGACAGCTATATTATCAAAGAGGTGAATGCCTAGGGAAGTTGGAGTATGATGGGGCAGAGATTGAAGATGCATATAAAAAGGCAAGTTTCTTTTTTGATATATTAGAAATGCATGCATATAAAGAAGCGCTCGCAAATAAAATCAGTAGATAAACAGCCTAAAAAATGGATATGCATAATTGCATA
The DNA here is from genome assembly GCF_022664195.1 of Bacillus cereus group sp. BfR-BA-01316. Taxonomy (NCBI): domain Bacteria; kingdom Bacillati; phylum Bacillota; class Bacilli; order Caryophanales; family Bacillaceae; genus Bacillus; species Bacillus cereus group sp. BfR-BA-01316. Next base: position 11,249 of record NZ_JAKUGX010000030.1, read on the forward strand.
CGATATGGATAAATTTTCATGATATATTAAAAGAAAAAACGTGGGTGATGGAATATGAAGAAACTACTTATTGGTAGTCTATTAACGTTAGCAATGGCATGGGGTATTTCACTAGGGGATACAGCTTTCGAGAAAAGCCAAGTAATTTCTCATAACGATCAAGAGGTACAATTAGCTTCAGATCTACCTTTTGAATATTAAAAAAAACAACCGTCTTACTTAGACGGTTGTTTTTTCGTGGAGTAACATCCAAACATCTTTACTAGAAACAGGTTTGCTAAAGAGGAATCCTTGAATGTGGTCACAGTTTTGTTCGTGTAAAAACTTCCATTGTTCTTCTGTTTCTACACCTTCCGCAATAACCTCTAACTTTAATTCTTTCGATAGCTTAATAATGGAAGCGATAATCGCTTCTTCTAAAGGGCTATTTGTAATTCCGCAAATAAATTCTCGAGCAATTTTTAATGTATTGATTGGATATTTCGTTAAATAAGCTAAAGAACTATAACCAGTTCCAAAGTCATCAATTGAAATTTGGATACCGAGATTTTGAAGTTCTTCTAGTTTAGCAATTACCGAATGATTTTGATTAATTGCGATACTTTCTGTAATCTCAATATCTAGCGCTTCCGGCTTTAGTCCTGTTTCTTCCAAGACTTTTGAAATAGTTGATATTAAATCTGCGTGATTAAATTGAACAACAGATAAATTTACACCAACCTTTAAGTGAGAAAATCCTTGGTTATGCCACTTTTTTGCTTCTAAGCAGGCGGTACGTAAAATCCAGTTACCAAGTTCAATAATAAATCCTGTTTCCTCCGCTAGAGGAATGAATTGGGCAGGCGATACAATTCTGAGTTTTGGATGTTTCCAACGAATTAATGCCTCAAAACCGATAATTTGTTTTGTTTTTGTATTTACTTGTGGTTGATATTCAAGGAAAAATTCATTTTGTTGCAGAGCTTTTGAAAGTTCACCTTCTAGGAAGTGTATTTCATTTTGCGCAATACTCATTTCTTTTGAGAAGAAAATGAATCTATTTTTCCCATTAGTTTTTGCTCGATACATAGCCATATCTGCATTTTTCATTAATTCAGTTACATCGGTTCCGTAGTCAGGGCACATTGCAATTCCTATACTCGGTGTAACAGAAAGTTCTTCATCTTTAATGAAGTAAGGCTTATTTAATATAGTTAAAATTTGTTCGGCTATAAAAGTAGCACTTTTTTCAGAGTACATATCTGGTAATAAGATTGTAAATTCGTCTCCCCCTTGGCGGGCAACGATATCTTTTGAACGCAAACATCCACGTAATCTTTTGGCTACTTCAATTAATAATAAATCCCCAACATCATGGCCGAGTCGATCGTTAATTTTTTTAAATCGATCTAAGTCAAGGAACATGACAGCAACGTCATTTGCGCTATTTTGAGCTGTATTTAAAATCGTTTTTAAATCTTTTTCGAATTTCCGGCGATTCGGTAGTCCTGTAAGTGCATCATGGAAAGCCAAATGTTCTACTTGTTTTTGTTTTTCATATAAAGTTGTAATATCACGTGCTATACCAAACATTCCAACAACTTCTTTATTTATAAAAGTCGGGATGAGTGTAATGTGAAGGTAATAATAATATCCCTCTTTCTCTTTTGTACGAACTTCTAGAGTTTGTGGTCTACCTTCTTTTGTAATTTGTAAAGATTTCTTCAATAATTTATGATCTTGCAAATCGATGAAGTGTAGAAGAGAATAGCTTGTTACTTCACAATAGTAGGATGTAAATAAACTTTCGCAAGCCTTATTAGATTGTTGAAAAATCCCGTTCATATTCAAAGAAAAAACAGCATCAGATGATCTTCGAATAAAGATTTATAACGTTGTTCACTTTTTGATAGTGCAGATGCACCTTCTTCAACTTTGCCTTCTAGTTGTGTAGTCAACTGTTCGTATGTATCGATTAATACTTGATTATCTTTCCACATGTAAAGTTGTCGTAGGAATAATAAGATGAGTGATAATACGAGACCGATTAACATGAACTTATCATCCCAAGGCTGAATGACAATAAAGGAAAAAGTAATGATTATACTAAAATAAGGTAATATAAAGCGTACATAATCGAATCGATAATATTTAGTCTTAGTTTCATGTTGCATTGGTTTATCTAAAATGTATAGTATGGACGATAAACCGATTAATAAAATTGAAGCAGTATGTATTAAATAAGAGACTTCAGAAGAAGTTTCCATTCCTGATCTTAACTGGAACAGGTGTATATATCCGTAAACAAGTATGATAGTGAAGCCGACAATTAATGAGATTCTACTAGAAGAATACTGCTCTCTTCTATATAAGCTAATAACGGCGTAAATTACTAATGATTGAGCAATGAAATATCCAATTGAAACCCACGTATCCGTTGTTAACATACGAAAGCTTGAAATGTCTAAAATAAAGGTTAAGTTAAAGTAAATATTCATAATAACAATAAAGATGCTATCGAATGAAAATTGAGCAAGACCTCTAATGGAGTAATGTTGTATAAACTTTATAGCAAAGCCAGAAAAGAGCAAAATATATTGTACGATGAAAAAGGGTAGTGCTTTATATGAAAATATGACTTGGTCATAAATAGAAAGAGAATGAAGGAATAAAGTTATTTCCATAGTTAGTCCACATAGGCAAGTACATAGTAGTAAAACCCAAAATAGTTTATCACCGCGCTTCATTTTTTTAATTGCTTTATATAAACAATAGCAAGAAAAGAGTGCAGCAAAACAAAATAAGAAGAGAATTCCAATTTCTTTTATATTCAAGTCCTTAGGGATAAGGAATATCCAAAGAGAAAATATAATAATATACATCATGACAAATTGTACATATTTTTTTTGATTGATCATATAATGGCTCCGTTTCAATAAAGTTGAATCACAGGGGGAAAATGCTAATTTAAATAATAGCATATAAAACAGGAGCTTTTTTACTATAAGAAATACTTTTTGAAAAAAATAGCGCAACGTTACAATTTACCATTGTAATGTTGCGCCTTTTATTCTTTTCACTCCCCTAGTAGAAGAGAGTTCTTCTATTAATTGAAGAAGTGCTAAATTCTTTTGTTTACTCTCAATCATAATATCGAAATTACGATCAACTTTTTTTGCGATGTGTAAAAAGGGTTTAATAAACTCTAAATCAATATAATCTGAGTGGGCCCTAAATTCTTTTTCTGATTTAGGAGAAGAAATATGAACTTTAGGAGGTACATTTGTATGTGGCCAAGTTTCAAAAATTGCAGGAAGTAGCCTTTCTAGCGGTTCATCACACAGATTCGCTATGTGATGATGATAATCGAATACGAAAGGGATGTTTTCCTTTTGACAAATAGCCAAAGTTTCAGAAGTGGTATATGTTTTATCGTCATTTTCAAGAGTCATTTGTTTTTTTATATGTGAAGGAAGTTTTTTTATGTTTTCATGAAAACGTCCAATTGCACTTTCCTTATTTCCATATGCGCCGCCTACATGAATATTAATGTAGGAAGAATCTGCAATTCCTATAGCGTCTAATACGTTATAATGATAGGTCATATCTGTAATCGCATTAGTTGTAATATGTGGCTTGTCGCTTGTAAATAGCGTAAATTGATTTGGATGGAAACTTATGCGCAAATTGTGTTCCTGAATTAATGCCCCTATTTTACGCCAAAGCGGTGCAAATGCTTGAAGGTAATCAAATTTGACTTCAGGATGTGTTGCAAGCGGGACGATAGAAGATGATAAACGATATAATGGAATTTCATGTGCAATATTGTAATGAAGGATACGTATTGTATGTTCTAGATTTTGTAGTGTAACATTATATAATTTATCTTCACGCTCTTGTTTTTTTAGTTTTTTCCAGCTTGTAAATGTCATTGTTTTGGCAGGCGAACAGTCCCATAATGCCGTAGCATGTGAGACATATCCAAATCGAATTATCATATGTGATGCACCTCTTTGGCTCTTGAAATTTCTCTATAAAAAGAACGCGAGTATCGTTCCTATCCATTCCTTTCCTCTATCGATAATGGAGAGAGGGCTGACATCTTCAAAGGAAAGTAATGAGGAGCGTCCCAAATCTTCCTCGAATTTACTTTTTACTTCTTGTATGAAATGTTTATCGTATAAAAGGCAATTGATTTCATGGTTAACATATAAACTTCTCATATCGAAATTAGCAGTTCCGATATCACAAATATGATCGTCTACTATAATAATTTTGGCGTGGAAAAATCCTTGCTGAAAAGCGTAAATATTACAACCAGCTTGTATTAACTTTCGGCAATATGGGAATTTTGCTTCTCGAACGAGGGCGTGATCAGCCTTTTGTGGAACGAGAATGGTTATTTGAACCCCACGTTTTCGCGCTTTTAATAATGCATTCATAATTTTTTTTCCAGGAATAAAATATGGTGTACCGATAAAGAGTTCTTTTTTCGCGCTTTCGATTAAATGTAAAAATGTATTTTGTAAATAGGCACCATCAGTAGGGATGAAACGATGTAGAACGGTCCCTGGTTGTTGCGTAGGAAAATAAAGAGATGAATCTAATAAATTTTGGTCTGTATCGTCGAGCCAATCATGTAAAAATTGTTTTTGTAAATCTTGTATCCCTTCTCCTGTAAGACGTAAATGATAATCTCGCCATAACCCTAACCTTTGATTATGCCCTAAATATTCCTCGCCAATGTTAAATCCACCAATATAACCAATTTTCCCGTCAATAACTGTAATTTTTCTATGGTTTCTTTGATTTGCAGAAAAGAAGGGAAAAGGAAATTTCACTTTGTGACAAAATGAAAAAGAGACACCATGCTTTTGTAGGGAGTAAATCGCTTCTTTTGATAAATAATGACTTCCAAACCGGTCGAGTAAAAGTCTTACTTCAATTCCTTCTTGTGCTTTATCGATAAGTAACTTTAAAAACGTACGACTTATGTCATCGTTTTTTACAATGAAAAATAAAACGTGCACATGGTGTTTAGCTTGTTTTATATCAGTAAAGAGAGCATCGTACAGATCATTTCCGTATGTATAAAGGCGAAAATCACTTTGACGTAAAGGGAAAGAACGAGAACGTACACGCTTTAAGTGAACAATTCTCCCATATGAAAGGTCGATTGTAATCCAGAGAGCGCTGCCTAATAACAAGAGAGATAAGAAAAACATAAGTAAATTCCCTCCTTCACGGTCTTTTCACCATCAGTTTTTTACAAATCAAAAATTCAATTTATCCCGCTATTTGCAGGCAATAAGACTCCCACCTCAAAATTAGGGTAAAACCAAGAAGTTGAGTGGGATTCGGGGTGCCCGAAAAAGTCCGATTAGTGTGGGCTAATAATCATGGGGTATGAACAGCTCCGCCGATTAAAGTTTCACTTTATAGTTTTACCGAAATAAACAGCTTTATTAAAAAATGTGTTGTTGTATAACAAAAAACTGTTGACTGAATGCTCACTCATTATATAATGGGAATAGGGGATATAATTCAGAAAATTATATATTTTCGAAGATTCTAAAAAATGAAGAAGGCTTACAAAGAGAGGGGTAGCATAAAATGAATAGCTTACTAATCATTAATTGGCTGGCTGCCATTGCTGTTATTGCTTATGCGGGATATTTGTTTGTATATCTTATACGAACGAGGATGGCCTACATACAATTAGGAAAAAAGATTGAATTTGACCGTCGTTTTAAAGAGCGTTGGGATCTCCTTAAGGTCAATGTTTTCGGTCAAAAAAAGCTGCTGAAAGATAAAAAGAGCGGCATCATTCACGTTATGTTCTTTTACGGATTTATTCTTGTCCAATTTGGAGCAATTGACTTCGTTTGGAAAGGGCTCGCACCAGGATCACATCTTCCACTTGGACCACTATACCCTGCATTTACATTCTTCCAGGAAATTGTCACACTTGTTATTTTAATTGCAGTCTTTTGGGCTTTTCATAGACGCTATGTTGAAAAGCTTGTTCGTTTAAAACGTAATTTCAAATCAGGTCTTGTCCTTATCTTTATCGGTGGCTTAATGATTTCTGTGCTACTTGGTAATGGGATGGGAATTATATGGCATGGCGAAGAGCTTTCGTGGAGTGAACCAATCGCTTCTGCAATAGCTTACGTTTTCTCAGGGGTAAATGAAACCGTAGCCATTTCAGTGTTCTATTTCTCTTGGTGGGTGCATCTATTAATCTTGTTAACGTTTTTAGTTTATGTACCACAATCAAAACATGCGCATTTAATTGCTGGGCCAGTTAACGTATTTTTTGGTCGTCTTTCAAATCCAGGAAAACTTGAAAAAATCGATTTTGAAGATGAAACTCAAGAAACATTCGGTGTTGGTAAAATTGAAGACTTTAGACAAAATCAACTTATCGACTTATATTCTTGCGTCGAATGTGGTCGTTGTACAAATATGTGTCCGGCAACAGGAACAGGGAAAATGTTATCACCGATGGATTTAATTTTAAAACTTCGTGATCATTTAACTGATAAAGGAGCAGCGGTAACATCAAAAGCACCGTGGGTTCCAGTTGTTGCTTTTAATAATACACAAGGAAATCAGTTAGCGATGATGGCAGCTGGAAAAGGACAACAGGAATCAGCGGCTACAGCGCTAGCGTACGATCCAAGTTTAATCGGAGATGTTATTACAGAAGAAGAGATTTGGGCATGTACAACGTGCCGTAACTGTGAGGACCAGTGCCCAGTTATGAATGAGCATGTTGACAAAATTATTGATTTACGCCGCTATCTCGTTTTAACAGAGGGAAAAATGGATGCGGAAGCGCAGCGTGCAATGACAAACATTGAGCGTCAAGGGAATCCGTGGGGACTGAACCGTAAAGAGCGTGAAACATGGCGCCAAGGTGATGATGAAGTAACAGTTCCAACTGTAAAGGAGAAATCAAAAGCTGGCGAAGAGTTTGAATACTTATTCTGGGTTGGATCAATGGGTTCGTATGACAACCGCAGTCAGAAGATTGCGATATCATTTGCGAAGCTAATGAACGAAGCAGGCATTTCATTCGCAATTCTTGGTAATAAGGAAAAGAACTCTGGTGATACACCGCGCCGCCTTGGAAATGAATTTGTATTCCAGGAAATGGCGACTAAAAATATTGAAGAATTTGAAAAAGCAGGAGTGAAGAAAATCGTTACGATTGACCCTCATGCTTATAACACCTTTAAAAATGAGTACCCGGACTTTGGCTTACAAGCAGAAGTCTATCATCATACAGAATTACTAGCCCAGTGGGTGAAGGAAGGACGTTTAAAACCTGTCCATTCTATTGAGGAGACAGTTACGTACCATGATTCCTGTTACTTAGGAAGATACAACGAAGTATACGAAGCGCCGCGCGATATTCTAAAAGCAATTCCAGGTGTAAACCTTGTAGAAATGGCGCGTAACCGTGAAACGGGAATGTGCTGTGGTGCGGGTGGCGGCCTAATGTGGATGGAAGAAACGACAGGTTCTCGTATTAACGTTGCTCGTACAGAACAAGCGCTAGCTGTAAAGCCGTCAATTATCGGTACAGGCTGCCCGTATTGCTTAACGATGATTAGTGACGGTACGAAAGCGAAAGAAGTTGAAGAAACAGTTCAAACTCTGGACGTAACCGAGATTTTAGAACGCTCAGTTATCGGACAAAAGAAAGAAGCAATGTAGTTTGTAGGAATGCATCCAACTTTAGAAAGAGGTGCAATAATTGCACCTCTTCTCAACGTAGGAATACCGAGCGAGCGCTCGGTGCTAAAAAAAGAAATGGGGGAAAGAAATATGAATAAAACAGTTATTTTAAGTGCTGCAAGAACACCGGTTGGAAAATTTGGAGGAACTTTAAAAGACGTGAAAGCAACAGAACTTGGAGGAATCGCAATTAAGGCAGCGCTTGAAAGAGCGAATGTTTCCGCTAGTGATGTTGAAGAAGTTATATTCGGAACGGTTATCCAAGGAGGGCAAGGACAAATTCCATCACGCCAAGCAGCAAGAGCGGCCGGCATTCCTTGGGAAGTGCAGACAGAAACAGTAAATAAAGTTTGTGCATCAGGACTTCGTGCAGTTACGTTAGCGGATCAAATTATTCGTACTGGTGATCAATCACTGATTGTAGCTGGTGGAATGGAATCGATGAGTAACAGCCCTTACATTTTACGAGGGGCAAGATGGGGATACAGAATGGGTAACAACGAAGTTATCGATTTAAACGTTGCAGACGGTTTAACATGCGCATTTTCAGGTATACACATGGGTGTTTATGGCGGAGAAGTTGCAAAAGAGGATGGGATCTCTCGAGAAGCACAAGATGAATGGGCATATCGTAGCCATCAACGTGCGGTTTCGGCACATAAGGAAGGTCGTTTTGAAGAGGAGATTGTACCAGTAACAATTCAGCAAAGAAAAGGCGATCCTATCGTCGTGGCTAAGGATGAGGCGCCGCGTGAAGATACAACGGTTGAAAAATTAGCGAAATTAAAGCCTGTTTTTGATAAGACGTCGGCAGTAACAGCTGGTAATGCTCCTGGACTAAATGATGGCGGTGCTGCGCTTGTATTAATGAGCGAGGACAGAGCGAAGCAAGAAGGAAGAAAGCCATTGGCGACAATTTTGGCGCATACGGCGATTGCAGTAGAATCGAAAGATTTCCCAAGAACGCCAGGTTATGCAATTAATGAATTGCTGAAAAAGACAGGCAAGACAATTGAAGAAATTGATCTATTTGAAATCAATGAGGCATTTGCGGCAGTAGCAATTGCAAGTACAGAAATCGCAGGGATTGATCCGGAAAAGTTGAATGTAAATGGCGGTGCTGTAGCAATGGGGCATCCAATTGGAGCGAGCGGAGCACGTATTATCGTTACACTTATCCATGCACTGAAGCAGCGCGGCGGCGGAATTGGAATTGCTTCTATTTGTAGCGGTGGCGGTCAAGGTGATGCAGTGATGATTGAGGTTCATTAATTTACGTTCAGAAAATTTTTGGTTTATTAACAACTTATATTAAGGGGGAAGAAAGAATGGGTGTACAAAAAATAGTTGTAATTGGTGCAGGGCAAATGGGTTCAGGTATCGCACAAGTGTGTGCAATGGCAGGCTATGATGTGAAAGTGCAAGATTTAAAGCAAGAGCAATTAGACCGAGGGCTAGCTATTATTTCGAAAAATTTAGCCCGTCAAGTAGAAAAAGGCCGTATGAAGGAAGAAGAGAAAGAAGCGACTTTAAATCGTCTTACATGGACGCTCGATTTAAATAGTGTAAAAGAAGCGGATCTTGTTATTGAAGCAGCTGTTGAGAAAATGGATATTAAAAAGAAAATTTTTGCGAATCTAGATGAAATCGCTCCAGAACACGCAATTTTAGCGACGAATACGTCATCGTTACCAATTACGGAAATTGCAGCGGTAACGAAACGTCCTGAGAAAGTAATCGGCATGCACTTTATGAATCCAGTTCCGGTTATGAAACTCGTTGAAATTATTCGTGGTTTAGCTACAGATGATGCAGTGTACGAAACGATTGAGGATATTACGAAAAAAATCGGGAAAGTGCCAGTTGAAGTAAATGATTTCCCAGGGTTTGTATCGAACCGTATTTTATTACCGATGATTAACGAAGCGATCTATACGTTATATGAAGGTGTAGCAACGAAAGAAGCGATTGATGAAGTAATGAAACTCGGTATGAATCATCCGATGGGACCACTTACATTAGCTGATTTTATCGGTTTAGATACGTGTTTATACATTATGGAAGTGTTGCATGAAGGATTAGGAGATAGTAAATATCGCCCATGTCCATTATTACGTAAGTATGTGAATGCAGGATGGTTAGGGCGTAAAACGGGTCGTGGTTTCTACGTTTACGAATAAATTCCTCCCTTTATTAAAGTAGTGGTCTGACCAAGTTGTTAAAAGGATATATAGCAAACGGAGGCGAAGTACATGAATTTTCATTTTACTGAAGAGCAACAAATGATGAGGAAAATGGTTCGAGATTTTGCACAGAAGGAAATAGCTCCCTTTGTTCCTAGTATGGAACAAGGGGTGTTCCCAAAAGAGATTTTGCAAAAGATGGGTGAGCTTGGACTAATGGGTATTCCAGCGCCTGCAAAATATGGCGGGGCAGAAATGGATTTTATTTCTTATATTCTAGCGATTGAAGAAATTTCAAAGGTAAGCGCAACGGTTGGTGTAATTTTAGCTGTACATACGTCAGTTGGAATGAATCCGATTTTGTATTTTGGAACAGAAGAACAGAAGCAGAAATATGTTTCTAAACTGGCGACTGGTGAATATTTAGGCGCATTTGCTCTAACAGAACCGAATGCAGGATCAGATGCAGGTAGTTTGAAATCAAGAGCTGTAAAGAAAGGCGATCACTACATCATTAATGGATCGAAAGTCTTTATTACAAATGGTGGTGAAGCAAGTACATATATCGTCTTCGCGTCTACAAATCCAGATGCGGGGAAAAGCGGGATTTCAGCATTTATAGTAGAGAAAGATACACCAGGCTTAATCATCGGAAAAGATGAGCATAAGATGGGTCTTCTTGGTTCTCGTACAGTGCAACTTACGTTTGAAGATATGAAAGTGCCGGTCGAGAATTTACTTGGTGAAGAAGGACAAGGATTTAAGGTGGCAATGGCGAATTTAGATGTTGGGCGAATTGGAATCGGAGCGCAGGCATTAGGAATCGCGGAAGCGGCGCTTGCATGTGCGATTGATTATGCGAAAGAGCGTGAGCAATTTGGAAAGCCAATTGCGGCGCAGCAAGGACTCGGATTCAAACTTGCAGATATGGCGACTAGCGTAGAAGCAGCGCGATTACTTGTATACAGAGCAGCATCGCTAAGAGCACAAGGATTACCATGCGGTAAAGAAGCTTCTATTGCGAAATTATTTGCTTCTAAGACGGCTGTTGAAGTTGCGATTGAAGCGGTGCAAGTATTTGGTGGTTATGGTTATACGAAAGATTATCCAGTAGAAAGATTTTTCCGTGATGCGAAGATCACACAAATATATGAAGGAACGAGCGAAATACAAAAGCTTGTAATTAGTCGAGCTTTATAAAAAGGCAGAGGGGGAGACGGGAATGCATTTTAAATTATCAGAAGAACATGAAATGATAAGAAAAATGGTTCGGGATTTTGCAAGGAATGAAGTAGCACCGACGGCAGCAGAGCGTGATGAGGAAGAGCGATTTGATCGCGCTTTATTCGATCAAATGGCAGAGCTTGGTTTAACCGGTATTCCGTGGCCTGAAGAATACGGCGGAATTGGAAGCGATTACTTGGCGTATGTAATTGCCGTTGAAGAATTATCTCGTGTCTGTGCTTCTACAGGTGTAACGTTGTCTGCACATACTTCACTTGCTGGATGGCCGATTTTTAAATTTGGAACGGAAGAGCAAAAACAAAAATTTTTGCGCCCAATGGCTGAAGGGAAGAAAATTGGTGCATATGGCTTAACAGAACCAAGCTCTGGGTCAGATGCTGGTGGAATGAGGACGACTGCAAAACGAGATGGAGACCATTACATTTTAAATGGTTCGAAAATCTTTATTACAAATGGCGGCATTGCTGATATTTATGTTGTTTTTGCATTAACAGATCCTGAGTCAAAGCAACGCGGCACGAGTGCATTTATTGTGGAGAGTGATACGCTAGGATTTTCAGTTGGGAAGAAGGAAAGTAAGTTAGGAATTCGTTCTTCGCCAACGACTGAAATTATGTTTGAAGACTGCCGTATTCCTGTAGAGAATCTGCTAGGGGAAGAGGGCCAAGGATTTAAAGTTGCGATGCAAACGTTAGATGGCGGCCGTAATGGTATTGCGGCGCAAGCGGTCGGGATTGCACAATCCGCTTTAGATGCTTCTGTAGAATATGCAAGAGAACGTCATCAGTTTGGGAAGCCAATTGCGGCGCAACAAGGAATTGGCTTTAAACTTGCAGATATGGCAACGGATGTAGAGGCAGCGCGTCTTTTAACATATCAAGCGGCTTGGCTTGAATCTGAAGGGCTTCCGTACGGGAAAGAATCAGCGATGTCAAAAGTATTTGCAGGTGATACAGCGATGAAGGTAACGACTGAAGCAGTACAAGTATTTGGTGGTTATGGTTATACGAAAGATTATCCAGTAGAGCGTTATATGCGCGATGCAAAGATTACACAAATATATGAGGGAACACAAGAGATTCAAAGGCTTGTAATTTCTCGTATGTTAACGAAGTAGGAACGAAAGCGTAGGTATTTTCCTACGCTTTTTACTTCCAAAAATAATAGAGAGAGGTGAAGGGATGGTTAAACATAATGTACATGCGTCAGTGAAAGATGAAAAATTAGTTGCGTTAAGGCGTGAACAGATGATTAAAGGTGCGGTGCAGCTGTTTAAGCAAAAAGGATTCCCGCGTACAACAACGAGAGAAATTGCGAAAGCGGCTGGATTTAGTATCGGAACACTGTATGAATATATTCGCACAAAAGATGATGTATTATATTTAGTTTGTGATAGTATTTATGAACATGTAAAAGAGCGGTTAGAGGAAGTAGTGTGTACAGAGAAGGGAAGTATAGAAAGCTTAAAGATAGCGATAACGAATTACTTTAAAGTGATGGATGAATTGCAAGAAGAAGTATTAATTATGTATCAAGAGGTACGTTTTTTACCGAAAGAATCACTCCCATATGTATTAGAAAAAGAGTTTCAAATGGTCGGGATATTTGAGAATATTTTAGAGCAGTGTACGGAAAATGGGACATTTACACTAAATAAAAAGGAAGTACAGCTTCTTGCACATAATATTTTCATACAAGGACAAATGTGGGGATTTAGACGTTGGGCCCTGCAAAAACTGTATACGCTTGAAGAATATACTGAAATGCAAATTAGGTATGTACTGCAAGGAGCACATATGTTTCCGAAATAAGGAATAGACAAATTATAATTTTATTACCATATAAAGTGAAACTTTAATCAGTGGGGGGGGGGTGTTCATCCCACACTGATTATTAGCCTTCACCAATCGGGCGTTTACGGGCAGTGGATCTCCCACCTAACTTCTTTGCTCCAGCCGAATTTTGAGGTGGGAGTTTTACTGCCCGCAAATAGCGGGATAAAAGTTTCCCGTTTTTTTTGTAGCATATTTGTGCGACTTTTGTTTATAATGAATAGTATGGATTTTTTTAAGCAGACCGTTGTATATAAGGTTATATTTGAAGAAAGGAAGTGCCGCATAAGTGAATTTTAAGCAATATTCACCAGAAGAGCTAAAAGAATGTTCAATGATTGAAGTTGTACATAGCGTTTTAGGGGATAAAAGACAAGCAACGACATTCAACGAGTTGGTTCAAGAAATCGCTCAAGTGCTGGGACTATCTCAAGAACAAGTTAATGCGAAACTCGCACAATTTTATACAGATTTAAACATCGATGGACGTTTCATTAATTTAGGCGAAAATCGTTGGGGGCTACGTAGCTGGTACCCATATGAGCAAATTGATGAAGAAATTCTGCCTCAGCCAAAACCAAAGAAGAAACGCAAAGTTGAAGAGGACGGTTTTGACGACTACATTGAAGAAGATGATGTAGAAGAAGATGTAGAAGATGATGTAGAAGAAGATGTAGAAGATTTGGACAAGGTTCTTGAAGACGAAGACGCAGATGATGTAGAAGAAGATAATGAAGACTTCGCAGAAGAAGAACTTGAGTACGATGAAACTGAAGAAGAAGAAGAGGAAGAGCGGTAGTTCTTGACTTTTCATTATCGTCCATGTAGAATCATTTTTGGGCTCTTTAAAAAAAGACGATAATACTTTTAAAGTGTAAATATAAAAGAAAATTGCTCCCTACTTATTACTTTATGTGATGAGGGGAGCAATTTTCTTTTTTGTTTTTTGTTTAGAAAATAAAAAGAGTCTAACAATAAGATAGATACAGTGTTATCTACATACGTTGCACTTTGCAACGGTGATTATATAACAACGAAGTAGAAGGGAGTATTTTCATGACTAAGTATATTTTTGTAACAGGCGGTGTAGTATCGTCTTTAGGAAAAGGTATTACAGCAGCATCTCTTGGAAGACTTTTAAAAAATCGTGGTTTAAACGTAACTATTCAAAAGTTTGATCCATACATTAACGTAGACCCAGGGACTATGAGCCCATACCAACACGGTGAGGTATTCGTAACAGATGATGGTGCAGAAACGGACTTAGACCTAGGTCACTATGAGCGTTTTATCGACATCAACTTAAATAAATACAGCAACGTAACAACAGGTAAAATTTACTCTTCAGTTCTTCAAAAAGAGCGTCGTGGTGAATATTTAGGAGGAACAGTTCAAGTTATTCCTCACATTACTAACGAAATTAAAGAACGTGTATATCGTTCTGGTCGCGAAACAAACGCCGACGTTGTTATTACAGAAATCGGTGGAACTGTTGGTGATATTGAGTCTCTGCCATTCTTAGAAGCAATTCGTCAAATTAAGAGCGACATCGGTCGTGACAATGTAATGTACATTCACTGTACGTTAATCCCGTACTTAAAAGCAGCGGGTGAAATGAAAACAAAACCAACGCAACATAGCGTTAAAGAGCTTCGTAGCTTAGGTATTCAACCAAATATTATCGTTGTTCGTACAGAACTACCTGTTTCTCAGGACATGAAAGACAAGCTTGCATTATTCTGTGACATCGATACAAAAGCAGTTATCGAAGCACGCGATGCAGATACTTTATATGCGGTTCCATTATCTCTTCAAGAACAAAACATGGACCAAATCGTTTGCGATCACTTAAAATTAGACAATCCAGCTGCAGATATGACAGAGTGGACTGCGCTAGTTAATAAAGTACGTAACCTTTCTAAGAAAACAAAAATCGCTCTTGTTGGTAAATACGTAGAGCTTCAAGATGCATACATTTCTGTTGTAGAAGCACTTCGTCATGCAGGTTATTCATTCGACACAGATGTAGAAGTGAAATGGGTAAACGCTGAGCACGTAACAGCAGAGAACGTAAAAGAATTAGTTGGCGACACAGATGGTATCCTTGTACCAGGTGGCTTCGGCGATCGTGGTGTAGAAGGTAAGATCGTTGCAATTCAATATGCTCGTGAACACAAAGTTCCATTCTTAGGAATTTGCCTAGGTATGCAACTTGCATCAATCGAATTTGCACGTAACGTATTAGGATTAGAAGGGGCTAACTCTTCTGAAATTAATCCTGACACACCTTATGCAATTATCGATTTATTACCAGAACAAAAAGATGTAGAAGATTTAGGTGGTACGCTTCGCCTTGGTCTATACCCATGTAAGCTTGCTGAAGAAACAAATGCTTACAATGCTTACAACGAGCCGGTTGTATATGAGCGTCATCGTCATCGTTATGAGTTCAACAATCAATTCCGTCCAGATATGGAAAAAGCGGGATTTGTATTCTCTGGTACAAGCCCAGACGGTCGTCTAGTGGAAATTATTGAATTACAAGATCACCCTTGGTTCGTGGCAGCACAGTTCCATCCAGAACTTGTATCTCGTCCAAACCGTCCACAACCATTGTTCCATGATTTCGTAAGTGCTTCTATTACGAATAAAGAGAGCAAGTAATAAAAAAACAGCCGTCACTTTAAAGTGATGGCTGTTTTTTTATAAGTTTTCTATGTAATTATAATAATGACTTAGGATGCTGCAAGTTGTTGGCAAAGTTCCTCGTAAGCTACATTAATTTTTTTCATTTTTTCTTCTGAGCCATTTCCTGTATCAGGGTGATATTTCTTTGCTAAACTTCTATACTGTTTTTTGATAACATTCATATCTCTTGTATCTACAGGTAATTCTAAAGTTTCAAGAAGTGTGGAGATTCTAGAATTATTATTCCCTGAGGAAATCCAGTCCATATGAGCGTCGATGGTTTCTTAAGCAATCGCAAATATTTCTTTAAATTTATCAACAAATATTGGACCATCATATTTGTTAGATACAAATATATTTTGGTTTTCAAACTTTGATATAATGCCGCGTTTAATTAACATATTGAAAATAAGAAGGTCTCTCATGAAAATATAGACATCTGTTTTTAACTATTCATTAAAGTTTGCATCTGATATTTCAGTATACATATGACTAAATGTGTGCACGACACTGATGATATTAAAATTGGAATTAGTGTGATCTAAAAAATGGCCATTTCTATCCACGACAGAGAATGATTTCCCGTTTATATGAAAAAAGATAGGAACGATACGTCGGTCGTTTACTTGCTTAAGTTGGATTTCAATATTATTCGGATATAGAAAGAAGTAAATTGTTAAGTACGCGTATTAGCAAAGAAGATTAAATAGAAATGTATAACAGGAACTAAGTTTTAGGCCCTGTTAACATAAATTATTCATAGTCCCCAATTATTTCATCAATTGTAAATTTAATTCCGTGATAAGCAAATAAAGCTACAATTAAACTTGGGAAACCATAACGGTTACCTTCATCATCTGGAATAAGACCTTTTAACAGCTTTGTATCAATATGTACATCTGTATATTGTTCCAGTGATTCAGCACCTTCTTGAATAGCCGAGATTCCAACGATAGATTGGCCTTCTTCATGAAGTTTTTTCGCGGCTTTTATAATTTCTTCATCTGTCGAAAAACGACTAATAAGAAGTACGCGGTCCGCAGAAGTCACTACCGCCAGTTCACCGTTTTCTATTAAACGTTTTGCTTGTTTCATTGGTTCGGCGCCAAATAATGCTTCTGAAACAATACCCTCCATTTCGTTTGTACCATACAAGTAAATGAAACCGTCGCCAACTAACGCCTGGGCAAGTAGACGAGCGCTATCTTCTATATTCATTTCCTCTTTTTGAGAAATTTTTGAGAAATATCCACTTAATTGAGTCGAGAAAATTTTTAACATGTTGTTGCTCCTTTCTTTCGTGTTAGCTGGTTCTCATTATAGCTTATTTTTTTTGGAAAGGGGAAATAGTAGGGTGGCATAACAAAATAGGAAACGGTAAAATAAGAAAGAATAGGAAGGGATTTGGCAAAGAGTAGCGAAAATAAACCGATAAGATATAAGAAGCTTTAAATCTTGTACTTACACAGAAAGGTTGGGAGTTATGGAAGGGAAAATTTTAATCGTTGATGATCAATATGGCATTCGTGTTTTATTGCATGAAGTGTTCCAAAAAGAAGGTTATCAGACGTTCCAAGCAGCGAATGGATTTCAAGCTTTAGATATCGTGAAAAAAGATAATCCAGATTTAGTAGTGTTAGATATGAAAATCCCAGGTATGGATGGTATAGAGATTTTAAAACATGTAAAAGAAATTGATGAGAGTATTAAAGTGATTTTAATGACTGCTTATGGAGAATTGGATATGATTCAAGAAGCGAAAGATTTAGGAGCTTTAATGCACTTTGCTAAACCGTTTGATATTGATGAGATTCGTCAAGCAGTGAGAGATCAGCTTGCTGTAGAGGCGTAAAAAATGAATTTTTTATAAAAAATATGGAAAAAAGCGTTTACATGGACTATTGAGCAGGTGAATACGGTTGAGTTTTTGAGTACAAGTTGTTATCCTATTGAGTGTAGAAAGAAGTCCGGTATGTAAATATACATATTTTACCTTATCCTGGTCATACTACCAGCGATAAGAACTTATCGGATACAAAAAACGTTTTTTAGGAGGATTCACCATGCCTTTAGTTTCTATGAAAGAAATGCTAAACACAGCACTAGAAGGAAAATACGCAGTTGGTCAATTTAACATGAACAACTTAGAGTGGACTCAAGCTATCTTAGCTGCTGCGGAAGAAGAAAAATCTCCTGTAATCTTAGGTGTATCTGAGGGTGCAGCTCGTCATATGACTGGTTTCAAAACAGTTGTAGCTATGGTTAAAGCTTTAATCGAAGAAATGAACATTTCTGTTCCTGTAGCGATTCACCTTGATCATGGTTCAAGCTTCGAAAAGTGTAAAGAAGCAATTGATGCAGGTTTTACATCTGTAATGATCGACGCTTCTCACCACCCATTCGATGAAAACGTTGAAACTACTAAAAAAGTGGTAGAATACGCACACGCTCGTAACGTATCTGTTGAAGCTGAGCTTGGAACAGTTGGCGGACAAGAAGACGACATCATCGCTGAAGGCGTAATTTACGCTGATCCTGCAGAGTGTAAGCACCTTGTTGAAGCAACAGGTATCGATTGCCTAGCTCCAGCTTTAGGTTCTGTACACGGTCCTTACAAAGGTGAGCCTAACTTAGGATTCGCTGAAATGGAACAAGTTCGTGACTTCACTGGCGTACCTTTAGTATTACACGGTGGTACTGGTATCCCAACTGCTGATATCGTAAAAGCTATTTCTTTAGGTACTTCAAAAATTAACGTAAACACTGAGAACCAAATTGAGTTTACAAAGGCTGTTCGTGAAGCATTAAACAAAGACCAAGAAGTTTACGATCCTCGTAAATATATTGGACCTGGCCGCGACGCTATCAAAGCAACTGTTGCTGGTAAAATGCGTGAGTTCGGTTCTAACGGTAAAGCGTAAGAATAAAATTCCGTTTTGGAAACCGTCTAGTCTTTTAGACGGTTTCCTTTTGTTGTATAATGAAAGCGCGAACAAATCTAAAGATTTTATAAAGTGAATTTTTGGTTTGCGAATATAGAAAATAATGTGCATAATCCTATTAATAAATGTGGTAAGTATCTGAATTGAGGAATTTGATTCGATGAATAGTTAATCTTCATCTATTTGTACAGCAGGGGAGCTGCAGGTGATGGTTTTCTACTTATTGAGTTTGGATGGAAAGAGGGATTGAGATTCTTAAGGGGGAATCTTCTACTTCTCCTTATTAAAGAAGTAGAAGATAAATACATTCACAAGAAGGGAGCTCAATATGGAAAAGTTGCTAGTTGAAGGCGGAAGAGCTTTGAATGGAACAATTCGCGTGAGTGGTGCAAAGAACAGTGCTGTTGCACTAATTCCAGCGACAATTTTAGCAGATACTCCAGTAACTATCGGTGGCGTTCCTAATATTTCGGACGTGAAAATGTTAGGAGACTTACTGGAGGAAATTGGAGGGAAAGTAACTTATGGGCAGGAAGAAGAGATGGTAGTCGATCCTTCTAACATGGTTGCGATGCCTTTACCAAATGGAAAAGTGAAAAAATTGCGCGCCTCTTATTATTTAATGGGTGCAATGCTTGGCCGTTTTAAAAAAGCTGTTATTGGGCTTCCAGGTGGATGTCATTTAGGGCCACGACCGATTGATCAGCATATTAAAGGGTTTGAAGCGTTAGGGGCACATGTTACAAATGAACAAGGTGCCATTTATTTAAGAGCAGACGAACTACGTGGAGCGCGTATTTATTTAGATGTTGTTAGTGTAGGAGCTACGATTAATATTATGCTAGCGGCTGTACGAGCGAAAGGTAGAACTGTTATTGAAAATGCAGCGAAAGAACCAGAGATTATTGATGTAGCTACATTGTTAACGAGTATGGGAGCACGTATTAAAGGTGCTGGTACAGACGTAATCCGAATTGATGGTGTGGATTCTTTACATGGGTGTCACCACACTATCATCCCAGACCGTATTGAAGCTGGTACGTATATGATTTTAGGAGCAGCGTCAGGAGGAGAAGTAACAGTTGATAATGTTATTCCTCAGCATTTAGAATCCGTTACTGCGAAGCTAAGAGAAGCTGGTGTTCAAGTTGAAACGAACGATGACCAAATTACAGTGAATGGCAATAGAAGGTTAAAAGTAGTTGATGTAAAAACGCTTGTATATCCAGGGTTTCCAACAGATTTACAACAGCCGTTTACAACACTTTTAACAAAAGCGCATGGAACAGGAGTTGTAACTGATACAATTTACAGCGCACGTTTCAAGCATATTGATGAATTGCGCCGTATGAACGCGCAAATTAAAGTAGAAGGCCGTTCAGCAATTGTGACTGGACCTGTTTTATTGCAAGGTGCGAAGGTGAAAGCGAGTGACTTACGAGCTGGTGCGTCCCTTGTTATTGCGGGTTTAATGGCAGATGGCATTACAGAAGTAACGGGGCTTGATCATATTGATCGAGGTTACGAAAATATAGTAGACAAGCTTAAAGGGCTTGGCGCAAACATTTGGCGAGAACAAATGACAAAGAAAGAAATTGAAGAAATGAAGAATGCATAAAGTGAAACTTTAATCAGTATGGGGTATCCCACGCCGATTATTAGCCCTCACCAATCGGGATAAGGTGGTGATACTTCCGTTAATGGGGAGCGAAGAATCACTACTAACGGAAGCACACTTTATAGAAAAACAAGGTTCACAAAATACGGCAGAAATATAAAGACTTAAAGGAGAGGGATTATCGTGGAAAGAAGTTTATCTATGGAGTTAGTACGTGTAACAGAGGCTGCAGCATTATCATCAGCGCGTTGGATGGGTCTCGGAAAAAAAGATGAGGCAGATGGTGCAGCAACATCAGCTATGCGTGATGTATTTGATACAATTCCGATGAAAGGTACAGTTGTAATTGGCGAAGGCGAAATGGATGAAGCGCCAATGCTATATATCGGAGAGAAATTGGGTACAGGATATGGACCACGCGTAGACGTTGCAGTTGATCCTTTAGAAGGGACAAATATCGTAGCGGCTGGCGGCTGGAATGCGCTTGCTGTTATTGCAATTGCAGATCACGGCAATTTGTTACATGCTCCTGACATGTACATGGATAAAATCGCGGTTGGCCCAGAAGCGGTTGGAGCAATTGATATCGACGCACCTATCATCGATAACTTACGTGCTGTGGCGAAAGCGAAAAATAAAGATATTGAAGATGTTGTAGCGACAGTTTTAAATCGTCCACGTCATCAAGCAATTATTGAAGAAATTCGTAAAGCTGGAGCTCGTATTAAGTTAATTAACGATGGAGATGTAGCTGGAGCAATTAATACAGCATTTGACCGTACAGGTGTAGATATTTTATTCGGTTCTGGTGGGGCGCCTGAAGGAGTATTAGCGGCTGTTGCATTAAAATGTTTAGGTGGAGAAATCCAAGGGAAGCTTCTTCCTCAAAATGAAGCTGAATTAGCGCGTTGTAAAAAAATGGGCATTGAAGATATAAATCGTATCCTTCGTATGGAAGACTTAGTAAAGGGTGACGATGCAATCTTTGCAGCGACAGGTGTAACAGACGGAGAACTATTACGTGGTGTTCAATTTAAAGGTAGCGTAGGAACAACACAATCCCTTGTTATGCGTGCAAAATCAGGTACAGTACGCTTCGTAGACGGACGCCATAGCTTAAACAAAAAACCGAATTTGGTTATTAAGTAAAAAGCGTAAGCAGCTCGTTCAGAATGGGAGGGGGATGGAGCTTCTGACGTAGAGGCGCTTTTTGCCTCGTAGGAAGAAGCGAAGCCACCGACCATTCTAGCTGCTGAAGCTGGATTAAGTAAAAAGTGGAGGCGGCTCGTTCAGAATCGCAGGGCACTTCAAACTCTCGACCTTGAAGCGCTTTTTGCTTCGAGTGAGAGAGTGAAATGACCGGAGATTCTAGCCGCTGGAGCTAGATTAAATAAAAGCAGAAATGCCTTATCTATTCTTCTTTATAATAAGGTGAGTAGAAAAAAGTAAGAAATATAAAAGGCGAAGACAAATTTTCTTGTCTTCGCTTCTTGTATTTGTGTTTCAACGTATTGATTAAAACTAGACAAAAGGGTTACAATAGTGAATATTATCCTACTTGAACTTATTGCCTTTCATTATTATTTATTTGCCTTCCGTATTTTTTCCCTTTACCCATGTGAAAAGAGAATAACGTTAAAGTGTGGTGTCTGAATGAATTTGTCAATTGCAGCATTAGAAAACATGAAATTAAAAGAGTTATACGAGCTTGCGAAAGAATTTAAGATTTCGTATTACAGCAAGTTAACGAAAAAAGAGCTGATTTTCGCTATCTTAAAAGCTCGAGCAGAAAAAGAAGGTTTCTTTTTCATGGAAGGCGTATTAGAAATTATTCAATCAGAAGGATTTGGATTCCTACGTCCTATCAACTACTCTCCAAGCTCAGAAGATATTTATATCTCGGCTTCGCAAATTCGTCGTTTCGATTTACGTAATGGAGATAAGGTTTCTGGTAAAGTACGACCTCCGAAAGAAAATGAACGCTATTTTGGATTATTACAAGTTGAAGCTGTAAACGGAGATGATCCAGACTCAGCAAAAGAGCGTGTGCATTTCCCTGCATTAACACCGTTATACCCAGATCGCCAAATGAAATTGGAAACGGAAACGAAAAAGTTACCGACACGCATCATGGATTTAATCGCACCAGTTGGATTTGGACAACGTGGTTTAATTGTCGCGCCTCCAAAGGCTGGTAAAACAAGTCTGTTAAAAGAAATTGCACACAGTGTCACAACAAATCATCCGGAAGCAGAATTAATTGTACTTTTAATTGATGAGCGTCCAGAAGAAGTAACAGATATTGAACGTTCTGTTAAAGGTGATGTTGTAAGTTCTACTTTTGATGAAGTGCCAGAGAATCATATTAAAGTAGCGGAGCTTGTATTAGAGCGTGCAATGCGTCTTGTAGAGCATAAAAAAGACGTTGTCATTCTAATGGATAGTATTACCCGTTTAGCGCGTGCTTACAACCTTGTTATTCCGCCAAGTGGTAGAACTCTATCAGGTGGTATTGATCCAGCTGCTTTCCATAGGCCAAAGCGTTTCTTCGGTGCTGCACGTAATATCGAAGAGGGCGGTAGCTTAACAATTTTAGCAACAGCGCTTGTTGATACAGGTTCTCGTATGGATGATGTAATTTACGAAGAATTTAAAGGAACTGGAAATATGGAACTTCATTTAGATCGCTCATTAGCTGAGCGTCGTATCTTCCCGGCGATTGATATTCGTCGCTCTGGTACGCGTAAAGAAGACCTATTAATTCCGAAAGAACATTTAGACAAGCTGTGGGGTATTCGTAAAACAATGCGTGATACACCAGACTTTGTTGAAGGCTTCTTACGTAAACTTCGTCAAACAAAGACAAATGAAGAATTTTTACAAAACATTGTTGCAGACTCAAAAAGATATGTAACAACTAAGTAAAGGGAAAAGATTGAGACTCGCTTATTTCGTAGTAAGCGAGTTTTTTATGTTTTTAAGGGAATATTAGAGAGAGTAATATATGGAAATAGTTTTGTTTTTTTGAGATGAAAATCATATTTGGATCGAGAGCTTGAAGTGCCCTACGATTCTGAACGAGCCGCTTGCGCTTTTAATTTTAAAAAGACAAAAACAGGTAGTTGCAAAATGGGGTTAGCCTTGTTATAATTTCATCATATGTGTTTCATCAATATAGTTGTGTAAGCAGCTGAAGATGAAAAACTCTGTTTCGAAAATGATTCAGGGCGGAAGGAGATGAAAAGAATGAAAGCAGGAATCCATCCAAATTACAATAAAGTTGTATTTATGGACACGAACACTGGCTTCAAATTCTTAAGCGGGTCTACAAAAGGCTCTAGCGAAACTGTTGAGTGGGAAGATGGTAACACTTATCCATTACTAAAAATTGAGATCAGTTCTGATTCTCACCCATTCTACACTGGACGTCAGAAGTTTGCTACTGCAGACGGACGTGTTGACCGCTTCAATAAGAAATACGGTATTAAGTAATAAAGAACATAAAACAGGCAAGTGTATGTATTCGCTTGTCTGTTTTTTTTGCGAAAATATTAAACCTTTACCCTACTTTGGATTAGGAAAGTAGATGAAAGGAGAGCTCAATGTACTTAATGAATCAAAATGGTTGGATTGAAGTGATTTGCGGGAGTATGTTTTCTGGAAAATCAGAAGAGCTCATCCGCCGTATACGCCGTACACAATTTGCGAAACAACATGCAATTGTATTTAAACCATGTATTGATAATCGTTATAGTGAAGAAGATGTTGTATCACATAATGGATTAAAGGTTAAAGCAGTTCCTGTTTCAGCTTCAAAAGATATATTTAACCATGTAACAGAAGAAATGGATGTTATTGCAATCGATGAGGTACAATTTTTTGATGGGGACATTGTGGAAGTGGTGCAAGTATTGGCAAATCGTGGCTATCGCGTCATTGTAGCTGGATTAGACCAAGATTTCCGTGGTCTACCATTTGGACAAGTTCCTCAGCTGATGGCGATTGCTGAACATGTAACTAAATTGCAGGCAGTTTGTTCTGCATGTGGATCTCCTGCAAGTCGTACGCAACGTTTAATCGATGGAGAACCAGCGGCATTTGATGATCCAATTATTTTAGTTGGGGCTTCAGAATCGTATGAACCACGTTGTCGTCATTGTCATGCAGTACCTACAAAACAAAGATAAATGAAACTCGCTATGTAGAGCGGGTTTTTTTCGAAAATAGATGAAGATTGGTGGCAAGCTCTTCGTGCCTAAGAACCTCCGCTACTCAAGGTGAAAAGCACCTTTTGTGCGAGAGAACCTTAGCTGGTCAGAGCTGAACGAGCCACCTACACTTTTAAATATAATTTGCGTTTTTTTGATTAAGTACCATATACTATTTGTATTAGATACTAGGATGTAGAGGTGAATGGTGTGTTAGATCGTTTGCAAGCTGTAGAAGATCGTTATGAGAAGTTGAATGAGTTGTTAAGTGACCCAGAGGTTATTAGCGATACAAATAAGCTTCGTGAGTATTCAAAAGAGCAATCTGATATTCAGGACACGGTAGAGGTGTACCGTGAGTATAAAGATGTTCGTGAGCAATTACGAGATGCAAAAGCAATGTTAGAAGATAAGTTAGACGCTGATATGCGTGACATGGTAAAAGAAGAGGTTTCTGAATTAGAAGGACAAGAGAAAACATTATCAGAACGTCTGAAAATTTTACTTGTTCCAAAAGACCCTAATGATGATAAAAACGTTATCGTTGAGGTTCGTGGTGCTGCTGGTGGTGACGAGGCGGCTTTATTTGCTGGTGATTTATATCGTATGTATAGCCGTTATGCTGAGGTGCAAGGTTGGAAAACTGAAATTATCGAAGCGAGCTATACAGAGTTAGGTGGATATAAAGAGATTATCTTTATGATTAATGGTAAAGGTGCTTTCGCTAAGCTGAAATTCGAGAATGGTGCTCACCGTGTACAACGTGTTCCTGAAACGGAATCTGGTGGACGTATTCATACATCTACAGCAACTGTAGCTGTATTACCAGAGGCAGAAGAAGTAGAAATTAATATTCATGAAAAAGATGTTCGTGTTGATACGTTTGCTTCTAGTGGTCCAGGTGGACAAAGCGTTAATACAACGATGTCAGCGGTACGTTTAACACATTTACCGACTGGTGTAGTTGTATCTTGTCAGGATGAGAAATCACAAATTAAGAATAAAGAAAAAGCGATGAAAGTATTACGCGCACGTGTTTATGATAAGTTTAGACAAGAAGCGCAAGCTGAGTATGATCAAAACCGTAAACAAGCTGTTGGTACGGGAGATCGTTCAGAGCGTATTCGTACGTATAACTTCCCGCAAAACCGTGTTACAGACCATCGAATCGGTTTAACGATTCAAAAGCTAGATCAAATCCTACAAGGTAAGTTAGATGATTTCATCAATGCCTTAGTGATGGAAGATCAGGCTCAAAAGATGGAGGCAGCTGAGTAATGCGTGTCTATGAAGCCCTGAAATGGGCTTCTTCTTTTTTACAGGAAAATGGACGAGATGAAAATGCGGGAGAAATTGTCCTTTGTCATGTATTAAAGACGAACAGAACCGGAATGCTCATGAATATGCGTGAAGAAATAACTGCGGAACAAGAGAAAAGTTTTGCAGAATTTATCCACAAGCACGTAGAAGGTACTCCGATCCAATATATGCTTGGTTATGAAATGTTTTATGGCCGATCATTCTTTGTAAATGAAGAGGTATTGATACCAAGACCGGAAACAGAGGAACTTATAGTTGGGGTGCTAGAGAGAATTGAGCGCCATTTCGGTAATGAGGAGCTTCACATAGCGGATATTGGAACAGGTAGTGGAGCGATTTCTATTACGCTCGCTTTAGAAAATAAAAATCTTCATGTGCATACAGTAGATATCGCACAGGAGTCGATTGAAGTTGCAAAAGAAAATGCAAAAACTTTAGGGGCGGATGTAACTTTCTATCACGGCGATTTACTGTCGCCGTTTTATGAAACAGGTCAGAAGTTAGATGTTGTTGTTTCCAATCCTCCGTACATACCAGAGGAAGATTGGCGTGGTCTTTCTACTGTTGTGAAGGAGCATGAGCCGAAGCGTGCGCTTGTTGGTGGGGAAGATGGACTAGATTTCTATCGTCGTTTTATGGAGGAATTGCCGAATGTATTACAGAAAAAGGCGATTGTGGCGTTCGAAATTGGTGTAGGGCAAGGTGAAGATGTGAAAGCATTATTACAGCAAACTTTCCCGCGCGCTCAAGTTGAAGTTGTATTTGATATTAATGGAAAAGATCGCATGGTATTTGCAGAGATGGAGTAAGGCATAAGCCTTACTCTATTTTTTGTATAAAAAATTCGTAACTACTCAGCCATACATTTCATTTAGAAGTTTGGTAAGGAGTATTATTCCAGAGAAAATACGCCTCTTATTACCTATAGAAAGTTATTTTCATTTTTCAGCATATAGATTGCTGCCATGAAAATAAAAATGGACATACACTTTGCTAGCTTTCTTTGTTTTAAAACTTTGCGTGTGGCAGGAAAAGGCCCTGACCGCTCCTGTACGTAGCCAGTCCCTCTCGTCCATTTAAAAAAATGCTTTTCTGTCGGCCTTTCATAGAGTGGCGGAGTAGTTACAAAAATTTATATAGATTTTGAATTTAATAGTTTAGAAAGAAGTAACTCTGTCCACACTGTTTCTAGAGGGGACGGTGGAGGAAATGAAAAAACAAGTTATTGCTTACTTTCTTTTATTATTAATTGGTGCACAGTTACTTGTGCAGTTTGGATATATGAAAGCTGATGCAAAAGGGCCTGCTGTTATTCCGAAAGAGGCCGTTCGATTACGTATTTTAGCTAATAGTGATTCTGATAAAGATCAGGCATTAAAACGTAAAGTACGTGATGAAGTGAAAGTACAAATTGATGGATGGGTAGCGGATTTAACGTCATTTGAAGAAGCTCGAAAAGTAATTCAAAATCATATTCCTGAAATTGAAAAGACAGTGGCGAATACGCTGAAAAGAGAAGGAAGTAAAGAGGCGTTTCAAGTGAAATTCGGTAAGAATGTGAAGTTTCCTACAAAGGTATATGGGAATTTTATTTATCCGGCAGGAGAATATGAAGCGGTACTTATTACAATTGGAAAAGGTGAAGGTGCAAACTGGTGGTGTGTGTTATTTCCACCGATGTGTTTCTTAGATTTTTCAAGTGGTACAGCTGTAAGGAAAGAAGAACATGTTGTGAAAGCTGAATCTCCTGAAGAGGAGCAGGTGAGACAACCAGATGAGGAAGTAGTGGATGCACCGGAGAAGAAAGAGGATAAGGTGAAAGAAAAGAAAGTAGTAAAGCTGGAAAAAGCTGAAAAAGTAACAGCACAGGAAAAGAAAGTAGTAAAACACGAAACGCAAGTAGAAGAACAGCCTGTAAAAAAAGTAGAGAAACCTGTGGAGCAAAAACAAGAAAAGGAAAATGAGTATGTAACAGTAGAAGAGGAAGAAGAAAAACCAGAGGTTAAATTATTTATCGTCGAAGCTTTTACATCTTTATTCTCTAAATAGTACTATTAATAAATCCTTCCTCATATATATCAATGAGGAGGGATTTACTATGAAGAACGTGTATTTTGCTACGAAAGCAGATGTAGAAAGATTGCATTCTTTTTTCGGACAAGCTAATAAAAAAGATGATAAAATAAATGAGTTGTACGCACAATTTATGATCTTGGAAGAGGCGGGAGAAATACGAGCGGTAATTGGATATGAACAAAGTGGAGAAAATGCACTTATCCGTTCTTGTTTATTCACACCTAATGTGGATAAACAGACTTTCTTATATTTTTTTGAGATGTTTTTGCAGTATATGAAAGAAAAAGATATTCGACAATTGTACTTACTCACAAATCATCCACAATCTGTGACAATCTTTCAGTTTTTTAACTTTGTCATTATAGAGAAAGAGGAAGTACCAGAGGAAATTCGACAGTTAGAACACTTTTGTAAAAATATAAAAGAGCTAAATGCAATAATACTAAATTGTCAGCTATTCACAAAGTTATCCACGGATTAACAAGGTTTATCCACATTTTGTGGATAAACCTTGTTTGTCTTTTGGATAAATCTCATAGTAAACTAAAAATAGACAAGTATTTCATGGTAGAAAAGGACGTGGGGAAAAATGCATACAAATATGTGGATTGTGGATAATGTTGTGGAAAGAAAAAAATATTATCCACAATTAAAAGAAGCAGCGAGATTATTAA
Source organism: Bacillus cereus group sp. BfR-BA-01316 (assembly GCF_022664195.1). Classification (NCBI taxonomy): domain Bacteria; kingdom Bacillati; phylum Bacillota; class Bacilli; order Caryophanales; family Bacillaceae; genus Bacillus; species Bacillus cereus group sp. BfR-BA-01316. Next base: position 39,760 of record NZ_JAKUGX010000030.1, read on the forward strand.
GAGAAAATGAAGCGGTGGCCTTCCCGACGGAAACGGTATATGGGTTAGGAGCAAACGCAATGGATGATGAAGCGATAGCGAAAATTTTTGAAGCGAAAGGGAGACCAAGCGATAATCCACTGATTGTCCACATAGGAACAAAATCTCAGTTAGATGGTATTGTAAGAGAAATTCCGCCGGTTGCAGAAAAGTTAATGGAGCATTTTTGGCCAGGACCATTAACAATCATTTTACCGAGAAAAAAAGGGATTTCAGAGAGGGTTACGGCAGGACTTAATACAGTCGGAGTGAGGATGCCGGATCATCCAGTAGCGCTCGCCCTTATTGAAGAGGCAAACGTGCCTGTTGCGGCACCGAGTGCGAATCGTTCAGGACGCCCAAGTCCAACGTTAGCTTCTCATGTGTATGAAGATTTAAATGGAAAAATTGCTGGTATTGTTGATGGCGGGGCAACAGGAGTAGGCGTTGAATCAACTGTAATTGATTGTACGAGCGAGGTTCCGACGATTTTACGTCCAGGTGGGATTACGAAGGAGCAATTAGAAGCCGTGATAGGAAATGTTTCTTTAGATCCAGCTTTAAAGGATGCGAAAGAAAAGCCAAAATCACCGGGAATGAAATATACACACTATGCACCGAAAGCACCACTTAGTATTGTTGAAGGATCACGAGAGTTTATTCAGCTTATTGTGGATGAGAAAAAGAAAGAAGGGCTTAAAGTAGGTGTATTAACGACCGAAGAGTATCAACATGTATATAGTGCTGATGTTGTATTATCTTGTGGTATGCGAAGTGATTTAGCTAGCGTTGCGACTAAATTATATGATGTACTTAGAACGTTTGATGCAAGTGAAGTAGATGTTATTTTTAGTGAGTCATTCCCGAATGAAGGAATAGGAAATGCAATTATGAATCGTTTAACAAAAGCTGCGGGACATCATATTATCACTGAATGATAATGTACCTTGAGCAAACAGAATATTTCTCCTCGGATAAGCATATTGTGAAGTAGCACGTCCGAGGGGGGACATGAATGACGCTTGAACAGCTAATACCTTTAATAATTATGGCGTTCGCCTTAGGGATGGATGCATTTTCAGTGAGCCTCGGTATGGGGATGGTGACATTAAAGTTAAGACAAATCCTTTATATCGGTATGACGATAGGAATATTTCATATTATCATGCCATTTACCGGAATGATATTAGGACGTTTTCTATCAGAGAGGTATGGGGATGTTGCGAATTTTGCAGGAGCCATTTTATTGATTGGACTAGGGTTCTATATCGTATATGCGTCTATTTTAGAAGGTGAAGAGACTAGAACTGCTCCAATTGGAATTAGTTTATTTGTATTTGCATTTGGTGTCAGTATAGATAGTTTTTCAGTAGGTCTTAGTCTTGGAATCTACGGAGCGCAGACGATTGTTACTATATTACTTTTTGGATTTATTAGCATGTTGTTAGCGTGGATTGGTTTATTAATCGGTAGACATGCGAAAGGTATGCTTGGTACATATGGTGAAATAGTAGGTGGTATTATTCTTGTTGGGTTTGGATTATATCTCCTTTTTCCTATATAATTTTCATATGAGGGTGGGAATATAAATCGGATGCTAAAATGGTATGTCGTATTTATAACCTTTTTTCCAAGATGGTTACGTAGGCTTATCATTTGGGGCATTATTTTGCAAATTGCGGTTTTAGGTTGGATTAAATTGATTCGTGAATGGTAAGATAATTCCTTTCTGTACACCTGAATACAATACTCTGCAAATATAAAAAGGGTGGTACAAATGACGAGATTAAAACAAGTTTTTGGTATTATTATTAGTTTTTTTGTTTTTTGGTTTAGTATGATCGGTGTACAAATGTTTGCTGAGTTTTTAGATATTGAGTCATTAAAATTTGTTGCAGGAAAATCTGAGGCAGCGCGTGTGTTTTATTCACCGTACCCATTCTTAATTGTTTTCCTTATCACATTACTTTCTTTATATTTCTTTGTTATAAAGCTTGGTAAATCTAAAAAAGAGAAATTACCTGCAATAGAGGAGAAGAACGAAGAATTACAGTGAAAAAATCCCCCGCTTAAAGCGGGGGATTTTATGTTTGAGTGACGAAGCTGAACGAGCCGGTTACGCTTTTAGATGTATCCAGCTCCAGTGGCCAGCTCTTCGCATCTAAGAACCTTAGCTGGTCAGAGCTGAACGAGCCGCCTTCACTTTTAAAGTGGCCTTACTAATTCAAATTGTTCTCCTAGTTTTGCGTAGTTGTGTCCTGCTAGGCGGCTTATTGGTTTTAGTTCTTCGGCGTGAATTCGGCCGTTTTCGTATAAGTGTTCTGCGACGTGGAAGCGAACGACACGGCCAATTAGTAGATCACAAGCTGGTGAGTCTTCGGTTCCGCCGAGCGGGATAGCGCGTTCTAATACGCATTCCATTCGAATGTTTGCTTCTTTCACCCCTGGTACTGAAATGACATCACTGTCGATCGGTGTTAGTTTTGCTAATTCGATTTCACTTTCATTAGGAGGTAGGTTGGCTGCTGTTTCATTGATCGCTTCTACGTAAGATTCATCAGAAATATGTACGACGAATTCCCCTTTTTCGATTGCGTTTCGGGAAGTGTCTTTCGGTTTTCCTTCTTTTCGTTGTACTGAAACTGAGATAAGTGGTGGATTGGCAGCGACGATATTGAAATAACTATATGGCGCACCGTTCAATACACCATCTTTAGTTACAGAAGTAACGAATGCAACAGGACGTGGAATGATACTTCCTGTTAGTAATTTGTAATTATCTTTTTCGGTTTGTTCGTTTGGATTAATGGATAACATGTTGTAATCCCCTTTCTAAATATGAATACTTATTGTTTGTTTACAAGATATCAATGGGAATCTCCTGCTGAAAATAATATTTTTTTGATGATGTGAAAAAGAGATTACCTCAATTTGAAGTAATCTCTTTTTTGGTAAATATCTTGAAATAGAGATAAATATTAAAGTAAAACGTAAGCGCCAGGTCCAATTAAAGCTACACCGATAGCGACAGCGATTAACATTAAATTATATTCGAATCCGTTTTGTGTTACCCAGTAACCATTTTTTCCGTGAACTGTGAAGATTGCTACTAACATTGTTCCTACGATAAATAATGAACCGACTACAGTGAAAATACCTGATGCGAATAAGAAACCACCTAATAGTTCAGTTGCGCCAGCCATAAATGCCATAAATACACCAGGGCGTAAACCGATTGATTCCATAAAGCCACCTGTTCCTTTCAGACCGTAGCCACCAAACCAACCGAATAATTTTTGAGCACCGTGACCCATGAATGTAATTCCTATAATAAGACGAATAATAAGAAGACCGATATCCATCATTTTTGAAACCCCCTAAAAGTTATTTGCTTATCTTATGTAAGTAAATAACAAAATAGTTACTTACTTTAGTCAAGTGGATCTTAACAAAAATTTGAAAGAAATTTTACAAATTAACAACAAAAAATAAAATGTAGTAAAGACCTCTAGACAAGTAAGTGAAAAAAAGAGAAAATATAAGTAGAAGTTAACTTCGCATTGTTATTCAGACAATCAGAATTGACTGGGATTTTGTGAGGCGCTACAATAGGAGTCTAGTAGTAATGACATGATTTATTTCGAAAGCGTTTTTACAGTATAACATTCGAAGTATGAAGTCTTACGTGTATTTCGATCTTGAATAGAGATTGCCCTATAAACTTTTAGGTAAATTATAAGGAGGACTATCCTATGTTTAAAAAATTATTCGGTTTTGGTTCAAAAACAAATGAAGAAACAATCGTAGCTCCATTAACTGGAGCAGTGAAAAATATTGAAGAAGTACCAGATCCAGTATTCGCTGGTCGTATGATGGGTGACGGTGTTGCAATCGATCCTACTGAAGGTGTAGTTGTATCTCCAGTTGATGGTGAAATCGTACAATTATTCCACACGAAACATGCTATTGGAATTAAAGCGAAAAACGGTACAGAAATTTTAATTCACGTTGGACTAGAAACTGTAAAAATGGAAGGTGAAGGTTTCGAAGCTCACGTTTCTGAAGGACAAGCTGTAAAAGCTGGAGATAAATTAATCTCATTCGACTTAGAATTAATTCGTGAAAAAGCGAAAAGCACAATTACTCCAATCGTTATTACAAACACAGATGCAGCTGAGTCTATTAAGACAACTGTGGGTGTAGCAGCTACAAAAGGTTCAACAGAAGTAATGAAAGTTACAATGAAATAATTATTGTATGAAAGGAATCTGTTTCGTATGAAATGGATTCCTTATTTTGTTTCGTAGTGTGTTCATTATGTATGGTAAATACTTTGGGCACTTGGAAATAGGGTTTCACATATATGTGGATAAGGCGCATTTTTCTTAGAAAAAATATAAGAGAAATGCGCCTTTCGTATATTCACATTTCTTTTGTTCTATTCTAATGTACGCTATGATAAAGTGAAACTTTAGTCAGTGGGGGGTTTGTCCATCCCCCACTGATTATTAGCCCTCACCAATTGGGCTTTTACGGGCAGCCCGACTCCCACCTAAATCCCTCGCATTTGCCGAATTTTGAGGTGGGAGTCTTACTGTCCGCAAATAGCGGGATAAATGGTAGGAAACAGAAAAAAGGGGTGGGTTTAGATGAAACGGGTGTTATTTGTTTGCACTGGAAATACATGCCGTAGTCCGATGGCTGAGGCTTTGCTTCGTCATTATGGAGAAGGTAAATTTGAAGTGCAATCTGCTGGTGTTTTCGCCTATCCTGGAAGCGATGCGTCGGTACATGCAAAGGAAGCTTTAGCTGAAAAAGGAATTGTAATCGATCATGCTTCACAGCAGGTAAACGATACTTTGGTTGATTGGGCGGATATTGTAGTAACAATGACGGAAAACCATAAGCAAATTGTACTTGGGCATTATCCGAGTGTTGAAAAGAAATTGGATACATTATATGGATTAACTGAGGGTGTAAGTAAGGATATTTCAGATCCATTTGGCGGATCGCTTTCTATTTATAAAGAAACGTTAGAAGAGATGGAAAAACTTGTACAAACTTTACTGAAAAAACATTCAGAAGGTTGATGTTTCGTGTATAATACGATATTGGAGATCACTTCGTTCCATTAAGGTAGCGAGTGTGAAATGAAGATAATTGATTGAAACTTTGGAGGGGTAAAAATGAAAGTAGTAGTAGCATCTGATCACGGCGGTATGAATATCCGTAAAGAACTTGTAAGTTTATTAGAAGAGTTAAATATTGAATATATTGATTTAGGTTGTGAATGTGAGGCTGGTTCTGTTGATTACCCTGATTTTGCGTTTCCAGCAGCAGAAATGGTAGCGAATGGTGAAGTGGATCGTGGCATTTTAGTTTGCGGGACAGGCATTGGTATGTCAATCGCAGCAAACAAAGTAAATGGTATTCGTTGTGCATTAGTTCATGATACTTTCAGTGCGAAAGCGACGAGAGAGCATAATGACACTAACATGTTAGCAATGGGCGAGCGTGTAATTGGAGCGGGTCTAGCGCGTGATATCGCGAAAATTTGGCTGACAACTGACTATGAAGGTGGCCGTCACGAAAACCGCGTAGGAAAAATTAAAACGTACGAAACAAAGTAATAGATTCTAACTATAAGTAGTATGAAATATAATTTGGTGAACCAACCTGTGAAAGGAAGAGGCGTAATGACAGAAATCGTAAAGGTAAGAGAACAGCTGCAAATGTCGCTTTCTGATTTCCAAGAACAAGCTTCACTGCAAAGTGGCCAAATTTTTGTAGTGGGGTGTAGCACGAGCGAAGTGCTAGGTGAGAGAATTGGAACATCAGGAACGATGGAAGTGGCAGAGGCGATTTTTTCTGAATTAAAACAATTTCAAGAACGAACAGGTATTGAATTGGCGTTTCAATGTTGTGAGCATTTAAATCGTGCTTTAGTAGTTGAGAGAGATGTAGCGATGAAATATCAATTTGAAATTGTAATAGTTACGCCTGTTAGATCAGCAGGTGGTGCATTAGCGACGTATGCGTATCACAATTTTAAAGATCCGGTAGTAATTGAGTTTATTAAAGCAGATGCAGGAATGGATATTGGCGATACATTTATCGGTATGCATTTAAAGCATGTAGCTGTACCGGTTCGTACAAGTGTGAAGGAAATAGGAAGTGCGCATGTAACGATGGCGAAAACACGTGGGAAACTAATAGGTGGAGCGCGTGCTGTTTATGCGGCAAATGAAGAAGCTATTTCTTGCCGTTAAACATGAAAAATTATAAAGTCCTATAACAGCTTTATATCGAAAGGTAAAAGGTATGTAGTCTGACTTTATAATAGAAGAAAGAAAAGACCAATTTTGGTCTTTTTTTTTCTTTTATGATATAGAAAGTCATGTTAGAATGTAGTTGAAAACATGAAGGTTCGAAAGAATTACAACCTGAATTTTCGTTTTTTCTGAATAAATGAGAAAAAACTATTGGGAATTGATGTAATTCGTTCAGAAAAGGGGGATTTTGGTGGATCATTTAAAACGTCAAGATGAAAAGGTATTTGCTGCAATTGAGGCAGAACTAGGAAGACAGCGTTCAAAGATTGAGTTAATTGCTTCGGAAAACTTCGTAAGTGAAGCAGTAATGGAGGCACAAGGTTCTGTTTTAACAAATAAGTATGCTGAAGGATATCCTGGAAAACGTTACTATGGTGGCTGTGAGCACGTAGACGTAGTGGAAGATATCGCACGTGATCGCGCGAAAGAAATTTTTGGCGCAGAGCATGTAAATGTTCAACCACATTCTGGTGCACAAGCGAACATGGCAGTATACTTCACAATTTTAGAGCAAGGCGATACAGTACTTGGTATGAATTTATCTCATGGTGGTCACTTAACACACGGAAGCCCTGTTAACTTCAGTGGAGTACAATATAATTTCGTAGAATATGGCGTGGATGCTGAATCTCACCGTATTAATTACGATGATGTATTAGCAAAAGCGAAAGAACATAAACCAAAATTAATCGTTGCAGGTGCAAGTGCATATCCTCGTGTTATCGATTTCAAACGATTCCGTGAGATTGCAGATGAAGTGGGCGCATACTTTATGGTTGATATGGCACATATCGCTGGTTTAGTAGCTGCTGGTTTACATCCAAACCCAGTACCACATGCACATTTCGTTACAACAACAACACATAAAACATTACGTGGTCCACGTGGTGGTATGATTTTATGTGAAGAACAATTTGCAAAACAAATTGATAAATCAATCTTCCCTGGTATTCAAGGTGGTCCACTTATGCACGTAATTGCTGCAAAAGCTGTTGCATTTGGTGAGACACTACAAGATGGGTTTAAAACATATGCACAAAATATCATTAATAATGCGAACCGCTTAGCTGAAGGTCTTCAAAAAGAAGGACTTACACTTGTTTCTGGTGGAACAGACAATCACTTAATCTTGATTGATGTTCGTAACTTAGAAATTACAGGTAAAGTAGCAGAGCACGTATTAGATGAAGTTGGTATTACAGTGAACAAAAATACAATTCCATTTGAAACAGCAAGCCCATTTGTAACAAGCGGCGTACGTATCGGTACAGCAGCTGTAACATCTCGTGGTTTCGGTTTAGAAGAAATGGATGAAATTGCGGCACTTATTGCTTATACATTAAAAAATCATGAGAATGAAGTTGCATTAGAAGAAGCAAGTAAGCGTGTAGAAGCGTTAACGAGCAAATTCCCAATGTATACAAATCTATAATAGATTGAAAAAGACTGCTGAAACGTAATTGTTTTGGCAGTCTTTTTTGTGGACATATATTATTTTTAAAGTATGTATACAAATGATGAATAAATTTTGGCGATATAATGAAGGATACAGCTCCCATAATTGGTAAAGATACTAGATAGATTCATTCTAATTCACGATTTTACCAAATTTGCCCTTGAATATTAGTAGCGTTTTCTTTACAATCGTAAATAGTGTAAAAAAGCGTGTAAACGCATGAATATCATCTAAAGGAGAGATTCACATGGGAAAACTGTATGTATTTGATCACCCGTTAATTCAACATAAGATTACATATATTCGCGATAAGAATACAGGTACGAAAGATTTTCGTGAATTAGTGGACGAAGTAGCAAGCTTAATGGCTTTCGAAATTACTCGCGACCTTCCACTTCAAGACATTGAAATTGAAACACCTGTAAGCAAAGCGACAACAAAAGTGATCGCTGGTAAAAAACTTGGTTTAATTCCGATTTTACGTGCAGGTTTAGGAATGGTTGATGGAATTTTGAAATTAATCCCAGCAGCAAAAGTAGGACACGTTGGTTTATACCGTGACCCTGAAACATTGCAACCGGTAGAATACTATGTGAAACTTCCAACGGATGTAGAAGAGCGTGACTTTATCGTACTAGATCCGATGCTAGCAACAGGTGGTTCTGCAGCTGAAGCAATTAATTCTCTGAAAAAGCGCGGTGCAAAGCAAATTAAATTAATGTGTATCGTAGCTGCTCCAGAAGGAGTAAAAGTAGTACAGGAAGAGCATCCTGATGTTGATATTTATGTAGCGGCATTAGATGAGAAGTTAAATGACCATGGTTATGTAGTTCCAGGTCTTGGTGATGCTGGTGACCGTTTATTCGGAACGAAGTAAGACAACAGACGAGAGGGGGATTCCCCGCTCGTTTTTTTTTCGCCTTGGGCGTGCGGGGGAGGGGGAGATAAATATACAGGGTATATACAACATAAGTTATATACACATCACATATAATATAGAAGTCTTACGTCTTGGGGGCACTATATTATGGAAGGAAAGCGCTATATCTTAAAAATATAATAGTGACAAACTTGTGAACAATTTCTTCTATTATAAAGAGAAAACTGTTAGAAATTGCATATCTCTAACCAGTATTTAGAAGGGGAACGTTTTCATTTTTGGGAGGAAATGCCTAATACTCAAATTTTTTGATTTTTTACGATTTCTCGTTGACACTGTTAATACCCTATTGTATGCTAACAACGGGGATAGATGGTAGGGCTTTCAGTGACAAAAATACATCTTTTCCGTGACGAAAATGTAAACTTTTTATTTTGTATAGAATTTATGCAGGAAAATGAGTTATTATTAACACATCGTGAATGAGGGTTACATATTGGAGGGATGAATCCTTGCAAAAAAACGATCGCAGCCATATAAAAGCGTATGCTTTAATGTCAGGAATTCTTGCTCAGTTAGTTGGTTCTATTCTTATTGGAATCTTTGGTGGGCAATGGATTGATAATAAGGTTGGAACGTTTCCATTGTTTCTTATTATAGGGTTATTACTCGGGTTAGGAACAGGGGTATACGCAATGATTCGACTCATTCGACATTACTATTCGGGAGAGCAATGATGATAGACGTACATGGACTTGTCCAAAGACAAAAGAAATATATGTACTACTTGCTTGCGTTTCTAGTGCTAGGATGGGGATTTACCTCTTACAAGGATGTATTTCTTGGACTGATTATCGGAACGATTTTCAGTTTTCTTAGTTTGCGCATCATTGCACGTAGAACAGACAAGCTATTAGATCGCGTAACAAATGGAGAAAACGTGAAATTTAAAGCAACAGCGGTAAGTACATATTCAAGATTCGCCACGATTGGGTTATTAATTTTATTTGCAGCCAAATATCAAGAATTAATTGCGATGTGGGGCTTAGGTGTAGGATTGCTGACAGGATACCTTGTCATGATCATAGATTTTCTTTATTTAGAGTATACGAGCAGGGAAGAGAGGTGAATTACTAGTGGAACACGGTAAATTAGTTGAATTTCTAGGTTTAACGTTCGATTTGTCATCAGTTATGATGGTTACTGTAGCAGCAGTTATTGTTTTCTTAATCGCTGTTATCGGAACTCGCAGCTTAGCGCTTCGCCCAACCGGAATGCAAAACTTCATGGAATGGGTGTTTGACTTCGTGAAAGGGATTATCAATAGTACGATGGACTGGAAAACAGGTGGACGATTCTTAACGCTTGGCGTTACGCTTATCATGTTTATCATCGTATCGAACTTCCTTGGTTTACCATTCATGTATTCAACAGTTGAGGCTGGCGAACATATTGCATGGTGGAGATCACCAACGTCTGATCCAGCAGTTGCATTAACATTAGCCGTGATGGTAGTTACCCTCACCCATTACTATGGAATTAAGATGAAGGGTACGAAAGAATATGCTAAAGGTTATTTCCAACCTATGAAATTCTTATTCCCATTAAAGGTTATTGAGGAGTTTGCTAACACATTAACGTTAGGTCTTCGTTTATTTGGTAACATTTACGCAGGTGAAATCTTATTAGGATTACTTGCTAAGTTAGGCGGAGCATCATTCTTAGGAGCATTAGGTGCACTTGTACCGATGTTAGCATGGATGGGATTCAGTGTATTCGTTGGATCAATCCAGTCATTTATTTTCGTAATGTTAACGATGGTTTATATGGCTCATAAAGTAAGCCATGACCATTAATATAATTTAAGTAAGAAAAAATTTATTTTTTTATAATACAAAGGAGGACAAATTAAATGAGTTTAGGTGTAATCGCAGCTGCAATTGCAATTGGTTTATCAGCATTAGGTGCAGGTATTGGTAACGGTCTTATCGTATCACGTACAATCGAAGGTGTTGCTCGTCAACCAGAATTAAAAGGCGCACTTCAAACAATTATGTTCATCGGGGTTGCATTAGTTGAGGCACTTCCAATTATCGGTGTAGTTATTGCTTTCATCGTAATGAACAAATAAGGGAGACTCCCCTTACATAGATGGCGAAGAGTGTTTTTTGAACTTTCTTCGCCATTGCTTTATGAACGAAACGTATGTCTTTTTTTTTCATATGATCAATTTAGATATTTTGAAGGGAGTGAATCCTTGTGCCAACTTTATTATTAGGGGCTTCCATTCCATTTGGAACGATTGCTTATACATTGTTCATTTTCTTACTTCTATTAGTAATGCTACGCAAATTTGCGTGGGGTCCTTTAATGGGAATTATGAAAGAACGTGAAGAGCATGTTACTAATGAAATCGACGCTGCAGAAAGAAGTAATGCTGAAGCGAAGAAATTAGTAGAAGAACAACGTGAAATGTTAAAACAATCGCGTGTTGAAGCACAAGAGTTAATCGAAAGAGCGAAGAAACAAGCTGTAGATCAAAAGGATGTTATTGTTGCTGCTGCGAAAGAAGAAGCAGAATCAATTAAAACATCTGCTGTACAAGAAATTCAACGCGAAAAAGAGCAAGCAATTGCTGCTTTACAAGAACAAGTCGCTTCTTTATCTGTTCATATTGCTTCTAAAGTAATTGAAAAAGAACTAAAAGAAGAAGATCAAGTGAAGTTAATCCGCGATTATATTAAAGAAGTAGGAGAAGCGCGATGAGCAATGGGATTGTAGCAAAACGTTATGCTGTCGCTCTTTTTAAAATTGCAAAAGAAAAACACGTATTAGAAATGTTTGAAGAGGAATTACGCCTTGTACAAAACGTTTTTACAAAGAACGGAGAACTACATAGCTTTTTAACGCAACCGAACATTTCAAAAGAGCAGAAGAAAACGTTTCTTGCAAACGTATTCGCATCTGTTTCTGAATCTATTTTAAATACGTTATATATTTTAATTGATAACAAGCGTATTGATATCCTACCTGAAATTACAAATGAATATGTTGTTCTTGCTAATGAAGAACGTAACGTAGCGGATGCAACTGTATATTCTATTCGTCTTCTATCGGAAGAAGAAAAACTTAACATTGCAGAAGCATTTGCAAAAAAAACAGGAAAAGATGCAATTCGCGTGAAAAATGTTGTGGATGAAGATTTACTAGGCGGCATTAAAGTACGTATTGGAAATCGCATTTACGACGGAAGCTTACAAGGAAAATTAGCACGTATTCAGCGTGAATTAATGAAGAATAGATAGGGGTGAAGCACATGAGCATCAGAGCTGAAGAAATTAGCGCACTGATAAAGCAACAAATCGAGAACTATCAGTCTGAAATCGAAGTGAGTGATGTTGGTACAGTTATCCAAGTTGGTGACGGTATTGCGCGTGCTCATGGTCTTGATAACGTTATGGCTGGTGAACTTGTAGAGTTCTCTAACGGCGTTATGGGACTAGCACAAAACTTAGAGGAAAACAACGTAGGTATCATTATTTTAGGACCTTACACAGAAATCCGTGAAGGTGACGAAGTTCGTCGTACTGGTCGCATCATGCAAGTACCAGTAGGAAAAGAACTAATCGGTCGTGTTGTAAACCCATTAGGTCAACCAGTTGATGGTTTAGGCCCAATCAATACAACAAACACTCGTCCAATTGAAAGTCCAGCACCAGGTGTAATGGATCGTAAATCTGTTCATGAGCCACTTCAAACAGGTATTAAAGCGATCGATGCTCTTGTACCAATTGGCCGTGGTCAACGTGAGTTAATCATCGGTGACCGCCAAACAGGTAAAACAGCAGTTGCACTTGATACAATCATTAACCAAAAAGATGAAGATATGGTTTGTATCTATGTAGCTATCGGACAAAAAGAATCAACAGTACGTAACGTAGTAGAAACACTACGTAAGCACGGTGCATTAGATTACACAATCGTTGTAACTGCATCAGCTTCTCAACCAGCTCCATTATTATACTTAGCTGCTTATGCTGGTGTAACAATGGGTGAAGAGTTCATGTACAATGGTAAACACGTATTAGTAGTATATGATGACTTATCAAAACAAGCAGCGGCTTACCGTGAGCTTTCATTACTATTACGTCGTCCTCCAGGTCGTGAAGCATATCCAGGGGATGTATTCTACTTACATTCTCGCTTATTAGAGCGTGCAGCAAAATTAAGTGATGCAAGAGGCGGCGGTTCTTTAACTGCACTACCTTTCATCGAAACACAAGCAGGGGACGTATCAGCTTACATCCCAACAAACGTAATTTCTATTACGGATGGACAAATCTTCTTACAATCTGACCTATTCTTCTCTGGCGTACGTCCAGCGATCGATGCGGGTACTTCTGTATCTCGTGTAGGTGGATCTGCTCAGATTAAAGCGATGAGTAAAGTATCAGGTACACTTCGTCTTGACCTTGCATCTTACCGTGAGTTAGAAGCGTTCGCTCAGTTCGGTTCTGACCTTGATAAAGCAACACAAGCGAAATTAAACCGTGGTGCTCGTACAGTTGAGGTATTAAAACAAGGATTACACAAACCGTTACGTGTAGAGAAACAAGTTATCATTCTTTACGCTTTAACACGTGGATTCCTAGATGATATCCCAGTAGTAGATATCACTCGTTTCGAAGAAGAATTCCATGCTTGGTTAGATTCAAATGCAGCTGACTTATTAAGCGAAATTCGCACAACTAAGAAACTTGCGGATGACGACAAATTTGCAGCAGCAATCAATGGATTTAAAAAAGTATTTGTAGCTTCTGAATAATAATGAAAAGTGAAGTCGACTGTTCAGCCCCATCGGCTAAGGCTCTTTCCCACAAAAGGTGCTTTCTACCTTTTGGTGGGGAAGGTTCTTAGACGAAAGGGGCTAGGAGACGGAACTAGATAAATAAAAGCGGAAGCGGCTCGTTCTGAATGTGAGGAAGAAGTGAAGCCACCGAGCATTCAAGCCGCTGGAGCTAGATAATATAAAGGCATCTCAAACTTTGAGATTGCTGACGGTTATGTAAAGGAAAAGAGTAGGTGCACCTATTCTTTTCCTTCAATCATGAGCAAGAATATCTTGCAACGTAGATTAGGAAGAGGATTCTTACTAATCGTGCCAACTTCCGGAAAAAAGGTGGTGAAAACCTGTGGCATCTTTACGCGATATAAAAGCGAAGATTAACTCGACAAAGAAAACGAGTCAAATTACGAAAGCGATGGAGATGGTATCTGCATCTAAGTTAAACCGTGCAGAGCAAAATGCTAAATCTTTCGTTCCGTATATGGAAAAGATTCAAGAAGTAGTAGCGAGCATTGCGCAAGGAAGTAAAGGGATTAATCATCCAATGCTAAATGCGCGTCCTGTAAAGCGTACAGGGTACATCGTTATTACATCTGATCGCGGACTAGCAGGTGGTTATAACAGTAACGTATTACGTACAGTAAGTAACGTAATTCGTGAACGTCATAATATGGATTCAAACCAATATTCAATTATTGTGCTTGGACGACTAGGACGTGATTATTTAAAACGTCGCGGTTTTAACATCATTGATGAAGTAGTTGGATTATCTGACCACCCATCATTTACTGATATTAAAGATATTGCTTCTCGAGCAATTGCGATGTTCGCAGATGGTGCTTATGATGAGCTGTATATTTACTACAATCATTATGTAAGTAAAATTTCACAAGAAGTAACGGAAAATAAAATTTTACCGCTTACGGATGTGGAGTCTGACAAACCGACGACAGCTTATGAATTCGAACCTTCTGAAGAAGAAATTCTAAAAGTATTATTGCCACAATACGCAGAAAGCTTAGTGTACGGTGCATTACTAGACGGTAAAGCAAGTGAGCACGCGGCGCGTATGACAGCAATGAAGAGTGCTACAGACAACGCAATGGAAGTTATCGATTCACTTACACTTTCATTCAACCGTGCGCGTCAGGCAGCGATTACGCAAGAAATTACGGAAATCGTTGGTGGAGTAGCAGCGTTAGAATAGTATTAAAAAGCGTAGGTGGCTTGCTCAGAAGGGGAGGGCATTGGAACTCCTGACAAAGAGGCGTTCTTTGCCTCGTAGGAAGGGGTGAAATGACCGACCCTTCTAGCCACCGGAGCTAGATTCAATAAAAAGCGTAAGCGGTTCTTTCAGGAGAACCGCGAAAGCTAAACTAATAAAAATTAAAAGCCGACTTCTCTTAGAAAGCTGGCTAATTAAAAGAAAGCTAGGAGGGAACCCGATGAATAAAGGGCGCGTTACGCAAATCATGGGTCCGGTTGTAGACGTTAAGTTTGATGGCGGAAAGCTACCAGAAATCTACAACGCCCTTACGGTAAAACAAAGCAACGAAAACGGAGCAAGCATTAACTTAACATTTGAAGTTGCACTTCATTTAGGTGATGACACAGTTCGTACAGTTGCAATGTCTTCCACAGATGGACTTGTTCGTGGCACAGAAGTAGAAGATACTGGTAAAGCAATCTCTGTACCAGTTGGTGATGCAACACTTGGTCGTGTATTTAACGTATTAGGTGATGCAATTGACTTAGATGGTGAAGTTCCTGCGGATGTACGTCGTGATCCAATTCACCGTCAAGCGCCTGCATTCGAAGAATTATCTACTAAAGTAGAAATTCTTGAAACTGGTATTAAAGTAGTAGACTTACTTGCTCCTTACATTAAGGGTGGTAAGATCGGTCTATTCGGTGGTGCCGGTGTAGGTAAAACAGTATTAATTCAGGAATTAATTAACAACATCGCACAAGAGCACGGTGGTATCTCTGTATTCGCTGGTGTAGGTGAGCGTACTCGTGAAGGTAACGACTTATACCACGAAATGAGCGATTCTGGCGTAATTAAGAAAACTGCGATGGTATTCGGACAAATGAATGAGCCACCTGGAGCACGTCAACGTGTTGCATTAACAGGCTTAACAATGGCTGAACACTTCCGTGATGAGCAAGGACAAGACGTACTATTGTTCATCGATAACATCTTCCGTTTCACGCAAGCAGGTTCTGAAGTATCTGCCCTTCTTGGTCGTATGCCATCTGCGGTAGGTTACCAACCAACACTTGCAACAGAAATGGGTCAATTACAAGAGCGTATTACATCTACAAATAAAGGATCTATCACGTCTATCCAAGCGGTATACGTACCAGCCGATGACTATACGGATCCAGCACCAGCTACAACGTTCGCTCACTTAGATGCAACAACAAACTTAGAGCGTCGTTTAACACAAATGGGTATTTACCCAGCCGTAGATCCATTAGCATCTACATCTCGTGCGCTTTCTCCAGAAATCGTAGGAGAAGAGCATTATGGAGTAGCTCGTCAAGTACAGCAAACTTTACAGCGTTATAAAGAGCTTCAAGATATCATCGCTATCTTAGGTATGGATGAGTTATCTGAAGAAGATAAGTTAGTTGTACATCGTGCTCGTCGTATTCAATTCTTCTTATCACAAAACTTCCACGTAGCTGAACAGTTTACAGGTCAAAAAGGTTCTTACGTACCTGTAAAAAATACAGTTAGTGGTTTCAAAGAAATTCTAGAAGGAAAATATGATGACCTTCCAGAAGATGCGTTCCGTCTTGTTGGTAGCATTGAAGAAGTTATTGAAAACGCGAAGAAAATGATGGCGTAAGGCCTTGGGAGGGACGAATTATGAAGACATTTCCAGTCAGTATTGTAACTCCTGATGGACCGGTTTACGAAAAAGAAGTAGAAATGGTGAGTGTAAAAGCAGAGAGTGGGGAAATGGGGATCTTACCAGGTCACATTCCAACTGTTGCACCGCTAAAAATTAGTGCAGTTCGTCTGAAAAATGGTGGGCACACTGATTATGTAGCAGTAAGCGGTGGCTTTATCGAAGTTCGTCCAGATAAAGTAACTGTATTATCATCATCTGCTGAAGAAGCAAACCATATCGATATCCATCGTGCAAATGAATCGAAACGTCGCGCTGAGCAACGTATGCAAGATAAACAAGCACATGTTGACTTTAGACGTGCAGAAATGGCATTACAGCGTGCTGTGAACCGTTTAAACGTTTCTGATATGAAATAAAAAAATCCGTAAGGGCTCTTGCCTTTACGGATTTTTTGTTATGGATATAAATTAAAAGGGGAAAAAAACGCCTCTTTTTAGCTAGGAGAGAGCATCTAGCCATGCATAGAAGCGGTCAGAGCCTTTTTCTGCCCCATGCCAAGTGAATATCAAGAAATAAAAAGAACTGCAGGTTATCTTTTTGTTATATATAGCTATAAATTTAGATGGGGAAAAAAACGCCTCTTTTTAACTAGGAGAGAGCATCTAGCCGTGCATAGAAGCGACCAGAGCTTTTTTCTGTCCCATGTTAAGTGAAAATCAAGAAATAAAAAGAACTGCAAGTTAGTTTTTTGTTATGCATAGCTGTGTTTTATTTAAATGTTGAAACTAAAACTCAATTTAGTAGATAGAATAAACTAACAAAATTGGTATAATTATATTGTTGTTTGTATAAGTAGAGAATATATAACAATTTATATTTCATAAAGGAGCTGAATAAATGATCGGTGAAATGAAACGAGAAGCATTGTACTCTTTAAAGGGAAAATGGGGACTAGGTGTTGGATCAACGATTTTACATATTATTTTAAGTTATGTTGTTTCAATGGCTGCAATGCTTATACTTTTAATTCCAGGAATTATTATATTTTTCTTATTTGCTGGTTTAACAGGATCACTTGAAGAGGAAACAATATCAGTCGGAGCAGGTATTACATTTGGAATTTTTTATTGCATAATGATCATTTTGAGTAATGCATCTTATGGTATTACATCATACGGTTATACGAATGTGTTGCTACAAATTAGTAAACGAGAAGATGCTAGAGTAGATTATTTATTTGAAGGATTTCGTGGCTTTAAAAGAATGATGAAAACAATGTGGGCTATGCTTGCGATTTTGTTATATACAGGTACGTGGATTCCGATGTTGTTACTAGGTGTATTCGCGTTTTTTGGTGAGGAAGGGAATGTATCGTTAACGATTGCTTTCTTTGTACTATTAGCTATTTCGATTGTTGTAATGATTGTGATGTATTTTTCTTATGCGATGACGTATTATGTTATGATTGAAAATCCAGATTATAGCGTTTCACAGGCGATGAAAGAAAGTAAGAATTTTATGAAGGGACATAAACTAGATTTATTTCTTTTATGGCTTAGCTTCATAGGATGGGCTATTTTAGCGATTCTTACTCTTGGAATAGGATTTCTTTGGCTTAGTCCATATGTAGGTACAACGACAGCACATTTTTATCGCTATATTGCAAAAGGTGAATTGCAGTAGGGACGTGCTATACTAATAGAATTGTTACGTATAGGAGGCTAATTATGATTAGTGATTTAAAAGGAGAAGCGCTAGATTCACTGGAAGGAAAATGGGGCTTAGCTGTTGGGACAACATTACTTATTTCGATTCTTACTTCAGCTTTTAGTTTTAGCATTCAGTTCATTCTCTCTCAGGTTTGGGAGTGGAAAGAAGTGAATAGCTCACTTTCAATAGATGTTATTACAATATTGCTGGTGGGGCCTTTAACGCTAGGGGGGTATTGTTTAGCACTACATATAATTCGTGAAAAAGAAGCGCGTATTGGGCATATATTTAGATGGTTTACAGAAGGAAGTAAGTTTATAAAGTCATTTTTATTATATATAGTAGTAAAGATTTATATTTTCTTATGGTGCTTACTATTTATTATTCCAGGCATTATTAAATCATTTTCTTATGCGATGACGTATTTTATTATAAATGATCATCCTGAGTATTCAATAAATCAAGCTATTACAGAAAGTCGTCGTATGATGGCTGGACATAAGATGGAGTATTTCATTTTATGTTTAAGTTTTATTGGTTGGTTTATATTAAGTTGTATTACATTAGGGATTGGATTTTTATGGTTGATTCCATATTTTTATACTACGTCAGCAGCTTTTTACGAAGAGATTGCAGAAGAATATTACGAAAAAAGAATTCCGACACTTTAAAAAACACCCAGTGTGAACTATTGGTTCATACTGGGTGTTTTTTGTAGAAATTTTATAAACTGTTTACTTGTTAGAGGTTTACTGAAATAGTAACCTTGCATGTATTTACAGTTGTTTTTTTGCAGAAACTTAAGCTGTTTTTCTGTTTCAATTCCTTCAGCAACGACAGAGAGATTTAATGTATTTGCAAGAGAAAGGATAGTGGAAACGATGGCTCTTTCTTCAGGTCGATGATCGGCTAGTTGTGTAAATTCTCTTGGCACTTTTAATGTATCGATAGGGAAAATTGATAAATAAGCAAGAGAAGAGTAGCCGGTACCGAAGTCATCAATGGACGTTTGAATACCATATTCTTTTAATTGCTTTAGTCTCGATAATATTTCTTTTTCATCAATCATCGCAATTCGTTCTGTTAGTTCAAGTGTTACATCTTTCGGATCAATCTTAACGTCCCTTAGTATTCGTGAAATATTTTCGATTAATTGATTTTGTTGAAATTCTTTCGCTGATAAATTGACACTCATTTTTAAGTTTGTGTATCCAAAACTTTGCCATATTTTTAGTTGAAGACAAGATTCTCTTAACACCCAATGTCCAAGTGGGATGACCTGCGGAGTCTCTTCCACAATTGGAATGAACTCACATGGTGAAATGTCACCTAGGAGCGGGTGTTTCCAACGTATTAATGCTTCAGCACCGATAATTTTATTTGTTGTCGTATCAATTTGTGGTTGATAGACGAGATAAAATTCGTTGTTTACTAAAGCGAGTGGCAAATCTTTTTCGATTCGAGCTTTTCGTTCCATTTTCTTATATAGTTCTTTCGTGTAAAGAGAGCTCCGATTTTTCCCTTTATTTTTTGCTTCGTACATGGCCATATCAGCATGCTGTAAAATAGATAACGGATCTTCGCCTGCTTCTGGGTATATTGCAATCCCGATACTTGGCGAGATTTGTAAATGTTGATTTTCAATTTCGAATGGCTCATTCATAGATAGTACAATCATATCAGCTATTTTTTGTACATCTCTATCTTCTTTATAATCTTCTATAAGAATTGTGAATTCATCCCCAGCTAACCGAGCAAGTTTCATATTTGACGTCGATATTCGTTCTAGTCTTTTTGCTACAGCAATTAAAAGAAGATCTCCTACTCGATGACCGAGAGTATCGTTAATAACTTTAAAACGGTCTAAATCAAGAAACATAACAGCAAAAGGTTTTTTCGATTTTTTTGCTCGTGCAATTGCTTTTTCTAACTGCTGATGAAATGAACGGCGATTTGCAAGTTCCGTTAAAGTATCGTGATATGCTAGGAAATTAATTTGCTCTTGTTGCTGCTTGCTTTCTGTAATATCTTTAATCATTAAATAGGCCCCAGAAATATGTTCCTTTAAAAAGATGGGGACAGCTGTAACATGCAAGTAGTAAATATCTCTATTTTTATGATATGCCCGTATTTCTAAAGAAATAGATTTCCCTTTTTTCACGTAATGAAAGGCATTAATGATTTCTTCCAAATCTTGTTCATACATAAGTGAATAGTATGGTTGGTTTAATAATTCATTCGTTTGATAGCCGAGTAAAGTAGTTCCAGCGTTGTTCACATTGAGAAAATTACCGTACAAATCTAATGTAAAAATTGGATCTGGATGATGCTCGTATAAAGATTTAAACATTTGTTGGTTATGATATAACTCATTTTTTTGTTCTACTAAATCTTCTGTACGTAGTTCGATTTGTTTCTCGAGTTCTAAGCTGAATTGCATTTGTGCTAGCAATAATATTTTATTTTGTCTTCGAACTAACATATGGCGTATGAGAACGAAGGCGAAAGTTACCATAAGTCCAATTACTACGATAGGTGCAAAAACATTTTCGACCAATATAAAAACAATAAGCATCACGACAGAAATATACGGTAATGATAATCGGATTGATTCACCAAATTGAGGCGTTAGTAATACTTGTTCTTGTTTTTCAGGCTCTTTTGTATGAAGTATACAGGCGATTGCTACCAATAATAAGGTTACTTGATAGAATGGAGCAACTGTGAACATAGAGTGCTCAGGCTGGAAGTATTTTATATAAGCATAAATAGCATCCGTAGTAGCATACAAAATTAAAGCACTGCCAAGAAGAGCGCCAACTTGTTTTGGTAGTAAGAATAATGGTCTGAATAAAAGATTGATTCCTATTAAAAGAAAGAGTAAATCAGCCATTGGATACGTGAGTTGAACAAACATGTCGATATATGATGTTGTAAAAATATGAATGGTTCTTTCAATAAGCAAATAGTAACTTAAAGTAAATTGAGCCGTAACAATAATACAAATATCGCATATCGTAAAAAGCTGTTCCAATAAGTCTCGGCCATAAATAATTTCATATAGAAAGGCAAATGCAAAGCTAATTAAAAATAATAAGTAAAAAAAGTCTGATGGATCAACGAATGTATAGTAGTCATGCAGAATTAAGCGTTGATAAGCAACTACTATATCGCCAATGAAATAAGAGAAGGATCCGATAGTTAATGTTATCCAAAACAAACGAGATAACCCTTGTTTTATATTTGAAAAATAAAATATATAACTGCAAATTGTAATATCAATTAATATGGTACTTATTCCAGTTAATATTTGAAATGGGAGTGCGTACTCATATAAAAAGGGCATTGATACGTAATGAATAGCTATATACAACAATGAAATGCTTATAAGAATACTTATATGTGTTTGTTTTTTCATTTATATCACCCACTGTATATACATAAGAACCACCTTTTTATAGTTTATGATTTTTAGGATTGCTTGAAAAACATATAGAATTTCTATATTTATTTTACACATTTATAATGAGTTGTAAAAATAGATTTGTTCAGCAAGTATTAATTGTTGTTTCTGTTCCCAATATATCGACATAGGAATTTGAAGTTTGCTATAATGAATAAAATAGTTGCATTATTTAGAAAAATTTAAAAATAATAAATGATGCAAGTAAGACATATTGTTTACTATGTGAACTTGTTCTTAATTCAGGGGGAGGGTTTCACAATGGCAAGTGTATATGAAAATAGTTATATGATTGTTTTGATTTTCTTGCTATTAGGTATATTGTTGCCGGTAGTGGCTCTTACATTAGGGAAAATGCTGCGTCCAAACAAACCAAGTGCAGCGAAAGCGACGACGTATGAGAGTGGAATTGAGCCTTTTCATGATGCAAATATTCGGTTTCATGCTCGTTATTATATTTTCGCTTTATTGTTCGTCATCTTTGATGTAGAAACTTTATTTTTATACCCATGGGCTGTTGCATATGACAAACTTGGTTTATTTGCACTGATTGAAATGCTCATTTTTGTTGTGATGTTGCTAGTTGGATTAGCGTATGCTTGGAAAAAGAAGGTGTTACAATGGTTATAAATTTTGAGGAATTACACCCACAGGAGCGAGCGGAATTAGAAAGAAATATCTTTTTTTCTACATTGGAACAGTTGAAGGGATGGGCGCGGAGCAACTCTTTATGGCCGATGACATTTGGACTGGCATGCTGTGCGATTGAAATGATGGGAGTAGGCTCATCACATTACGATTTAGATCGATTTGGGTCATTTTTTCGGACTTCACCAAGACAATCGGATGTCATGATTGTGTCAGGAACGGTAACGAAGAAAATGGCACCTATTGTTCGGCGCCTATATGATCAAATGCCTGAACCGAAGTGGGTAATTGCGATGGGATCTTGTGCAACAGCCGGTGGCCCGTATGTGAATTCGTATGCTGTTGTGAAAGGTGTAGATCAAATTGTACCAGTTGATGTGTATATTCCTGGATGTCCTCCAAATCCTGCTGCTTTAATTTATGGAATTAATAAATTAAAAGAAAAAATTCGTTACGAGGCGAGGACCGGGAAGCAGGTGACGAATAAATGAGTGATCCAAATAAAGACTTAGAGAGTATGAAAAGAGAAGCAGCCCGTCACGCGAAAGAGGAAGCGCGAAAACGTCTTGCTGCGAAACATGAGGCAGAAATGTCTAAACTTGAAGGAGAACATCGAGAAAAAGAGAAAGCCCTACCAAAAGATAAGGGGATTAATGTAGAAGAAGCGAAGGCGAAAGCCGCAGCAGCTGCAAAAGCAAAAGCAGCGGCATTAGCGAAGCAGAAGAGAGAAGGAAGCGAAGGAGTAACGGACGAAGAAAAAGTTAAAGCGAAGGCGAAAGCCGCAGCAGCCGCACTAGCGAAGCAGAATCGAGAAGGAACAGAAGAAGTAACGGAAGAGGAAAAGGTCAAAGCGAAGGCGAAAGCCGCAGCAGCTGCAAAAGCAGCCGCATTAGCGAAGCAGAATCGAGAAGGAACAGAAGAAGTAACGGAAGAGGAAAAGGTCAAAGCGAAGGCGAAAGCCGCAGCAGCCGCAAAAGCAAAAGCAGCGGTATTAGCTAAGC
>NZ_JAKUGX010000031.1:0-58410 GCF_022664195.1 Bacillus cereus group sp. BfR-BA-01316
TAGTTTGTCTAGCATCTAAAAATAAAAATTGACGTTCACGTTGTTTGTTTCGTTCAGTTTTCAAAGAACTACTTGGTCGCTCATTTGCGACTTCCTTATGTTAACATCTTCATTTTTCGATGTCAACTAAGTTTTTCAATTTCTTTTTTGCCGTTTTCTGCGTTTCTGCATCAGCGACGTTTATTAATTTATCATATACTTACTCTTAAAGTCAATACTTTTTAATAAAAAATTCTTTTTCTTACATAACGAATACATTCTTCCCTATTAGCAACTCTCCGAAATAAACAAAAAATGATTTTATACCTTTCTTCCATCGCCTTTTTTACAACGCTATGTATACGCTCATCTTCAAAATCAAATAAAAGTTCCTCTAACTCTCTCTTCAGTATGTATTCCATTTCTTTTCTCTCTTCCTTCGTCAACATAATCCCAAGCAAATTATCACCCCAATAACTCCTTACGTGTACCGATAAACGCCCTACTCATTTTCAATTATCAATAATGTATCATCAAAAAACAAAATTCTATCACTCATTATATCCACCACCTACGATATTAATCCCTTGTTCTCTTTTTTAAATTTAAAGCATATATGTAACTGAACAGGATTGGACAAAGGGGCGTAATATTATGTTTTTCTTTTTTATTACGAGTAAAAGAACATTTAAACACATTAGCTTAATAGTCGTACTTTCCTTATTTACAGCATGGCTACTCTTTTTAAAAACATATTCACATGAATCTGCTTTTAAAACTGCTACTGGCCCTAAAGTGATTTACAAAGGGGACACTGCAAAAAAACAAGTTGCATTCACGTTTGACATTAGTTGGGGAGACAAAAAAGCTATTCCAATCCTTAATACCCTCAAAGAAAGAGAAATTAAGAATGCAACCTTCTTTCTCTCTGCTGCATGGGCTGAAAGACACCCTGATATTGTCGAACGCATCATGAAAGATGGACATGAGATTGGTAGTATGGGCTATAATTACACATCCTACACTTCACTAGAAGCAAATGAAATACGAAGAGATCTTTTGCGGGCACAAGATGTTTTTACGAAACTTGGCGTAAAACAAGTCAAGCTATTACGTCCACCTAGTGGCGATTTTAACAAAACAACTCTTAAAATAGCGGAATCACTCGGATACACCATCGTTCATTGGAGCAACAATTCAAATGACTGGAAAAATCCCGGCGTAAATAAAATCATTTCCACAGTCTCTAGCAATTTAAAGGGGGGAGATATTGTCTTATTACATGCTTCTGATTCTGCCCTTCAAACAAATAAGGCTTTACCATTACTCTTACAAAAATTAAAGAGCGACGGATATGAACAAACATCTGTATCACAACTTATTTCCAACACAAGTACAAAAAGTGAAGATATTAAATAGTTCCTTTCTACACGGTTCTTCACACATAAAAAGCTCTGCTATCTTTCGTTAAGATAGCAGAGCTTTTTTTATCCTAGTATTTACAGACGATAAGAATCTGGATAATTAAAAATCCACTCTCCTCATTAAGCTGACTTACTCTTTTGTCCAATTAAACGATGCAATACAAGTAACTGATATGCATTACATAATAGAAGTGGTATCACCATTAAATATAACCAATCTGTATCATTAATCCGGAGCGCCGGTACCCATTCAAGAATTGTTACAACGACCATAAAGAACAGAGCGGGAACAAATGCTTTTTTATTCGTTTCTTTACTCTTTATATAAGCGACAATTGCCCCAAACACAGATAACATCCCAGCAACAAGTATGTTATTCCCTAATGAAACTTCCCCATTTGCAATAAGTACTGACCTTAAATAAACGAAATCAAACAATACAAACGCAATAAAGAAAAGTTGCACTGTATTCCATAAAGAAGATGACCGAAACATCCCTAATCCAAAACGATGGATCGTTAAATACGCAAAGAACCCCATTTGACTTATAACACTAAAAATAAATCCTACGCCCATCAACCAAAAAGAAATTGCTAAAATCTCTTTTCCGTCGAAATTTTGAAAAAATTTAGCGTACTTGTCCCACTCTAAAACAAAACCAATAAAGACTGTGCTAATCCCACCAAGAAACAACGTCGTAAAAAATAGTCGTACCCACTTGCGGCTATTCACAACACATCCCCCATTATTCTTATATTTCTAATTAAATTGTATCAATGACAATTTCAAAAAGCTAGCCATGTTAATGTATAAATTCTTTAAAGAGATTTATATTAAAAAAAGAGAACTTTGCTGAAAGGAGCTCCAACTTATGAAACGGATGCTGCTCGTTTTGATTTCTTCTTTTCTATTTATAGCACTAGTGGCATGTGCACAAGAAAAAGAAGCAAAATCCGAACTTGATTATGATCAAACAAAAAAAATGATTGTTGATATTTTAAAAACCGATCAAGGAAAAAAAGCGATTCAAGATGTATTAACTGATGAAAAAATGAAACAAGCACTCATACTAGATGAAACAGTAGTAAAGAAAACAATTGAAGATGCAATGGTATCTGAAAAAGGGCAACAATTCTGGGAAAAGCTCTTTAAAGACCCTGAATTCTCATCGAAATTTGCTAAAAGTATGGGAAAAGAACAAACAAACTTAATGAAAACTTTACTAAAAGATCCTGAATACCAATCAGGTGTTATAGAGATTATGAAAAATCCTGAAGTAGAGAAAATTATGTTACAAACAATGAAGAGTAAAGAATATCGTCAATATTTACAGCAAGTACTAACCGAAACTGCCGAAAGTCCACTCTTCCAAGCTAAGATGATTGACATCATTAGTAAAGGTGTACAAAAAGCCGAAAAAGGTGGGTCTGATAAGAAAGGCGCAGGTAGTGAAGGTGGTTCTCAAGATGGGAACAAAGAACAACAATAAAAATTATAGTAATGAGCGGACAATGTATATATTGTCCACTCATTACTACTTTATTTTTGTGTAACAGCTGTTTTATCAATAACTGTCTCAGCTATCGTACGATAAATAAGACCCGTTGTATGTGTATCTTCATATACCGACGGCGCAAAGTCCTCTTTATTCCAATCAGGTTGTTGAAGTGGAATTCGGCCAAGTATATCCGTTTGAAGTTCCGTAGCTAATTTATCTCCTCCACCTCTTCCAAACACATACTCTTTTTCACCAGTTGCTTTACTTTCAAAATACGCCATATTTTCAACAACGCCAAGAATACTATGCTCCGTACGTAAAGCCATGGCTCCAGCGCGCGCTGCTACAAATGCCGCTGTTGGATGCGGCGTTGTTACAATAATCTCTTTACAAGCCGGCAACATCGAATGTACATCTAGAGCAACATCACCCGTACCTGGTGGTAGATCCAATACTAAGTAATCTAAATCACCCCATTCTACTTCTGTGAAAAAGTGATTTAACATTTTCCCAAGCATCGGTCCTCTCCAAATAACAGGTGCGTTATCTTCTACAAAGAATCCCATTGAGATTACTTTCACGCCTAGACGCTCCACCGGTATTATCTTATCGCCTCTTACGATTGGACGTTTTTCTATACCCATCATATCCGGTACACTAAAACCGTAAATATCCGCATCAATGATACCAACCTTTTTTCCTAAACGAGCTAAAGCAATTGCAAGGTTAACAGAAACAGTCGATTTCCCTACTCCACCTTTTCCACTTGCCACTGCTAAAAATGTTGTATTTGAGTTCGGTGATAATAAGGATTCACTTTTCTCTTCCTCTTGCGGTGCTGCAAACTGAGCTAATTCCTCTTCTGTAAATTCTGCAAAACGAAGTCCAACTGTTGCTGCTCCAAGTTCTTTTACTAACTTTACAATTCCAGACTGCAACTGCATTTGTTCCGCTGTACCCGTCTTTACAATTGCAATTTTAACACTTACATGTTCCTTCTCAGGCTTGACTGTTACCTCTTTAATTGCATTTGTTTCTTTTAACGTTTTATGTATAAACGGATCTACAATCCCTTCCAATGCTTCCACTACCTGCTCTTTTGTTACCATAATTAGCCCAGCCCCCTGTATGAAAAATAACGTAATGTTAATTAAATTTTTCTCTCTTTATTTTTGAAATAAATGCGTTTACATTTCCAGTATAACATATTTTCGGAAAACTTCGTTAACGAGAGAAACTCGAAAAAATCCTCCTTATTCTGGAGGATTTCCTTTTTCCGTAAAATAACGTAATATACCACGATATATTGCAGCCGCTACTTTTTGTTGGTATTTCTCCGAATTTAACATATATCTTTCATTCACATTTGATAAAAAGCCTGCCTCAATTAAAGCACCTGGTGTTTTGGCATACTTCAATAAATACACGTGAGGAATTGTTTTAGCAGAACGATTCGTATTTTCTAAGCTTGTTCTCAATTCAGCTTGTATAAATTTCGCAGCCCGTTCATTTTCAATCGAAGAACGATAGTAGAACGTTTGTGCCCCCTTGGATCCGCTACTAGTTAGGGCATTTAAATGAATACTCGCAAAAAAGTCTACATCAGGCTTATTAATGATCTCAACACGCCTTTTTAAATCCTCTGCTTTACGTCTACTATATGACTTTGTATCTTTATTAGCTAAATCATAATCTCCTTCACGCGTTAAAATAACTAAAGCACCTTGTTCTTGTAAATAATCTTGTACCTTTTTTGTAATCTCAAGCGTAATATCTTTTTCTACAATATCCTTTCCACCAACAGCCCCTCCGTCTGGCCCACCATGCCCAGCATCTAGTACAATCACTTTCCCTGATAAGGGTAAATTCCAAGCTCGCCACGATTTTGTAATTTGAAATTCTTGTTTAACTAAAAAAAACAAAACAACCGCAGCGAGCGCAAAAGAGATAATTCGAATTCTCTTCATACCTTTCCTCCTCCAGCTAGTCCCTCTAATTACTTATATGGGACAAGAGGAAAGTTTATGCTTGTCTTAGTGTAGCTTTAATCGATATCTTCTTTCGCCTTTTTCATACCCTTCCTGCCACCACAAGCCGATAAACTGCTGGCAAGATTCAAAAAGCAATTCCTCGTCTTGCAACTTAATTTCACGTATAGTCATACTCGTTAAAAATTGAAATAACGTTTCAGTTAATTGTTGTTCTTCTTCTAAAGCCCTATATTTCACATCAAAGAATGATTCACCATGATAACCAAATTTACTGTATCTCGCTCCTAATAAATAAGATTCTATCCCTAATTCAATACAATAATCTTCATACTGACGATGAAGTTCTTGCATCTGAAAGGCATCACGAATATTTGAACGCAATGTTTTTAATGATAATTCTCGCAGCATCTTCCGCTCGTATTTTAACTGCTTTTCTTTTTGTTTTTCTTGTAAGCTGACAATGACATTCATAGTACTTATAAACCTCCCTAATACGTATTAGTCTAAACTTCTAAAGAAGAAGCATACGCAGGACCGTAGCACTAAAATATTCCAAGCTACAAAAATTACAAAAGAAGAATTAAACATAAAAAAACCCCAACCAAAATGGTTGGGGTTTGAAGTTCGCAAAAATTAACGTTTTGAGAACTGAGGTGCACGACGTGCGCCTTTAAGACCGTATTTTTTACGCTCTTTCATACGTGCGTCACGAGTTAATAGACCTGCACGTTTTAATGTTAGACGGTATTCTGGATCAGCTTTTAATAAAGCGCGAGAAATACCGTGACGAATAGCACCAGCTTGACCAGTGTATCCACCACCATTTACGTTTACAAGTACATTGTAGTTACCTAAAGTTTCTGTTGCAACTAGAGGTTGTTTCACTACTTCACGTAATGCAGCAAATGGGATATAGTTTTCAAAATCACGACCGTTAATGATAACGCGTCCTTCGCCTGGAACTAGGCGTACGCGCGCTACTGAACTCTTACGACGTCCAGTGCCATAGTATTGAACCTGTGCCAAAGTAAGCCCTCCTTTAATTAATTATCCGCGAAGTTCGTAAACTTCTGGTTTTTGTGCTTGGTGTGGATGCTCTGCTCCAGCATACACGTTTAATTTCTTAGACACTTGACGTCCTAAACGTCCTTTTGGAAGCATGCCTTTAATTGCAAGCTCTAACATTTGTACAGGGTAGTTTGTACGCATTTCTAGAGCTGTTCTTTGCTTAAGCCCACCTGGGTGGTTAGTGTGACGGTAGTAAATTTTATCGTTTAATTTATTACCTGTTAAATGAATTTTCTCAGCGTTAATAATAATTACATGATCACCCGTGTCAACGTGTGGTGTAAATGTAGGTTTGTTTTTACCACGTAAAATGGATGCTACTTCAGTAGACAGGCGACCTAAAGTTTGACCTTCAGCATCAACCACATACCATTTACGCTCAACTTCGTTAGCTTTTGCCATAAAAGTCGTACGCATGTGTTTCCCTCCTCGTTATCTTTTCCATAGAAAAAATCTATTGTTTATCTTAAACACGATTTCCTTCCGGGGCTAATCGTGGTTTTAGAAACAATACCATATGTTATGATATACTTTTGAGTTTCTAATGTCAAGCAAATGTTACACCAGGATTAGTTGTTATAGTTTACCTGCCATAAGTAAAGTCCATGACCTGGAGCCATCTTTCCAGCAAACTGGCGATTTTGTTTCGCTAAAATCTCTGGAATGCTATCAGGATCAAGCTTTCCTTGGCCTACGCTAAGTAACGTGCCAACAATAATTCTGACCATATTATATAAAAATCCATTACCTACAAAGCGAAAAATTAATTCATCGTCTTGCTCAATTAATTCGATTTCATAAATTGTTCGCACTTTGTCTTTTTTGTCAGTTTTTGCCGAACAAAAAGAAGTAAAGTCATGCGTTCCAATAAAATAAGGAATCGCTTTTCTTATAGAGTTTATTTCGAGCGGATATGGATATTGATATACGTAATTTCTACGGAATACATCCGCAGTCTTTGATAATAATACACGATAGCGATATTCTTTTTTCTCGACACCGTAACGTGCATGAAATTCTTCTGTTTTCTTCTCTACCTGCCTGATAACAATATCATCCGGCAACATTGTATTTAAAGCATTACTCCATTGCCACTCTTCAAGAGACAAAGGTGTATCAAAGTGTATCACTTGTCCTTTGGCGTGAACGGTAGAATCCGTTCTGCCTGATGCCTGCACACGAACAAGTTCTCCTTTATGCAACTTCTGCAATGCTTTCTCTATTTCTTGTTGAACAGTACGATGCTGTGGTTGAATTTGGTAACCACAAAAATGAATGCCATCATATGCAACTGTACATTTTATTCTTTCCATTTCTCTACTCTCCATTACGACCGCACCCATGCCAAAATACAAGCTAAACAAAGTAAGCTTACAATTGTTACTGTATCACTTATTTTCCAGCGTAGTTGCCTAAATTTAGTACGTCCTTCGCCACTTTTATATCCACGAGCTTCCATCGCAATCGCTAAGTCCTCTGCACGCTTAAAAGCACTGATAAATAGTGGAACGAGTAGTGAGATAATAGCTTTCATCCTATCTTTTATCGGTCCCCCAGCAAAATCAATACCACGTGACGCCTGCGCTTTCATGATTTTACTCGTTTCATCCATTAATGTGGGGATAAATCGAAGAGAAATTGACATCATTAATGCGATTTCATGAACAGGAACTTTCATACGCTTCAACGGCTTTAATAACGTCTCTAAACCATCTGTAATCTCAATTGGTGTCGTTGTTAACGTTAATAATGTCGTCATTAAAATAATAACGAAAAATCGTATAGAAATGTAGATTCCTTGCTCTAATCCTTTTTCATGTATCGAAAACCAACCAAGCTGGAATAGTACTTCCCCTTCTTTATTTGTAAAAATATGCAGGAAAAATGTAAAAAGAAAAATCCATAAAATTGGTTTTAAGCCCGAAAGTACATAACGAATCGGCACTTTTGCAAAAAATAAAGCAATGAGTGCATATAAAAATAAAAATCCATATGAAATCGCATTATTTGCTAAGAAAACAACAAATACATATAAAAAGACAATCAACAGCTTCGTACGAGGATCAAGTTGATGAATGAGTGACTGACCTGGAATATATC
The DNA here is from genome assembly GCF_022664195.1 of Bacillus cereus group sp. BfR-BA-01316. Classification (NCBI taxonomy): domain Bacteria; kingdom Bacillati; phylum Bacillota; class Bacilli; order Caryophanales; family Bacillaceae; genus Bacillus; species Bacillus cereus group sp. BfR-BA-01316. The sequence goes on from NZ_JAKUGX010000031.1 coordinate 8,061, forward strand.
TCCCAATAATCAACTGCTGCATGATTCATGACCACCTTTTCGTAACACCTGTACAACTTCATGAGTAAGATCCTCTAAAGATAAGGTAGCCTTCGAAATTGAAATACCAAACTTCTCTTCAATTGCACGTTTATACTTTAAAGACATTGGAAGATCCACACCGATTTGTTCTAATTCATCAGCATGTGAAAATACTTCCTCTGCTCTTCCTTGCAAAAAGACCGTTCCTTTATGCATGACCACTATTTGATCTGCATACTTAGCGGCATCCTCCATATTATGGGTAACAAGAATGACTGTAAGCCCCTGTTCCTTATGCAAATTGTAAAACATCTCCATGAGCTCGTGCTGTCCTTTCGGATCAAGCCCTGCTGTAGGTTCATCTAATACAAGCACTTCGGGTTCCATCGCAAGTACGCCTGCTATTGCAACACGCCTCATTTGCCCACCGCTTAATTCAAACGGAGAACGTGCTAATAACTCTATGTCCAATCCAACAAGCTGGATTGCATCTTTCGCCTTTTGTTTTGCCTCTTCTTCAGATACACCAAAATTAGTAGGTCCAAAACAAATGTCCTTTTCAACTGTTTCTTCAAATAGTTGATGTTCTGGAAACTGAAAGACAACCCCTACTTTTTTTCGTAGCGGCTTAAGTTTCTTCTCTTTTTTCCCTGCTGAAATTAAATATTCACCAATTTGAACCGTACCATTTGTCGGCTGCAATAAACCATTTAAATGTTGAATCATCGTCGACTTACCTGAACCAGTATGACCGATAATGGCATAATAGCCCCCACTTGGAAACGACACGTCTACATCATAAAGTGCGCGTCTTTCAAATGGAGTTTTATATTGATAACGATGTTCTACTTTTTGGAATGTAATCTCCAAAGTTCGTTCACCAAGCTTTCCATTGTAAGATGCGTATTTTGCAAGTGAATTTCATTTCTTTTTAATAATTCTGCTATTTTCACCGAAAAAGGTACATCTAATCCAATCTCTTGGAGCATATGAGAGGATTTGAAAATTTGCTCTGGAGTACCTTCCTCTAATATTTCTCCCTTGTTCAAAATAATAATACGGTCTGACTGTGCCGCTTCTTCTAAATCGTGCGTAATCGATAACACCGTAATACCCTTTTGATTAACAAGTTGTCTGACCGTTTCTACTACTTCACGTCTCCCCTGAGGGTCTAACATTGAAGTTGCTTCATCTAGTATTAAAATAGATGGCTGAAGTGCTAAAACACCTGCTATTGCGACTCGCTGCTTTTGTCCACCAGATAACGAATGGGGTTCTTCATTTAAAAAATCTTCCATACGGACAAGTTGCAGAGCTTGTTCTAGTCTTTCTATCATCTGCTCCCTTGGCATTCCGATGTTCTCTAGGCCGAATACAACGTCATCTTGTACTGTCGTTCCAACAAATTGATTATCTGGATTTTGAAATACCATCCCAATTTGCTTTCGAACATCCCATACTGTTTCCTCTGATAAAATCATTGTATCATTTAAAGTAATTGTCCCTGATTCCGGTAAAAATAAGCCATTCAATAATTTTGCAAGTGTAGACTTCCCTGAACCATTTTGTCCAATAACAGATACCCATTCTCCTTCATATAAGGAAAACGAAACATCTTTTAATGCATAAGAGGCTGCCCCAGGATATTGAAATGATATATTTTCTGTCCGAAGTTTCTCTTTTTTCAATACAAGGCACCCTTTCTTTCGCCAAGTTAGCCTATTTTTTTATACTTAAAAAAAAAGGGCCATGACCAGTTACTTGAAAAGAACTGTCCTGCCCTTTTAATCATCATTATACTAACTCGATAATTACCATTGGTGCTGCGTCTCCGCGACGTGGACCAATTTTTGCAATACGAGTGTATCCGCCTTGGCGCTCAGCATAGCGTGGAGCTACATCAGCGAATAATTTTTGAAGTGCATCTTGACCAGTCTCAGCGTTAGCAACTTCATTACGGATGAAAGCTGCTGCTTGACGACGAGCATGAAGATCTCCGCGTTTACCTAAAGTGATCATTTTTTCCACTACAGAACGAAGTTCTTTTGCACGAGTTTCTGTCGTTTGGATGCGCTCGTTGATAATTAAATCAGTAGCTAAATCACGTAACATAGCTTTACGTTGCGCACTTGTACGGCCTAATTTTCTGTATGCCATTCGTAGTTCCCTCCTTTGTTGATGGGTTTAAATCCTCAGTCGTCTTTACGTAAACCTAAACCTAATTCCTCAAGTTTATGTTTAACTTCTTCTAAGGATTTACGTCCTAAGTTACGAACTTTCATCATATCTTCTTCTGTTTTGTTCGCAAGCTCTTGTACAGTATTAATTCCTGCACGTTTTAGGCAATTATAAGAACGAACAGAAAGATCCAGTTCTTCAATAGTCATCTCTAGAACTTTTTCTTTTTGATCTTCTTCCTTCTCGACCATAATCTCAGCATTTTGTGCTTCGTCAGTTAAACCAACAAAGATATTTAAATGCTCAGTTAAGATTTTGGCACCTAAAGAGATAGCTTCTTTTGGCCCGATGCTTCCATCCGTCCATACATCAAGCGTAAGCTTATCATAATTAGCCACTTGTCCGACACGTGTCTTTTCCACTTGGTAAGTCACACGTGATACTGGAGTATAAATAGAATCAATAGGAATTACTCCTATTGGTTGATCTTCGCTTTTATTTGCATCAGCTGGCGTATACCCACGGCCACGCTTTGCAGTTAAACGCATGCGGAAATGCGCATTTTTTGCTAACGTCGCAATGTGTAAATCTGGATTTAAGATTTCAACATCACTATCGTGAGTAATATCAGCAGCTGTGACAATACCTTCGCCCTGTACATCGATTTCCAACGTCTTCTCTTCTTCAGAGTAGATTTTAAGAGCTAACTTTTTCAAGTTTAAGATCATCGTCGTAACGTCTTCTACTACGCCCTCAACTGTTGAAAATTCGTGTAAAACGCCATCGATTTGGATAGCAGTTACAGCGGCACCAGGGAGTGAGGATAAAAGAATACGACGTAAGGAGTTACCCAAAGTAGTACCATATCCACGCTCAAGCGGTTCAATCACGAATTTGCCATACTTAGCATCTTCGTTAAGTTCAACCGTTTCGATTTTCGGTTTTTCGATTTCAATCATTAACTAAACCCTCCTTCAAAACGTCGAAACCCCGGTTAAACAAAGGAAGAACCTCTGTTTAACCGAAAGTCCCCCTTAGGCAGTTCCCGATTGTGCACAACAAGCGATGTTTCTGTACGAAATTTCTCGATAATGCATCATATCCATTATAGACAAAAGGGAAAATTCTATACAGAAAAATTACACACGACGACGTTTTGGTGGACGACATCCATTATGAGGAACTGGAGTAACATCTCTAATTGCTGTTACTTCTAGACCTGCCGCTTGAAGAGCACGAATTGCAGCTTCACGACCAGCACCAGGACCTTTAACAGTAACCTCTAAAGTTTTTAAACCATGCTCCATTGCAACTTTAGAAGCAGCTTCAGCAGCCATTTGCGCAGCGAATGGAGTAGATTTACGAGATCCACGGAAACCAAGTGCACCAGCACTAGACCAAGAAAGTGCGTTACCGTGAGTATCTGTAAGTGTTACGATTGTGTTGTTGAAAGTAGAACGAATATGAGCTATACCAGCTTCAATATTCTTTTTCACACGTTTTTTACGAGTGTTTGTTTTACGTGCCATTGTTAGTTCAACCTCCTTTACTTATTATTTCTTTTTATTTGCTACTGTACGACGTGGACCTTTACGTGTACGAGCATTGTTTTTAGAGTTTTGACCACGAACTGGTAAACCACGACGGTGACGAAGACCACGGTAAGAACCGATCTCCATTAGACGTTTAATGTTAAGAGATACTTCACGACGAAGATCTCCCTCAACTTTAATACGATCGATGATATCACGGATACGTCCTAATTCATCTTCCGATAAATCACGAACTCGTGTTTCCGAAGAAATACCAGCTTCTGTAAGAATTTTTTCAGCAGTTGTGCGACCAATGCCGAATACGTAAGTTAAAGAAATAACAACGCGCTTGTCACGAGGAATATCTACACCTGCGATACGTGCCATTCTGAATGCACCTCCTTCTGATTAACCTTGTTTTTGTTTATGTTTAGGGTTTTCACAAATAACCATTACTTTTCCACGTCTACGAATAACTTTACATTTTTCGCAGATTGGTTTAACTGACGGTCTTACTTTCATGTCTCGAACCTCCTTAAAGATTACGGAGTGCTATATTATTTAAAACGGTACGTAATACGACCACGATTTAAATCGTACGGAGATAATTCTACCGTAACTTTGTCTCCTGGTAAAATACGAATGAAGTTCATACGGATTTTACCAGAAACGTGAGCCAATACGACATGCCCATTCTCTAATTCTACTTTGAACATAGCATTTGGCAACGTTTCAAGAACGGTACCTTCGACTTCAATTACATCATCTTTAGCCATTCAATAGTTCTCCCTTCTTCAAATCAGTAACATTTTACACTGCTCTGAAATCCCGGAGAGCCAGCTACTTATAAAGTGGTAAGGATTTCGTATCCTGCTTCTGTAAGAGCAATCGTGTGCTCAAAATGGGCACACCATTTACCATCTACCGTTACCACTGTCCAGTCATCAGATAGTGTTTTTACATATCGTCTTCCTTGATTCACCATCGGCTCAACACAGATGACCATTCCCGGCTTTAATCTAGGGCCTCTATTTGGTGGACCATAGTGCGGAATTTGAGGGTCCTCATGTAAGTCTTGCCCGATTCCGTGACCAACATACTCCCTAACGATCGAGAACCCATTCTCTTCAGCATGTGTTTGAACCGCATGCGAGATATTTGATAATCTTTCGCCTGGTTTTACTTGTTCTAGACCAAGATACAACGATTTTTCTGTGACATCAAGTAGCTTTTGAACAGATTCAGAAATGTTTCCAACTGGATACGTCCATGCAGAATCTCCATGGTACCCATTGTATTTCGCACCAATATCGATACTGATGATATCGCCCTCTTCGAGCTTACGCTTCCCTGGAATCCCGTGTACAAGCTCTTCATTTACAGAAGCACATATGCTCCCCGGAAATCCGTTGTATCCTTTAAAAGATGGCGTAGCACCATATTTTCGAATCGTCTTTTCCGCTATTTGATCGAGCTCTTTCGTTGTAATTCCTGGAGTAATATGTTGTTTCAACTCTTGATGAGTTAAAGCAACGATCCTGCCAGCTTCTCGCATGATTTCTATCTCGCGAGGAGTTTTGCAGATGATCATTACGCTAAGCCTCCGATGAGAACATCGATATCAGCAAATACTTTATTGATATCTTGCTCACCATTAATGCTTTGTAAGTAACCTAGCTCCTCGTAGAAATCAAGCAAAGGTTTTGTTTGCTTAATATTTACATCTAAACGATTTGCTACAGTTTCTTCATTGTCATCAGAGCGTTGATATAATTCGCCACCACATTTATCGCACACATCAGCTTTTGCTGGCGGATTGAATTCTAAGTGGTAAGTCGCACCGCATTCTTTACAAATGCGACGGCCTGTAAGGCGTGTTAATAACAACCCTGAATCCACATTAATGTTTAAAACATAGTCGATTTTTTTGCCAAGATCTTTCATAATCTCTTCAAGAGCTGATGCTTGTGCAACAGTTCGCGGGAAACCATCTAATAAGAAGCCTTTAATACAGTCTTCTTGACTTAAACGTTCACGAACAATTCCAATTGTAACTTCATCTGGAACAAGCGCACCTTTATCAATAAAAGATTTTGCTTGTAAACCAAGTTCAGTTTCAGCCTTCATAGCTGCACGGAACATATCTCCTGTTGAGATGTGAGGGATGTTATACTTGGCAACAATCTGTTCGGCTTGTGTACCTTTACCAGCACCAGGAAGCCCCATTAAAATCAAGTTCATCCTTGTTCCCCCTCAGTACATGAGCATGTAGGGAAGACACTTCTTCCCACTTACTCACTGCTTGATAAACCCTTTGTAATGGCGTTTTACCAATTGGCTTTCTAGCTGCTTCATTGTTTCTAAAGCAACGCCGACAACGATTAACATACTCGTTCCACCAATCTGTGCAGATGGAGGAAGATTTCCCAATTTCGTAAAGATAACTGGTAAGATTGCAATCGCTGCTAGGAAAATTGATCCTACAAAGGTCAAACGATACAAGATTTTTGTTAGATATTGTTCTGTATTCTTACCCGGACGAATACCTGGAACATATCCACCTTGCTTGTTTAGATTCTCTGACATTTGCTCTGGATTAACCTGAACAAATGCATAGAAATATGTGAAGGCTACAATGAGCGCAACATATATGATCATTCCCACTGGGTGAGAATAGTTAAAGTTTGCAATAATCCACTGCGACACATCATGTTTCGGGAAGAACTGTGCAATAGTTGGAGGCGTAATTAAGAATGAAACAGCAAAAATGACTGGAATAACACCCGCACTATTTACCTTAAGTGGTAAATGAGTGTTTTGTGCTCCAGCATGATTCCCATTCCCTCCTGTTACACGCTTCGCGTATTGAATTGGGATCTTTCTAACAGCCTGTTGAATGAAAATAACACCAACAATAACTGCTAGCACAGCTAGTAAGATCAATGCAACTTTAACGATACTCATGAACAATTGATCTCCGATATTTTGAAACTGTTGTTGATACACTTGAGATATAACACTTGGGATCGCTGCGGCAATACCACCAAAGATAAGAATGGAAATACCATTGCCTACACCTTTAGCTGTAATCTGTTCACCTAACCACATTAAAAATGCAGTACCAGCAGTCAGTACCGTAGCAATGTATAAATAAGTGCTCCAACCTGGATTCAAAATTAATTGCCCACCTACCATACCGTTAAAACCGATTGACATACCAAACCCCTGAATAAACGCAAGAACAATTGTAAAGTAACGCGTGAATTGCGTTAGTTTACGACGGCCCATTTCGCCTTGCTTCGACCATTCCGAAAATTTAGGAACAACATCCATCTGCAATAATTGCACGATGATGGATGCTGTAATATACGGCATTATTCCCATCGCAAAGATGGAGAAGTTTTTCAAGGCGCCACCGCCAAATGTATTTAGGATACCTAAGGCATTTAATTGATCTTGTGCTTTCAGTACGTCTCCATTTGTAAATGGCACTGGGATAAAAGTGCCAATCCTGAATACGACTAACATCGCTAAAGTGAATAATATTTTACGTCTTATCTCAGCAACGCGCATAAAGTTGGAGATTGTACGAAACATTAGATCACCTCAACTGATCCGCCAGCTGCTTCAATTGCTTCTTTAGCACTTGAAGAGAACTTGTGCGCTTTAACAGTTAATTTTTTCTCTACTGCTCCGCTTGCAAGAATTTTAACACCGTCGTTTAATTTGCTGATAACGCCAGTTTCCAGCAATAATTCAGGTGTTACTTCTGTACCATCTTCAAAACGATTTAACGTTGATAAGTTTACAATAGTAAACTCTTTACGGTTAATGTTTGTGAAGCCGCGTTTTGGTAAACGACGGAATAGTGGAGTTTGACCACCTTCGAAGCCAAGACGAACACCGCCGCCAGAACGTGCGTTTTGTCCTTTATGACCTCTACCAGCAGTTTTACCGTTACCAGAACCGATACCACGACCGACACGGTTACGTACTTTACGAGAACCTTCTGCAGGTTTTAATTCATGAAGTTTCATTCCCAGGCACCTCCTTATATTAATGAGTTATCCTTAAGCTTCTTTTACAGTTATAAGGTGAGAAACTTTGTTGATCATACCAAGAATAGCAGGAGTTTCTTCCTTAACTACAGTTGAATTCAACTTTTTAAGACCTAAAGCTTCTACCGTCGCACGTTGATCTTGTGGACGACCAATTACACTACGAGTGAGGGTAATTTCTAACTTTTTCGCCATTTGTTTTCCCTCCTTAACCTAGTAGCTCTTCTACAGATTTACCGCGTAATTTTGCAACATCTTCAGCGCGCTTAAGTTCGCTTAATCCGTTCACAGTAGCGCGAATCATGTTGATTGGTGTGTTAGAACCAAGAGATTTTGAAAGAATATCTTGTACACCAGCTAATTCTAGTACCGCACGAACAGGTCCACCAGCAATAACACCAGTACCCTCAGCAGCAGGTTTTAAGAATACTTCACCAGCTCCAAAATGACCGTTGATTGTGTGTGGAATTGTTGTACCAACTAATGGTACTGCGATTAGGTTTTTCTTAGCGTCTTCGATAGCTTTACGAATTGCGTCTGGTACCTCTTGTGCTTTACCAGTACCGAATCCAACATGACCGTTTTTATCGCCAACTACAACTAGTGCAGCAAAGCGGAAACGACGACCACCCTTAACAACTTTCGCGACACGATTTATCGTAACTACACGTTCTTCAAGTTCTAATTTACTTGGGTCAATGCGTTGCATCAATTTTCCCTCCTTTGACCATTAAAATTGTAATCCAGCCTCACGAGCAGCTTCAGCTAGAGCTTTAACACGGCCATGGTATAAGTAACCACCGCGATCAAATACTACTTCTTTAACGCCTTTCTCTACAGCACGCTTAGCAACTGATTCTCCAACTTTCGTAGCAGCTTCAGTATTACTAGTACCGTTAAGAGCAAGGTCTTTATCAAGAGTAGATGCACTTACTAATGTTACACCATTTACATCATCAATAACTTGAGCGTAAATATGTTGGTTAGAACGGTACACGTTTAAACGTGGACGTTCTGCAGTACCAGTAAGTTTAGCACGTACACGTGCATGTCTTTTCTTACGAGTCGCATTTTTAGCAGCTTTAGTGATCATTCTTGTCACTCCTTTCTTTCACCTAACGGGTTTACTTAGCAGTTTTACCTTCTTTACGACGAACAACTTCGCCTTCGTAACGAATACCTTTACCTTTATATGGTTCAGGAGCACGTACAGCACGGATGTTAGCAGCAAATTCGCCAACACGTTGCTTGTCGATACCTTTAATTACGATTTTAGTTGGTACAGGTACTTCAACTTCAAGTCCTGCTTCTGGAGTCATTTCTACTGGATGAGAATAACCTACGCTTAAAACAAGTTTATCACCTTGTTTTTGAGCACGGTAACCAACACCGACTAATTCAAGTCCGCGTACGAAACCTGTAGTTACACCTTCAACCATGTTTCCGATTAAAGCACGAGTTGTACCGTGTAATGCACGGTGTTCCTTCTGTTCAGATGGACGCTCAACTGTTAGTGTATTTTCTTCAATTTTGATAGACATATCAGTTTTGAAAGTACGAGTTAATTCACCTTTAGGGCCTTTTACTGTTACAGTATTGTCTTCTGCAACTGTAATAGTAACACCTGCAGGGATTTCAAGAATCTTTTTACCAATACGAGACATGTGGTCACACCTCCGTTCGTTTTAAATATATATTACCAAACGTATGCTACTACTTCTCCACCAGTTTGTAATTGACGAGCGTCTTTGTCTGTCATTACTCCCTTAGATGTAGAAACAAGAGCGATACCTAATCCGTTAAGTACACGTGGTACTTCATCAGCTTTTGCGTAAACGCGTAAGCCAGGTTTACTGATACGTTTCAATCCAGTGATTACACGTTCATTGTTTGCACCATATTTCAGGAAAATACGAAGGATACCTTGTTTGTTATCCCCGATGTATTCTACATCACGAATGAAGCCTTCACGTTTTAAAAGTTCAGCGATCTCTTTTTTGATTTTAGAAGCAGGAACCTCTAATTTCTCATGACGTACCATGTTCGCATTACGGATGCGAGTAAGCATGTCTGCAATTGGATCTGTCATCACCATGTGTTTTACCTCCTTCCCATTTGTGGGTTTTACCAACTAGCTTTTTTAACACCAGGAATTTGACCTTTATATGCAAGTTCACGGAAACAAATACGGCAAAGCTTAAATTTGCGGTATACAGAATGCGGACGACCGCAGCGTTCGCAACGTGTATACTCTTGTACTTTAAACTTAGGAGTACGTTTTTGTTTCGCGATCATAGATTTTTTAGCCACGTTTTCGCCTCCTCTACTTAGCGTTGGCTTCCATTATTTTTGGAATGGCATACCGAATTGTGTTAAAAGTTCGCGAGCTTCTTCATCAGTTTTCGCTGTAGTAACGATTACGATGTCCATACCGCGGACTTTACTTACTTTATCATAATCAATCTCAGGGAAAATTAGTTGCTCTTTAACACCTAATGTGTAGTTTCCACGACCATCGAATGATTTCTTAGAAACACCACGGAAATCACGTACACGTGGTAAAGAAACTGATACTAATTTGTCGAAGAACTCATACATTTGTTGTCCGCGTAAAGTGACTTTCGCACCGATTGGCATACCTTCACGAAGACGGAAACCAGCGATTGATTTTTTAGCGCGAGTTACAACAGGTTTTTGACCTGCGATTTGCGTTAATTCTTCTACTGCATTGTCTAAAGCTTTTGAGTTAGATACCGCGTCACCAACACCAGTGTTGATTACGATCTTTTCGATTTTCGGTACTTCCATCACAGATTTATAGTTAAACTTGCTCATTAGAGCAGGAGTAATTTCCTTTTGGAACTTCTCTTTAAGGCGATTCAATGAAGTGACCTCCTTTCTTAAGAAAATTATTTATCTAATAATTCACCAGATTTTTTTGCAATACGCACTTTTTTACCATCTTCTACTTTGAAGCCTACGCGAGTAGGTTCGCCTGTTTTCGGATCTAATACCATAACATTAGAAACGTGAATAGGTGCTTCTTTCGTAATAATTCCACCTTGTGGATTTAATTGAGATGGCTTAGAGTGTTTTTTAACGATGTTAACACCCTCAACGATAACACGGTTTTGCTTTGGGAAAGCCACAAGGATAACACCTTGTTTTCCTTTGTCTTTACCAGTGATTACCTGAACTTTATCACCTTTTTTTACATGCATCTTAATTCTGCACCTCCTTAGCAAGGCAATACCTTAAATTATAGAACTTCTGGAGCTAAAGAAACGATCTTCATGAAGTTGCTATCACGTAATTCACGAGCTACTGGTCCGAAGATACGAGTACCACGTGGGCTCTTATCGTCTTTGATGATAACCGCTGCGTTTTCATCAAATTTAATGTAAGAACCGTCCGGACGACGAGCTCCGCTCTTCGTACGTACAACTACTGCCTTAACAACGTCACCTTTTTTAACAACGCCACCTGGTGTTGCTTGTTTTACCGTAGCAACGATAATATCACCAATATTAGCATATTTACGACCAGAGCCGCCTAATACTTTAATTGTTAAAAGTTCACGTGCACCAGAGTTGTCAGCAACTTTCAAACGAGATTCTTGTTGGATCATGTTATGAAACCTCCCTTCGGACTAAAAATTCCGATTCGTCTATTTAGATAACAACCGCTTCTTCAACGATTTCAACTAAACGGAAACGCTTAGTAGCAGAAAGCGGGCGAGTTTCCATGATTTTAACGATATCGCCAAGTTTTGCTTGGTTTTGCTCATCATGGGCTTTGTACTTTTTAGAATACTTAACACGTTTTCCGTACAAGGAATGAGTTTTGTAAGTTTCAACTAAAACTGTAATCGTTTTGTCCATTTTATCAGACACAACACGACCAGTATAAACTTTGCGTTGGTTACGTTCGCTCACTATGCAAACCTCCCCTCAATTTATCGATTAATTCCGATCTCTCTTTCACAAACTACAGTTTTCATACGAGCAATCGCTTTACGCACTTCACGGATGCGAGTTGGATTCTCTAATTGTCCTGTAGCAAGTTGGAAGCGAAGATTGAACAATTCTTCCTTTAAAGCTTTAACTTTTGTTTCGATTTCGGCAGTGGTTAATTCACGAATATCATTAGTTTTCATTAGATTCACCACCATTTTCTTCACGTTTTACGAATTTACATTTCACAGGTAACTTGTGAGCTGCAAGACGTAATGCTTCGCGTGCTACCTCTTCAGATACACCCGCAATTTCAAACATAATTTTCCCAGGTTTTACTACTGCTACCCAGCCTTCTGGTGCCCCTTTACCGGAACCCATACGTACTTCTAGAGGTTTTGCAGTGTAAGGTTTAGAAGGGAAAATTTTAATCCATACTTTACCGCCACGTTTCATGTAACGAGTCATTGCACGACGAGCAGCTTCGATTTGACGGTTTGTAATCCATGAAGCAGCTTGTGCTTGTAAACCGAATTCACCAAAAGCAATTTCAGTTCCACCTTTTGCACGACCACGCATTTTACCACGATGCTCTCTACGATATTTTACGCGTTTTGGCATTAACATATTATTTTCCTCCTTCCTCAGAAGCTTTCTTTTTTGTAGGAAGGACTTCTCCACGGTAGATCCATACTTTTACGCCTAATTTACCGTATGTTGTATCAGCTTCAACTGCTGCATAGTCAATATCAGCGCGAAGTGTATGAAGTGGAACAGTTCCTTCACTGTAAGATTCTGCACGAGCGATATCAGCTCCGCCAAGACGACCAGAAACCTGTGTTTTAATACCTTTTGCTCCTGCACGCATAGCACGTTGAATAACTTGCTTTTGTGCACGACGGAATGATACACGGTTTTCTAATTGACGAGCGATGTTTTCGCCTACTAATTTAGCGTTAAGATCAGCTCTCTTAACTTCTAAAATGTTGATGTGTACACGCTTGCCTGTTAATTGGTTAAGAGCTTTACGAAGTGCTTCAACTTCAGTACCACCTTTACCAATAACCATACCAGGTTTCGCAGTGTGAATTGTAACATTTACACGATTTGCTGCACGTTCGATTTCTACTTTAGCAACAGCAGAATCTTTTAAGCGTACAGTAATGTACTCACGGATTTTGATGTCTTCATGTAATAACGTAGCATAATCTTTCTCAGCGAACCAACGAGATTCCCAGTCGCGGATAATACCGACACGAAGACCAATTGGATTAACCTTCTGACCCATCGATTATCCCTCCTTCTTTTCTGATACCACAACTGTGATGTGGCTTGTGCGTTTGTTAATTTGGCTTGCACGACCCATTGCACGTGGACGGAAACGTTTCAACGTTGGACCTTCGTCAACGAAGACTTTTTCAACAACTAGGTTGTTAATATCCATCTCATAATTGTGCTCTGCATTTGCGATTGCAGATTTTAAAACTTTTTCTACAACTGGAGAAGCAGTTTTTGGTGTGTGGTTAAGGATAGCAATCGCTTCACCCACTTGCTTACCTCGGATTAAGTCTACTACTAAACGAACCTTACGAGGAGCAATACGAACTGTTCTCACTACTGCTTTAGCTTGCATTGAAGTGCCTCCTCTCATTATCTTCTAGTTTTCTTATCGTCAGCAAGGTGACCTTTATACGTACGAGTTGGTGCGAATTCACCTAACTTATGGCCAACCATATCCTCAGTGATGTACACAGGTACGTGTTTACGACCATCATATACAGCAATTGTATGTCCGATGAACTGAGGGAAGATAGTTGAACGGCGAGACCAAGTTTTAACAACTTGTTTTTGCTCAGATGCAACTAATTTTTCCATTTTGTTCATTAAGTGATCATCGACAAATGGTCCTTTTTTTAAGCTACGAGCCATTTTGGTGCCTCCCTTCGTGATTGGCGTACGGTTCTTGAAATGAACCGTACTACAATCCCATTATTTTTTACGACGACGAACGATAAATTTATCAGACGCTTTGTTTTTCTTACGAGTCTTGAATCCAAGAGTTGGTTTACCCCATGGAGACATTGGAGACTTACGTCCGATTGGAGAGCGTCCTTCACCACCACCGTGTGGGTGATCAACCGGGTTCATTACAGAACCACGAACTGTTGGGCGCTTACCTAACCAGCGAGAGCGACCTGCTTTACCGATTTTGATAAGTTCGTGTTGTTCGTTACCAACTTGACCGATTGAAGCGCGACAAGCAGATAATACAAGACGTACTTCACCAGAAGTTAAACGTACAAGTACGTATTTTCCTTCTTTACCAAGTACTTGAGCAGATGTACCAGCAGAACGAACTAATTGTCCTCCACGACCAGGCTTAAGCTCGATGTTATGAACAACAGTACCTACTGGAATGTTGATTAATGGTAATGCGTTACCGATTTTAATGTCAGCTTCAGGGCCAGACATAACTTCCATACCTACTTCTAAAGTTTTAGGAGCAAGAATGTAACGTTTTTCACCGTCAACGTAGTTAATTAATGCGATATTCGCAGAGCGGTTTGGATCATATTCGATCGTAGCAACGCGTCCTGGAATTCCATCTTTGTTACGCTTAAAGTCGATGATACGGTATTGACGCTTATGTCCGCCACCTTGATGACGTACAGTAATTTTACCTTGGTTATTACGACCAGCCTTTTTGCTTAAAGGAGCAAGTAAAGACTTTTCCGGTCTGTCAGTCGTGATTTCAGCGAAATCATTCGTAGTCATGTTACGACGACCGTTAGTAGTTGGATTATACTTTTTAATTCCCATCTCAATTTCCCTCCTTCTTTAGTAAGAATTAAACGCCTTGGAAGATTTCGATTTCTTTGCTGTCAGCAGTTAGCTTAACGATTGCTTTACGACGACGGCTAGTAAAACCAGCGTGACGACCAACGCGTTTTGCTTTCGGCTTGTAGTTCATGATATTTACTTTGTCTACATTAACACCAAAGATCGCTTCTATAGCGTCTTTAACCTCTGTTTTATTAGATTTAACGTCCACGTCGAACGTGTATTTTTTTTCAGCCATCATTTCCATAGAACGTTCAGTGATAACTGGGCGCTTAATGATATCACGAGGATCTCTCATTATGCAAGCACCTCCTCTACTTTTTCCACTGCCGCTTTTGTCATGATTAGCTTATCATGATGAAGCACATCTAGCACGTTTACGCCATCAGCAGTGATTACTGTTACTCCAGGGATATTGCGAGCAGATAACTCTACAGATTCGTTTGCATCAGCAGTTACGATAAGAGCTTTCTTCTCAACAGTTAATCCTTTAAGTACTGCTACCATGTCTTTTGTTTTTGGTGCATTTAACACTAGGTCCTCAAGAACTACAATGTTGTTCTCAACTACTTTAGTAGCTAATGCAGATTTGATTGCTAAACGACGAACTTTCTTAGGAAGTTTGTACGCATAGCTTCTTGGTGTAGGTCCGAATACCGTACCACCACCACGCCATTGAGGAGAGCGGATAGAACCTTGACGAGCACGTCCAGTTCCTTTTTGACGCCATGGTTTACGACCACCACCGCGAACTTCAGAGCGAGTTTTTACTTTGTGTGTACCTTGACGTAAAGATGCACGTTGCATCATTACAGCTTCGAAAAGTACAGCTTCATTTGGTTCGATACCGAAAATAGCTTCAGCTAATTCGATTTCACCAACCTGTGAACCAGTTTGGTTATATACAGTAACTTTTGGCATTGGAATTCCTCCTTCCTATTGTGAATTATTTGCTAACCTTCACAGCGCCTTGAACAACTACAAGAGATTTCTTAGCACCTGGAACGTTACCTTTTACTAGTAATAAGTTGCGCTCAGTGTCAACTTGAACGATTTCTAAGTTTTGGATAGTAACTTGGTCTCCACCCATACGTCCAGCAAGTTTTTTGCCTTTGAATACACGGTTCGGAGCAACTGGCCCCATTGAACCTGGACGACGGTGATAGCGAGAACCATGAGACATAGGTCCGCGAGATTGTCCGTGGCGTTTAATAACACCTTGGAAACCTTTACCTTTAGAAATTCCTGTTACGTCAACGATTTCACCTGCAGCGAAAACTTCAACTTTTACCTCTTGACCAACCTCTAATCCGTCCACGTCTGCATCGCGGATTTCGCGAATGAAGCGCTTAGGAGTTGTAGATGCTTTAGCAGTGTGGCCTTGTTCAGGTTTGTTAGTTAACTTTTCACGTTTATCTTCAAATCCTAACTGAATTGCGTTGTAGCCATCAGTTTCAGTTGTTTTCTTTTGAAGAACAACGTTTGGATTAGCAGCGATTACCGTTACTGGGATTAACTCACCATTCTCAGCAAATACTTGAGTCATACCGATCTTTCTTCCTAAGATTCCTTTGGTCATGAGTTACACCTCCTACATTTTTAAGTTATATAAATTATAGTTTGATTTCGATATCTACACCAGATGGTAAATCTAAACGCATTAATGAATCTACTGTTTGCGGAGTAGGACTCACGATGTCGATTAGACGTTTGTGCGTGCGCATTTCGAATTGTTCACGAGAATCTTTGTACTTATGAACAGCACGAAGAATTGTGTAAATAGTCTTCTCAGTTGGTAATGGGATTGGACCAGAAACTGTTGCCCCAGAACGCTTAGCTGTTTCTACAATTTTCTCAGCTGATTGATCAAGAATACGGTGATCATAAGCTTTTAAACGGATACGAATTTTTTCTTTTGCCATTATTTTCCCTCCTTCGTTCGCCTATTTCTAAAATAGACCTTCTCCATGGAAATTTCCCCACACCATGCCATGGCAAAGCGGCCGGGTGTGTCAGCAACCTTCCACTTCATCGCAGTCAAAGACCAACATTGTCTATTATACAATGTTATTCGTCTAGATGCAAGCATCTTTTTGTTTGCATCTGCTTTTCTCTACTTTTGCTATTATACATGGCACTTTAAAGAATATCAAGTTTTCATCTACTCTTATTTAACTTACAGTTTTTGGGTGTTATTTTCGTTTTATATACTATAGAAGAAACTCATTCAAAAATAGAAAATGCATCTCTTTCTTCTATATAAATAAGCAATAAAAAAACTCAAGGGAGAATCCCTTGAGTTTTTAATAATCTAATTAAAGACTACTCAGCAACGATTGTAGCAACTACACCGTAACCTACTGTACGTCCACCTTCACGAATAGAGAATTTAGTTCCCTCTTCGATAGCGATTGGAGCGATAAGTTCGATAGTCATTTCGATGTTGTCACCAGGCATTACCATTTCAGTACCTTCTGGTAATTGAATGATACCAGTTACGTCAGTTGTACGGAAGTAGAACTGAGGACGGTAGTTAGCGAAGAATGGAGTATGACGTCCACCTTCTTCTTTAGATAATACGAAAACTTCAGCTTTGAATTTAGCGTGTGCTTTTACAGAGCCAGTTTTAGCAAGAACTTGTCCACGTTGGATATCTTCACGAGCAACCCCACGAAGTAGAGCACCGATGTTGTCTCCAGCTTGTGCTTGGTCAAGAAGCTTACGGAACATTTCTACACCAGTTACAGTTGTCGTAGCATTCTCTTCAGCAAGACCGATGATTTCTACTACGTCACCAACTTTAACGATACCGCGCTCAACACGACCAGTTGCAACTGTACCACGACCTGTGATAGAGAATACATCCTCGATAGGCATTAAGAATGGTTTGTCAGTTTCACGTTCTGGAGTTGGGATGTAAGCATCAACTTCAGTCATTAATTCGATGATTTTTTCTTCCCACTCAGCTTCTCCTTGAAGAGCTTTAAGAGCAGAACCTTTAATTACAGGAATATCGTCGCCTGGGAATCCGTATTCAGATAATAGGTCACGAACTTCCATTTCTACTAATTCTAATAATTCTTCGTCATCTACCATGTCGCATTTGTTTAAGAATACAACGATGTAAGGAACACCTACTTGACGAGAAAGAAGGATGTGCTCACGTGTTTGAGGCATTGGACCATCAGCAGCAGATACTACTAAGATACCGCCGTCCATTTGAGCAGCACCAGTGATCATGTTTTTAACATAGTCAGCATGACCTGGGCAGTCAACGTGTGCATAGTGACGAGTTTCAGTTTCGTACTCAACGTGTGCAGTTGAGATTGTGATTCCGCGCTCTCTTTCTTCTGGAGCAGCGTCGATTTGATCGTATCCGCGTGCTTCAGCACCACCAGCTTTTGCAAGAACTGTAGTGATCGCAGCAGTTAATGTAGTTTTACCATGGTCAACGTGGCCGATTGTACCGATGTTAACATGGGGTTTAGAACGTTCGAATTTAGCTTTAGCCATTCTAAATTCCTCCTTAGTTTATATAGGTTATTTTATATTTAGACTAGAAAGTGAAACTTAAGTCTCACTTTCTAAGCTTACATAAGTAGTTATACTTGAACAATCGATAAAAATCAATTATTCACCTTTATTTTTTTTAATAATTTCTTCAGAAACAGACTTCGGTACTTCTTCATAATGATCAAATGTCATTGAGAATGTTCCGCGTCCTTGAGTGTTAGAACGTAATGCCGTTGCATAACCGAACATTTCAGAAAGTGGAACCATAGCGCGAACAACTTGTGCGTTACCGCGAGCTTCCATACCTTCTACACGTCCACGACGAGATGTTACGTCGCCCATAATGTCACCCATGTACTCTTCAGGAATTACAACTTCAACTTTCATCATTGGCTCAAGAATTACTGGGCTACATTTAGAAACCGCAGCTTTAAGCGCCATAGATGCAGCGATTTTGAACGCCATCTCAGATGAATCGACATCATGGTAAGAGCCGTCAACTAACGCAGCTTTGATGTCGACTAGTGGATAACCAGCTAGTACACCATTTTTAAGTGAGTCTTCAAGACCCGCTCCAACAGCTGGGATGTATTCACGTGGAACTACACCACCGACGATTTTGTTTTGGAATTCAAAACCTTTACCTTCTTCATTAGGTTCAAACTCAATCCAAACGTGACCGAATTGTCCACGACCACCAGATTGACGAGCGAACTTACCTTCAACTTTCGCAGCAGCGCGGAAAGTCTCACGGTATGCTACCTGAGGAGCACCAACGTTTGCTTCCACTTTGAATTCACGGCGCATACGGTCAACGATGATATCAAGGTGAAGTTCACCCATACCAGCGATGATTGTTTGGCCAGTTTCTTGGTCAGTGTGAGCACGGAATGTTGGATCTTCTTCAGAAAGCTTAGATAATGCTGTACCCATTTTATCTTGGTCAGCTTTAGATTTTGGTTCGATAGCTACAGAGATAACTGGCTCTGGGAATTCCATAGACTCAAGGATAACAAGACTCTTCTCGTCACAAAGGGTATCACCAGTAGTAGTATCTTTTAAACCTACAGCAGCAGCGATATCACCAGCGTAAACTGTTGAAATCTCTTCACGGCTGTTAGCGTGCATTTGTAGGATACGACCTACACGCTCACGCTTACCTTTAGTTGAGTTTTTCACGTATGATCCAGAGTTTAACACACCAGAATATACACGGAAGAACGTTAACTTACCAACATAAGGGTCAGTCATGATTTTGAATGCTAGAGCTGCGAATGGTTCTTCATCGCTAGACTTACGCTCAATAGCTTCATCTGTATCCGGAAGAGTACCTTTAATAGCAGGTACATCTAATGGAGATGGTAGGTAGTCAATAACTGCGTCTAACAGAATTTGAACACCTTTATTTTTGAATGCAGAACCACAGATTACTGGGAAGAATTCAACAGAAGTTGTAGCCTTACGGATACCAGCTTTAAGCTCTTCTACAGTGATTTCTTCACCTTCTAGGTACTTCATCATCATTTCTTCATCAAGCTCAGCTACCGCTTCAATAAGTTTTCCGCGGTATTCTTCAGCTAATTCTTTATGCTCTTCAGGAATTTCAACACGCTCGATGTCTGTTCCTAAATCGTTACTGTACATGTAAGCACACTCTTCAACAAGGTCAATGATACCATTGAACTCGTCTTCAGCACCGATTGGTAACTGAATTGGATGTGCGTTTGCTTGTAAACGATCGTGGATTGTCCCTACAGAGTATAAGAAATCTGCACCGATCTTATCCATTTTGTTAACGAATACGATACGAGGAACGCCATAAGTAGTAGCCTGACGCCAAACAGTTTCTGTTTGTGGTTCTACACCAGATTGTGCATCAAGTACTGCTACTGCGCCATCAAGTACGCGTAAAGAACGTTCTACTTCTACTGTGAAATCTACGTGTCCTGGAGTGTCAATGATGTTTACACGGTGACCCTTCCATTGTGCTGTAGTTGCAGCAGAAGTAATTGTGATACCACGTTCTTGCTCTTGCTCCATCCAGTCCATCTGAGATGCACCTTCATGAGTTTCACCGATTTTATGAATACGTCCTGTGTAATACAGAATACGCTCAGTTGCTGTTGTTTTACCAGCATCGATGTGAGCCATGATACCAATATTACGAGTGTTTTCTAAAGAGAACTCTCTTGTCATTTGGTGTCTTGCTCCTTCCATATATGGATTGGATTATTTTATTTTAAGTAGCAAAAAAGCCACTTTATATTGTTACATATGCCAGTGTCCAGTACCCTCATTATGTAAAACGAGCGCCCAACGAAAGGGAGAGGCATTCTCCCTCTCCACACTTCCATAAGCGACAAATAAAGCGGTTTATGCTTACATTTATTTTACGTTGAATCCTACCAACGGTAATGAGCAAATGCTTTGTTAGCTTCTGCCATTTTATGAGTGTCTTCACGTTTCTTAACAGATGCACCAGCGTTGTTAGCTGCATCTAAGATTTCGTAAGCTAGACGCTCTTCCATAGTTTTTTCACCACGAAGACGAGCATAGTTTACTAACCAGCGAAGACCTAAAGTTGTACGGCGTTCTGGACGAACCTCAACTGGAACTTGGTAGTTAGCACCACCAACACGACGAGCGCGTACTTCAAGAACAGGCATGATGTTCTTAAGAGCTTGCTCGAATACTTCCATTGGTTCTTTATCTGAACGTTCACGAACGATATCGAAAGCGTTATAAAGAATTGTTTGAGATTTACCTTTTTTACCGTCAACCATCATTTTGTTGATTAGGCGTGTTACAAGCTTAGAATTGTACATTGGATCTGGTAACACGTCACGTTTCGCAACAGGTCCTTTACGAGGCATATTGAGTTCCTCCTTTCATTATAAGTTTATTATTTTTTAGCAGGTTTTGGTCGCTTAGTACCATATTTAGAACGTCCTTGCATACGTTTGTCAACACCAGCTGTATCAAGCGCACCACGAACGATGTGGTAACGTACCCCTGGTAAATCCTTTACTCGACCACCGCGAATTAATACTACGCTATGCTCTTGTAGGTTATGACCGATACCTGGGATGTAAGCTGTAACTTCAATACCATTTGTTAAACGTACACGAGCGTATTTACGTAACGCTGAGTTAGGTTTCTTCGGAGTCATTGTACCAACACGAGTACATACACCACGTTTTTGAGGTGCAGAGATATCAGTTGATTTTTTCTTTAAAGAATTAAAACCTTTGTTTAACGCAGGTGATTTAGACTTCCATACTTTATCAGTACGACCATTTCTCACTAATTGGTTAATAGTAGGCATTTGATTATCCTCCCTTCGCATGTTTGTATGACCACATATCCAGGTGGTTCATTATTAGTTGAAAACAAAGTTTTTGCAAGGAAGAGCAAATGCTCTCTCCTCACAAAAACAGTTTTAACTTATTATTCCTATTGCTGAAGCTCCCACTTGAATCCCCGAAACTTTTCCAAGTTTACGAACTGATTCAACTTTGGTTATGGGTATGTTATGTTGCAAGGCAGTACGAATGATAACATGGGTTAACCGCACATCAGCATCTTCTGCAATAACAACTTCTTTAACTATACCATTTTTGATTGCTTCCAATGTTCGTTTATGACCAACGACTACATTTTCAGCATTTGACACTTTTTGATAAGACATATAAATATCCTCCAAAGCATCGTTAAGGAGCAACATTGATTATAGTAACATTTTGATTCATACAATGTCAACTAGGATTAGCTGTTTTTATACAAAATTTACGACGGAAAATTTTACTGTTCCACATAAACTTCATCGTTTTCTACATTCATGTTATCTTGTGTTGTTTTTACAAGATCCACTTTGCGATAACGATTCATACCTGTTCCAGCAGGAACAAGCTTACCGATAATAACATTTTCTTTCAATCCTAGAAGTTCATCGCGTTTACCCTTAATTGCTGCATCTGTTAGAACACGAGTTGTTTCTTGGAACGATGCTGCAGATAAGAACGAATCAGTTTCAAGTGAAGCTTTAGTAATACCAAGTAGAACCGGTCTAGCTGTTGCTGGTTGTTTACCTTTCAGTAACACCTTCGCGTTCGCATCAGTAAACTGATGGATATCTAGTAATGTTCCTGGTAATACATCTGTTTCACCCGCGTCACTTACACGAACTTTACGTAGCATTTGACGTACCATTACTTCTACGTGTTTGTCACCAATTTCTACCCCTTGCATACGGTATACTTTTTGAACTTCACGTAATAAGTATTCTTGAACGGCTGTAATGTCCGTTACTTTTAGTAATTCTTTCGGATCAATAGAACCTTCTGTTAACTCTTTACCGTGGCTAATTGGCTGTCCTAGAGTTACTTTCAGACGAGCACCGTAAGGAATAGCATACGTACGAGCTTCAACTTCACCCTGTACAACTACTTCTTGGCGATCTTTAACATCGTTGATCGCTGCGATAACACCGTCGATTTCACTGATAACTGCCTGACCTTTCGGATTACGAGCTTCGAAGATCTCTTGGATACGAGGTAAACCTTGTGTGATATCATCTCCGGCAACCCCGCCCGTATGGAACGTACGCATCGTTAACTGTGTACCTGGCTCACCGATAGATTGAGCTGCGATAATACCTACCGCCTCTCCTACTTCTACGTCTGTGCCAGTTGCTAAGTTACGACCGTAACACTTCTTACATACACCGTGGCGAGTATTACACGTAAACGCTGAACGAATGTTTACAGTTTCAACACCCGACTTTTCAACGATATGAGCAATATCTTCAGTAATTAATTGATTTTCAACAACTAATACTTCACCTGTTTCAGGATGTTTTACAGTTTTTCTTGCAAAACGTCCAACAAGACGATCATATAGTGACTCAATAACCTCATTACCCTCTTTAATCGCACCAATTAGTAAACCACGATCTGTTCCACAATCATCTTGACGAACAATTACATCTTGTGCAACGTCTACAAGACGACGTGTTAAGTAACCAGAATCGGCAGTTTTAAGTGCTGTATCGGCAAGACCTTTACGCGCACCATGCGTAGAGATGAAGTACTCAAGTACTGTTAAACCTTCACGGAAACTTGATTTGATCGGAAGCTCAATGATACGACCAGATGGATTGGCCATCAGACCACGCATACCAGCAAGCTGAGTAAAGTTCGATGCGTTACCACGGGCACCGGAATCACTCATCATGAAGATTGGGTTGCGTTTATTCAAGGATTTCATCAGTTTTCCTTGGATAACATCTTTTGCATTACTCCAAATAGAGATAACGCGATCGTAACGTTCTTCTTCCGTGATTAAACCACGACGGAATTGTTTAATTACATTATCTACTTTTGCTTGTGCTTCATGGAGAATTTCATCTTTTTCACCTAATACAAGAATGTCTGATACCCCAACTGTAATACCAGCTTTTGTAGAGTATTTAAATCCTAAGTTTTTCATACGGTCAAGCATGCGAGATGTTTCTGTAATTTGGAAACGTTTGAATACTTCCGCAATAATGTTACCAAGGATTTTCTTGCTAAATGGTGCCACTTCTTCGCGACTAGCAATAATTTCTTTAATGTTCGCACCTTTTTCAACGAAATATTCCGCTGGTGTTTCTTTTTCAAGGTTTGAGTTTGTTGGTTCATTAATATAAGGGAACGACTCTGGTAAGATTTCGTTAAATATTAATTTACCAACTGTTGTTAATAGAAGCTTACTCTTTTGCTCTTCAGTAAACGTTACATTATTTACCGAACTCGCTGCAACTGCAACACGCGTGTGCAGATGTACATATCCATTTTGGTATGCAAGTATTGCTTCGTTTGCATCTTTGAAGACCATACCTTCACCGATTGCACCCTCGCGCTCAAGTGTTAAGTAATAGTTACCTAATACCATATCCTGAGATGGAGTAACAACTGGTTTTCCGTCTTTTGGATTCAAGATGTTTTGTGCCGCCAACATAAGAATACGAGCTTCTGCTTGTGCTTCTGATGATAACGGAACGTGAACCGCCATTTGGTCACCGTCAAAGTCCGCGTTGTATGCTGTACATACAAGTGGGTGAAGACGGATTGCACGACCTTCTACTAATGTAGGTTCAAACGCCTGGATACCAAGACGGTGAAGTGTTGGTGCGCGGTTTAGAAGTACTGGATGCTCTTTGATCACAGATTCTAAAACGTCCCAAACTTCAGGGTGTACACGCTCGATTTTACGTTTAGCACTCTTAATGTTGTGTGCTAATCCTTTTCCAACTAACTCTTTCATAACGAAAGGTTTAAACAATTCAAGCGCCATTTCTTTCGGCAATCCACATTGATACATCTTTAAGTTCGGTCCTACAACGATTACAGAACGGCCAGAGTAGTCAACACGTTTACCTAATAAGTTTTGACGGAAACGTCCTTGTTTACCTTTAAGCATGTGAGATAGTGATTTTAATGGACGGTTACCTGGTCCAGTAACTGGACGGCCACGGCGACCATTATCGATTAATGCGTCTACAGCTTCTTGTAACATACGTTTTTCGTTTTGAACGATGATGCTTGGTGCACCTAAGTCCAATAGACGTTTTAAACGGTTGTTACGGTTAATTACACGACGATATAAGTCGTTTAAGTCAGAAGTAGCAAAACGTCCACCATCTAACTGTACCATCGGGCGTAGTTCTGGTGGGATAACTGGAAGAACTTCTAAGATCATCCAAGATGGGTGATTTCCAGAGTTACGGAATGCTTCTAATACTTCTAGACGTTTAATAGCACGAGTACGGCGTTGTCCTTGCGCTGTTTTTAATTCTTCTTTTAAGAAGTCTACTTCTTTATCTAAATCGATGTCTTGCAGTAGCTTTTTAATCGCTTCTGCACCCATAGCAGCTTGGAATGTGCTGCCATATCGATCACGATATGCACGGTATTCTTTTTCAGAAAGTAATTGCTTCTTATCAAGTGGTGTATCTCCACTTTCTGTTACAACATAAGAAGCGAAATAAATTACTTCTTCAAGCGCGCGAGGGGACATGTCTAAGACAAGTCCCATGCGGCTCGGGATACCTTTGAAATACCAAATATGAGATACAGGAGCAGCTAATTCGATATGACCCATACGTTCACGACGAACTTTTGCACGCGTTACTTCAACGCCACATCGATCACAAACTACACCTTTATAACGTACACGTTTATATTTTCCGCAATGACATTCCCAGTCCTTTTGTGGTCCGAAAATACGCTCACAGAACAAGCCATCTTTTTCAGGCTTTAACGTACGATAGTTAATTGTTTCTGGTTTCTTAACTTCACCGTATGACCAAGAACGAATCTTGTCAGGTGAAGCAAGTCCAATCTTCATATATTCAAAGTTATTTACATCTATCAAGGGGCCTACCTCCCTTTTAGTCTACAGGTTATCCCAATTATTCCTTAGTTGTCTCAACTTCAACATTCAATTTATCTGCTGATTGATGATCATCGTCATCTTCCGTATCACGCATTTCAATTTCTGTATCGTTGATAGACATCATTTTAACGTCCATACCTAAACTTTGCAGTTCTTTAATCAATACTTTGAATGATTCAGGAACGCCTGGTTCTGGAACATTTTCACCTTTAACAATTGCTTCATACGTCTTAACACGTCCAATAACATCATCAGACTTCACTGTTAAGATTTCTTGAAGAGTATAAGCAGCACCATAAGCTTCAAGTGCCCAAACCTCCATCTCACCGAAACGCTGTCCACCGAACTGAGCTTTACCTCCAAGAGGTTGCTGCGTTACAAGTGAGTATGGTCCAGTAGAACGAGCATGAAGTTTATCGTCAACCATGTGCGCAAGTTTGATCATATACATGACACCAACAGATACGCGGTTATCGAATGGCTCACCAGTACGTCCGTCATACAGGATTGTTTTCGCGTCATTTGCCATACCAGCTTCTTCAATCGTGCCCCAAACATCTTCCTCACGAGCACCATCGAATACTGGTGTTGCAATGTGAATACCAAGGTATCTTGCTGCCATACCAAGATGAAGCTCTAATACCTGACCGATATTCATACGAGATGGTACCCCTAATGGGTTTAACATGATATCGATTGGCGTACCATCTGGTAAGTAAGGCATATCTTCTTCTGGTAAAATACGAGAGATAACACCTTTGTTACCATGACGTCCGGCCATCTTGTCACCTTCAGAAATTTTACGTTTTTGAACGATATATGCACGTACAAGTTGATTCACGCCTGGTGGCAATTCATCGCCATCTTCACGGTTGAATACTTTTACGTCTAAGATAATACCGCCACCACCGTGTGGTACACGTAGTGATGTATCACGTACTTCACGTGCTTTCTCTCCAAAGATAGCGTGTAATAGACGTTCTTCAGCTGTTAATTCTGTTACACCTTTAGGTGTTACTTTACCAACAAGTAAATCTCCATCTTTTACTTCTGCACCAACGCGAATGATACCGCGCTCGTCAAGGTTGCGTAATGCATCTTCCCCAACGTTTGGAATGTCACGTGTAATTTCTTCTGGTCCAAGCTTCGTATCACGAGCTTCTGACTCATATTCTTCAATATGAATAGAAGTGTACACATCATCTTTTACAAGGCGCTCACTCATAATGATCGCATCCTCGTAGTTATAACCGTCCCAAGTCATGAAGCCAACAAGCACGTTACGTCCAAGTGCTAGTTCACCTAATTCCATAGAAGGACCATCCGCAAGGATTTCACCTTTTACAACTTCATTTCCAACACTTACGATTGGACGTTGGTTGTAGCAAGTTCCTTGGTTAGAACGAATGAATTTTTGCATTTTGTAGCGATCTAAGTCGCCTTTTACTGTTTGACCGTCAACTTCTACATAGCGACGTACCCAAACTTCACGTGCTTCTACGCGTTCAACAACACCAGGGTGTTTACAGATTACTGCAGCACCTGAGTCTTTTGCTGATACGTACTCCATACCTGTACCTACAATCGGTGATTCCGGATTCATTAACGGAACCGCCTGACGTTGCATGTTCGCTCCCATAAGTGCGCGGTTAGAGTCATCGTTTTCTAAGAACGGAATACAAGCTGTCGCTGCCGACACTACTTGTTTTGGAGATACATCCATGTAGTCGATGCGTTCTTTATTTGTGACAATGTTTTCACCACGGAAACGAGCTACGATATCTTCATCAAGGAATTCCCCTTCTTCAGATAATTTCATATTCGCTTGGGCTACAACATAGTTATCTTCTTCATCTGCTGTTAAATAATCAACATGCCCTGTTACAAGACCAGTTTCTGGGTCAACACGACGGTATGGCGTTTCAATGAAACCAAACTCATTTACTTTCGCAAACGAAGATAATGAGTTGATCAAACCGATGTTTGGTCCCTCTGGTGTTTCGATTGGACACATACGACCATAGTGAGAGTAGTGAACGTCACGTACTTCAAAGCCTGCGCGCTCACGCGTTAAACCACCGGGTCCTAATGCAGATAGTCTTCGTTTGTGAGTTAACTCTGCTAATGGGTTTGTTTGATCCATGAACTGAGATAACTGAGAACTTCCGAAGAACTCTTTAATAGATGCAATAACCGGGCGAATGTTAATTAACGCTTGTGGTGTAATTGCATTTGTATCTTGAATCGACATTCTCTCACGAACAACACGTTCCATACGAGAAAGACCGATACGAAATTGGTTTTGTAGTAACTCTCCTACAGAACGCAGACGACGATTTCCTAAGTGGTCAATATCATCTGTATCCCCTACTTTATATAGCAAGTTAAAGAAGTAGCTAATAGAAGCAAGAATATCACCTGGTGTGATGTGTTTTATATCACGAGTAATATTTGCATTCCCAATTACGTTTATAGATCGTTCGCCTTCTGATTCTGGAGCATAAATCTTAATAGATTGCAGCTCAACATCGCCTGCTACCACTCCACCCATTGGTTTCGCTGTTTTGAATCCAATGTTTTTCTCTAAGTAAGGTAGAATGCGATCCAGTGTACGACGATCTAAGACTGTTCCTTCTGCCGCTAAAATTTCACCAGTTTCTGGATCCACCAGTGTTTCAGCTAAACGTTGGTTAAACAATCTGTTTTTAATGTGTAGCTTTTTGTTGATCTTATAGCGACCTACATTTGCTAAATCGTAGCGCTTCGGATCAAAGAAACGAGACACAAGTAAGCTCTTTGCATTTTCTACTGTTGGTGGTTCACCAGGGCGTAGACGCTCATAAATTTCAAGCAATGCTTTCTCTGTGCTATCTGTGTTGTCTTTTTCTAACGTATTGCTTAAGTATTCGTTATCACCTAAAAGCTCGGTGATTTCTTGATCAGAGCCAAACCCTAATGCGCGTAACAAAACAGTTACAGGAAGTTTACGCGTACGGTCAATACGCACATATACAACATCCTTAGCATCTGTTTCATACTCTAACCAAGCTCCGCGGTTTGGAATTACAGTAGCAGTAAAACCACGTTTTCCGTTTTTATCCACTTTGCCACTATAGTATACGCTTGGAGAGCGAACTAACTGGGAAACGATAACACGTTCTGCACCGTTAATTACGAATGTTCCAGTCTCTGTCATGAGTGGGAAATCTCCCATGAACACATCTTGTTCTTTTACTTCACCAGTTTCCTTGTTGATTAGACGCACTTTTACACGAAGTGGTGCTGCATACGTCACATCACGCTCTTTGCATTCTTCTACAGAGTATTTAGGTTCACCTAAGCTGTAGTCGATAAATTCAAGCGATAGATTTCCCGTAAAGTCTTCGATCGGAGAAATGTCTTGGAACATTTCTCGCAAACCCTCATCAAGAAACCACTGATAAGAAGAGGTTTGAATTTCGATAAGATTTGGTAACTCTAATACTTCACTAATACGGGCATAACTTCTTCGTTGGCGGTGGCGTCCGTATTGAACTAGTTGACCTGTCAACTGCTTCACCCCTCAAATCATGAGTATTATAAACACACAAAAAAATTTGTGCAAAATCACAAATAAATACAACTACTGCTATTAGCGTAGTTTTTTCTCTTAAAGATAGATACGTTGAGTCTTTCTACCTGCTCAAAAAAGAAAAATGGCTTCTATAAGAAAACCATCATTCTGTTTCATAATCTGCTGATTTTACTATCTTTTCCAAGAGAAGCAAAAATATACATCTTTCTCAACGCAGAAAATCATATATTGGCATTGTATAATGTTAACATAGCCAAAAATAACCGTCAACGCTTTTTTGATTTTATGATATAATATCCTTTTTTCTTTTCTACAACTTCAACTCCAGAAAATACTTCTTCTAGTTTTTTCAGCGCAGATGGCGCACCTTGTTTCTTTTGAATAACAATCCACAGTTCTCCACCTGAAACTAAATACTCCATAGCCTTTTCTAAAATCTCATGCACGATATCTTTACCAGCACGAATTGGAGGATTAGATAGAATAGCAGCATACTTGCCATCTACATTTTCATAGACACTACTTTGCAAAATACGTATATTTTCAATTCTGTTATTAGCGGCATTTTCTTTTGCAAGTCCCAAGGCCCTTTCATTCACATCCACCATGTGAATTTCACGATCTTGAAACTCTTTCGCTAACGACAAACCGATTGGACCGTACCCACATCCTACGTCTAACACATTACCTTTAACATCTGGCATTTGAAACGCTTCAATTAAAAGACGAGAACCAAAGTCCACTTCGTTTTTCGAGAACACCCCATGGTCAGATAAAAAAGTAAATTGAGATTCACGAAGTGTAAATTCCCATCGTTTACGATCACTTTTACTAGAAGGGTCGTTAGAAAAATAATGGTCTGCCATATGGCCACCTCTTTTCTTTACAGTTAAAAAAAAAGCTCGCATGAGAGCGAGCTTTTTTTAAAGCACCAAAAGTTAATTACTTAACTTCTACAGCAGCGCCAACTTCTTCAAGTTTAGCTTTCATTTCTTCAGCTTCCTCTTTAGTAACGCCTTCTTTGATTGCTTTTGGAGTGTTGTCAACTAATTCTTTAGCTTCTTTTAAGCCAAGACCAGTGATTTCACGTACAGCTTTGATAACTTTGATTTTTTGAGCGCCAGCACTTGCAAGTACTACGTCAAATTCAGTTTGCTCAGCAGCAGCTTCACCAGCGCCACCAGCTACAGCTACAGGAGCAGCAGCAGTTACGCCGAATTCTTCCTCGATAGCTTTTACTAAGTCGTTAAGTTCTAATACAGTCATAGATTTAACTGCTTCAATGATTTGTTCTTTAGTCATTGTAAATATCCTCCCTTAAATAGGTTTGTATTGTTTTATAGATAACAAGTAATTATCTTTTAAAAAATTAAGCGCCTTGCTCTTCCTTTTGATCTGCAACTGCTTTAGTAGCAAGTGCAAGGTTACGGATTGGAGCTTGAAGAACGCTAAGAAGCATAGAAAGTAAGCCTTCACGTGATGGAAGAGTAGCGATAGCTTTAACCTCATCAAGTGTTACAAGTTTACCTTCGATTACGCCCGCTTTAATTTCTAAAGCTTCATGATTTTTAGCGAAGTCGTTTAATACTTTCGCAGGAGCAACTACATCCTCATTACTGAACGCGATTGCGTTTGGTCCTGTTAAGAATTCGTTTAACTCAGCCATTTCAGCAGATTCTGCAGCACGACGAGTTAAAGAGTTTTTGTAAACTTTGAACTCAACGCCAGCTTCACGTAAGTTTTTACGTAATTCTGTTGCTTCAGAAACTGTTAAACCACGGTAGTCAACAACGATTGTAGATTTACTCGCACGAAGTTTTTCAGCGATTTCAGTTACAACTTGTTGTTTAGTTTCGATTACTTTGCTCATGTTATTACACCTCCTGTAGATTATATAGAAGATGTACCGAAAGTGCACTAAAAACCTCCATGCCCAACTTGTAGACATGGAGGCATATAGTCACAGAAAAAAGATTCCGCTTCGTATATTAACACCTAGGTAGGGAATTAAGTCGAATCGACTCCTACTGTCTACGGTACACTATTTAAATTCACAACATAAATGATTATATTAAAACTTCTTTATGAAGTCAACTTCCAATTTTTACGCAAGTGTAGAAACGTCTACGCGTACGCCAGGTCCCATTGTAGAAGCAACAGTTGCGTTCTTCATGTAAGTACCTTTTGCAGCAGCTGGCTTAGCTTTTTGTAGCGTGTCAGCAATTGTCTTGAAGTTTTCTACTAATTTAGCATCTTCGAAAGATACTTTACCAATTGGAACGTGGATGTTACCAGCTTTATCAACGCGGTATTCAACTTTACCAGCTTTGATTTCGTTAACAGCTTTAGTTACATCGAAAGTAACTGTTCCAGTTTTAGGGTTTGGCATTAAACCTTTAGGTCCTAATACACGACCAAGTTTACCAACTTCACCCATCATGTCAGGAGTTGCTACTACTACATCGAAACCGAACCAACCTTGTTGGATTTTACCGATGTAATCAGCATCGCCTACGAAGTCAGCGCCAGCAGCTTCAGCTTCTTTTGCTTTTTCGCCTTTAGCGAATACTAATACACGTTGTACTTTACCAGTACCGTGCGGAAGAACAACTGCACCACGAATTTGTTGGTCAGCTTTCTTAGGGTCAACACCTAAACGGAATGCAGCTTCTACAGTTGCATCAAATTTAGCTGTGTTTGTTTTCTTTACTAATTCTACTGCTTCTGTTGCAGAGTAAGCAGATGCACGATCAACAAGCTTTGCAGCTTCTACGTACTTTTTACCTCTTTTAGCCATTTTTGTTTCCTCCTTGAATGTGGTTTTAGCGGAATAACCTCCCACGTTTACGCCTTCATTTCGGGAACCCCCGAGGATGTGCGCCCATCCATTTATTTAAAAACGATAATCATTTACGATAATAAAGGTTGCGAATTGGAATTCCAGACCCGCAACCTTTTTAAAAAAAACAAATCGAATTAGTCTTCGATAACGATGCCCATACTGCGCGCAGTACCTTCAACCATACGCATTGCAGCTTCTACACTAGCAGCGTTTAGGTCAGGCATTTTAGTTTCAGCGATTTCGCGTACTTTATCACGCTTAACAGTTGCCACTTTATTACGGTTTGGTTCACCAGAACCAGACTCAATACCAGCTACTTTCTTAAGAAGAACAGCAGCAGGAGGAGTTTTAGTAATGAAAGTGAATGAACGGTCCTCAAATACCGTAATTTCAACAGGGATGATAAGACCAGCTTGATCAGCTGTACGAGCGTTAAACTCTTTACAGAAGCCCATGATGTTAACACCTGCTTGTCCTAATGCTGGACCAACCGGCGGAGCTGGATTAGCTTTACCTGCAGGAATCTGAAGTTTTACCATTTTAATTACCTTTTTAGCCACGAGACACACCTCCTTAAGTCCGTGATGTGGTCAATTGGGCAGTGATTTGCCCTCCCACTTCATATTTTATCATAATGATAAAATCTTTTTCAAAAAACGTCTCCGTTACCGAAGACGTACTGACTTAAAAGATATTATCACTTTTTACAATTCATTTCAAGTTTCATTTTATAATTTTTCAATTTGATGGAAATCAAGTTCAACCGGAGTCTCGCGACCAAACATGTCTACAAGCACGCTAACTTTTTTCTTTTCCACATCAATTTCTTCAATCGCACCTGTATAATCCGCGAATGGCCCTTCATTTACACGCACTGTTTCATGAAGTTCAAATTCGAAATCAACCACTTCATTGTCCATTCCCATATGCTTCATGATGGTAACAACTTCCTCTTCTAATAGAGGCGATGGTTTAGATCCTGAACCAGAAGAACCGACAAAACCTGTTACACCTGGCGTATTACGAACAACATACCAAGAGTCGTCAGTCATGATTAGTTCTACTAATACGTAACCTGGGAACACTTTTCTTTTCGTTATTTTTTCTTTACCATTTTTCATTTCTACTTCTACTTCTTCCGGGACAACAACACGGAAAATTTTATCTTGCATACCCATTGATTCTACACGTTTCTCTAGGTTTGCCTTTACTTTATTTTCATATCCAGAATAAGTATGGACAACATACCAACTTTTTTCCATTCATTTAGGACGAGCGTCCTTCCCTCCCTGACGTACATTTTTTTGCGCAAATGAAAAAACCCGTTCACCGGGCTTTTACACAGTTCTTATAAATAACATTATATCATGGATAAGTGCTTCTTATTCAAGAATTAACCAAGAATTAACCGAATTAAAGAAGAAATGCCCATATCAACTACTGCGAAGAAAATCGCAAAGAACACAACTGTCGCGATAACAGTCGTTGTTGAGCGGAGTAATTCATCTTTTTTAGGCCAACTTACTTTTTTCATTTCGCGACCTACATCGCCGAAAAAGTTCGTTAAACGCATCTACGGGACCTCCAGTGTATTATTTATTTTGTTTCTTTGTGAACTGTATGCTTATTGCATGTTTTACAAAACTTCTTTATCTCAAGTCGCTCTACTGAGCTCGTATCTTTCATCGTAGAGTAGTTTCGATTTTTACACTCTTCACATGAGAGTACAACTTTTTTCCTCATTAGTTACACCAACCTTGTAACATTATGTCCCTAAAAATGTATCATACAACAAAAGATAATGTCAATGTCATGACTTTCACTCTCTTCGCAAAAAGAAAACAGGTGAATTATTTTACACCTGCGGCACTTGCTATGAATTTAAAGTTGTACTCTCTCTCATCTCCATATATCTTTCTAATTTCCTTTTCACACGCTGCAATGCGTTATCAATGGATTTCACATGCCTGTTTAACTGTTCTGAAATTTCTTGATAGGAACGACCATCTAAGTATAAAGAGAGTACTTTTCTTTCTAAATCGCTTAATAATTCAGATATTTTTGATTCTATGTCTGTATATTCTTCCTTACTTATAATCATCTCTTCTGGATCAGTTACTTTCGCTTCCGAAATAACATCTAATAGTGTTCGATCAGATTCCTCATCGTAAATTGGCTTGTCTAAAGACACATACGAATTTAACGGAATATGCTTTTGCCTTGTTGCTGTTTTAATAGCGGTAATAATTTGTCGAGTGATACACAGCTCAGCAAATGCTTTGAACGAAGACAGCTTGTCCCCTTTATAATCACGAATGGCTTTAAACAATCCAATCATACCTTCTTGAACAATATCTTCTCGATCGGCACCCACTAAGAAATAAGATCTTGATTTCGCGCGAACAAAGTTCTTATATTTGTGAATTAAATATTCTAGAGCGTCAGTATTACCTTTTCGAACTAACTCAACGATTGCCTCATCCTCTAAATCACGAAATGTAACGTCGCCTATACTTACGAAGCCTGCTTCCACCTTGATCCCTCCGACCGCTATATATTTAGCAATATTATACAGTAAAAAGATAAAGAGCGTCAATGCTTCAACGCTCTCCTCTCCTTAATTTTTCTAATTTTTCTGTAATATCTTCGCTAAATATCTTTCGCATGGCGGGTTGCTTTTCTTTCGTATCTTTTGTACACCTTCTTACTTGTTGTTCCATCGCTTGCACTTCTAACTCTAATTCACGTGCAGATTTTCGAAGTGCACCTTGCGCAAATATAATCCATTGCTCCGTATAATCCGAAGTTGCAACGTATATTTGTGTATTTATATTTCTAAGCTCAATCGCAAGTTGTTCTATCTTTTCATCTGCAGTTTGATTCTTTCTCGTGAATATTACTTCCACCCGCGATTGTTTCATCTTTTTTTCAATACCATAGACTGTATAGGCATCAAAGACAATCATTACCTTTGTGCCTGTATAGCCTTGATAATCCGCCATCTTATCAATAAGCGCGTCTCTTGATGATTGTAAATCTACATCCCGCAGTTTCTTCAAGTCTCCCCAAGCTCCGATAATGTTGTAACCGTCAACGATTAAAATATCGTCCATTTTTTATTTACCAATTTCGTGACGTTTACGATATACCTCATACATTAACAAACTTGCGGCTACTGAAGCATTTAAGGATGTAACTTTACCGACCATCGGTAAAGTAATTAGGAAATCACACTTTTCACCAATAATACGACTCATACCTTTTCCTTCACTACCAATTACTAGACCGATTGGCATATTACCATCTAAATTACGGTAATCTGTTTTCCCTTTGGCATCTGTACCAGCAATCCAAAGTCCACGTTCTTTTAATTCATCAATTGTACGCGATAAATTTGTTACACGTGCAACAGGAATATATTCAATTGCCCCAGTCGACGCTTTCGCAACTGACGCTGTAAGTCCCACCGCTCTTCTTTTTGGAATAATAACCCCATGAGCCCCTGTTGCATCCGCAGTACGCATAATAGAACCTAAGTTATGCGGGTCTTCAATTTCATCTAAAATTAAGAAGAACGGATCTTCATTACGTTTTTCTGCTAATTTAAACAAATCCTCTAACTCAGCATATTGATATGCAGCTACTTGAGCAATTACACCTTGATGATTTCCCTCAACCAATTGATCTAATTTCTTCTTTGGTGCGTGTTGCAAAATAACCTTATTCTCTTTTGCTAATGCTAGTACAATCTGCACTTGTCCTTTGGCAGCACCTTCCGCTACCAAAATTTTATTAATATCTCGCCCCGCTCTTAAAGCTTCAATTACAGGGTTACGTCCGATAATATATTCACTACTCATGATGATGTGCTCCCTTCCTTTTCTTCCAAAACGTCAATCGCCTTATATACAATCTCGTCCAATCTTTCACGATTATTCAACAAGTGATGATAACCGATTAGCGCTTCAAAGGCTGTACTGTGTCGATATGTTTGTACATCTGTATTTTTCGGAACAGTACCCGAATTCGCATTACGCCCTCTTCTTAATACCGCCTCTTCCTCTTCTGTCAAAAATGCCGTCTCTAATAAATGATAAACAACTTTCGCCTGTGCTTTTGCCGAAACAAAGCTCGTCCCTAAGCGATGTAATTGATTAGGGCGAACTTTCCCTTTTTGAAGGAGGTGATAGCGGATATATTGTTCATATACCGCATCACCCATATACGCTAACGCTAAGCTGTTCAATTGCTTTGCATCAATCATTCTTATCCTCTTTTCCATCTTGTACCTTGAGCGGTATCTTCTAAAATAATATTACGTCCTTTTAAATCATCGCGAATTTGATCAGATAATGCGAAGTCACGATTTTGACGAGCTTCAATACGCTTTTGGATTAGTACTTCAATTTCTTCATCAAGCAACTCTTCTTGTGCTAATTCTAATCCTAAAATACTAAATAATGTTTCAAGTTGTTTTACATACGCTTCAATTACAACTTTAGAAGTATGTTCTTCTAACAAATATTGATTTGCGTGATTTGCTACGTTATATAATTCAGTAATCGCATTGGCCGTATTGAAATCATCATCCATCGCTTCTTCGAATGCAACCTGGAACTTTTCCATTTCAGCTAACCATTTTTCATTATGGTCCGTTAAATCCGTACTACTTTCCATACGATGCTTTAAGTTACCGTAAGCTGTTTTAATTCTTTCTAGTCCATTATTAGTACTTTGCAATAAATCTTCGCTAAAGTTAATTGGGTGACGGTAATGTACCGATAGCATAAAGAACCTGATTAACTGTGGATCATATTGTTTAATGATATCATGAACTAAAATGAAGTTTCCAAGCGACTTAGACATCTTCTCGTTATTAATATTAATATATCCATTATGCATCCAATAACGTGCAAATGTTTTTCCTGTCAACGCCTCAGACTGCGCAATTTCATTTTCATGATGAGGAAATGCTAAATCTTGACCACCAGCATGAATATCAATTGTATCCCCTAAATATTTACGCGCCATTGCTGAGCATTCAATATGCCACCCTGGGCGTCCTTTCCCCCAAGGGCTTTCCCAGAAGATTTCCCCTTCTTTCGCAGCTTTCCATAAAGCAAAGTCAAGAGGGTCTTGTTTCTTTTCTCCTACTTCAATACGTGCACCGTGACGTAATTCTGCAATCGGTTGATGTGATAATTTACCGTAACCTTCGAATTCTTTCGTTTTAAAGTACACATCACCTTCTGATTCATATGCATACCCTTTATTCACAAGTTCTTGAATAAATTCAATAATGATATCCATATTTTCCGTTACACGTGGATGAACCGTTGCATGTTTGCAACCTAGTGCCGTTACATCTTCAAAGTAAGCTTCAACAAAACGATCTGCAATTATTGGTACATCTTCACCTAATTCGTTTGCCGCCTTAATTAATTTATCATCCACGTCAGTAAAGTTAGATACATACTGCACATCGTATCCTTTATATTCTAAGTAACGGCGTACTGTATCAAATACCATAGGTGGTCTTGCATTCCCAATGTGAATGTAGTTATACACTGTAGGTCCGCACACATACATCTTTACCTTATTTTCTTCTAATGGCATAAACTCTTCTTTTTGACGCGTTAACGTATTATAAATGTGAATAGTCATTTTTATCTTTCCTTTCTACCTTTACTTCGAGTTGCTTTCTCAATTTATCAAGTTCTGCTTCCATAACCTTTAATTTATCAAAAATCGGATCCGGAAGATCAGAATGATTTAATTCTTGACCAATCTTTACTCCATTTTGAATAACGACTCGGCCAGGTATACCTACAACTGTAGAATGCGCAGGAACTTCCTTTAACACGACAGATCCTGCTCCAATTTTAGAATTCTCTCCAATAGTAATAGAACCTAGTACTTTAGCACCTGTTGCAATTAATACATTATCCTGAATTGTAGGGTGCCTCTTTCCTTTTTCTTTACCTGTACCACCTAATGTGACACCTTGATAAATTGTTACGTTTTCGCCAATTTCACACGTTTCTCCAATTACAACCCCCATTCCATGATCAATGAAAAAACGACGACCAATAGTTGCTCCTGGATGAATCTCAATGCCAGTAAAAAAACGACTCACTTGTGAAACAAAGCGTGCAAGAAAGAAAAAATTCCTTTTATAAAAAGCATGTGCAATTCGATGGGCCCAAACTGCATGTAATCCAGAGTAAGTTAAAATGACTTCGAAATAACTTCGTGCCGCTGGATCCTGTTCAAAAACGACTTCAATATCTTCCCGAAGCCTCTTAAACATCGATATTCCCTCCCTTTATGGGCTGCCTTTTTCGAGTGAACTAACCCCCACTTCCCCCTAAATCTTTATACAAGGGGATAAAACTTATACTCACACCCATTTACATGGTATAAAAAAAAGACGTCTCTGTCATATAGACAGAGACGCCTTTTAAGCGCGGTTCCACTCTGTTTAGGCTAAAGAAGCCTCAAACTCATCCATGATAACGGTTTACACCGCTTCTGTTTACTTTGCGCCCTAAGACGTTCCGCGAAATACTTCGCTGTTCAACAGAAGACTCGAAGGGGCATTTCAAAAATCCGCTTATAAACCACTTCCAGCCTAAGGGTGGTTCTCTCTGTAAAAAGCCTGATTTTCTACTTCTCCTTCTCGTCGCTTTTCCTTATTAGATTTTAGGTATACTTATTATATTGCTAAACCTAGAAAATGTTAACCAATTACTTTTTGAATACGATTTAAAACTTTTTCTTTTCCAAGAAGAGCAATAGCGTTAGGAAGCTCTGGACCATGTGTTTGTCCAGTAGTAGCAACACGGATTGGCATAAATAGGTTTTTACCTTTATGTCCTGTTTCCTTTTGAACTGCTTTAATAGCCGCCTTAACTGCCGCTGGCTCCATTACTTCTAAAGCTTCTAATTGATCGGCAAATGTACGAAGTACTTCAGGTACTTGTTCACCTTTCAATACTTCTTGTCCCTCTTCTTCATGATCAACATGATCTTTAAAGAACATTTCAGAAAGCTCTACAATTTCAGCCCCAAAGCTCATTTGGTCATGATATAAAGCAATTACATCACGAACCCACGCTTGTTCTTGTTCGCTTAAGTTTTCACCTACGCGACCCGCTTTCACTAAATGCGGTAAGCTTAGTTCAACAACCGTATCTAAATCTTGTTTTTTCATATATTGGTTGTTCATCCATTTTAGTTTTTGAGAATCAAATAATGCAGGTGATTTTGATAAACGAGCTGCATCAAACATTTTGATAAACTCATCTTGAGAGAAGATTTCTTCTTCACCTACTGGTGACCAACCTAGTAATGCAATAAAGTTAAAGATTGCTTCTGGAAGATATCCAAGCTCTTTATATTGCTCAATAAATTGAATAATAGATTCGTCACGCTTACTTAGCTTTTTACGGCTTTCGTTTACAATTAAAGTCATATGACCGAATTGCGGGATATCCCAACCGAAAGCTTCATAAATCATCATTTGTTTTGGCGTGTTTGAAATATGATCATCACCACGAAGCACGTGTGTAATCTCCATCAAGTGATCATCTATCGCTACCGCAAAGTTATAAGTTGGAATTCCGTCTTTTTTCACGATAACGAAATCACCAAAATCATTTGAATGGAATGCAACTTCATCTTTTACGATATCTTTAAACGTGTAGTCGCTATCAGCCGGCACGCGGAAGCGAATACTTGGAATACGGCCTTCAGCCTCAAATCCTTTAATTTGCTCCTCAGTTAAATCACGGTGGTTTCCTGCATAACGCGGTGTTTCACCACGAGCGATTTGACCTTCACGCTCTGCCTCTAGCTCTTCTTCTGTCATATAACATTTGTAAGCTAAATCACGCTCTAATAAATCTTCATATAATTTTTTATAAATATCTAAACGCTCTGTTTGACGATATGGTCCAAATTCACCACCAACATCAACACCTTCATCCCAGTCCATACCGAGCCATTTCAAGTATTTTAATTGGCTTTCTTCTCCACCAGCAACATTACGTTTCACATCAGTATCTTCAATACGAATAATAAACTTACCATCTTGATGACGAGCAAATAAATAATTAAATAATGCCGTACGCGCATTTCCGATATGTAAGTGTCCTGTTGGACTTGGCGCATAGCGCACTCTCACTTGCTTTTCCATAATTGGTACACCTTCCAATCTTAATGTCAACACATCCTACAATTGTACACCAAAAAAACGTGATTATCCATCTTACGAATTAAAAACCACTATTTTTTCTGTAATAAAACAACCGCTTGAGAAGCGATCCCTTCTTCTCTACCTGTAAATCCTAATTTTTCTGTTGTTGTTGCCTTTACATTAATATTATCAATAGACGTTTCTAATAGTTCACTAATGCGTTTACGCATGCTTTCAATATGCGGTGCCATTTTTGGCTTTTGGGCAATAATTGTACAATCTAGGTTCCCTAGCTCATAACCTTGTTTACGCACAAATTCCCAAACCTTTTGTAACAATACAGCTGAATCTGCATCTTTAAAGGCAGGATCTGTATCAGGAAAATGTTTTCCAATATCTCCTGCTGCAATTGCTCCTAGACATGCGTCAGCAATCGTATGTAACAATACATCTGCATCCGAGTGACCGATTAATCCTTTTTCATGAGGAATTGTAATTCCGCCGATAATTAACGGTCTACCTTCCGCAAATTCATGTACATCAAAACCTTGTCCAATTCGAAACATTCTTTACATCCTCCTCAATCTAAACTACTTTATGAATTCTATATTATATTGCTATCTCTATAAAGAAAAGCTCGGCAACTGCCGAGCTTTTCTTTACTATAATACCATCACTTCTATTTCTTCTGAACATGAAGAAAACTTTCAGCAATTAGTAAATCCTCTGGAGTCGTCACTTTAATATTATAGTAACTCCCCTCTACTACGCCTACTTGCTTCCCTACACGTTCTACGAGACTTGCATCATCTGTGCCAAGAAAACAACTTTGCTTTGCACTTCTATGAGCTTCTAATAAAAGAGGAACAGAAAATCCTTGCGGTGTTTGAACCGCTTTAAGCTGAGAACGTTCTACCGTTTCAACAACAACACCCTGTTCTACTTTCTTAATGGTATCCTTCACTGGCACCGCACAAATGGAAGCACCATATTTCTCTGCTACAGTTAATACATCTTGCATCATCTTATTCGTTACGAACGGGCGCGCACCATCGTGTACGAGAACATACTCCACTCCGCTCACATACTGAAGCGCATTATACACACTATCTTGTCTTTCAGCCCCGCCTTGAATAAATTGCACCTGCTTTTCAACCGGGTACTTCTGCATTAACTCCTCAAAATAAGGGCGTTCCTCTTCGTTAATTGCCATGATAATACGTTTACATGCTTTATCTTTTTCAAAAGCACGTAATGTATGCACAATGATAGGTACTCCATTTATAAGTAAGAACAACTTGTTTTTGCCAGCACCCATCCGTTTCCCTTGACCCGCTGCCGGAATAATTAACGTATACATATTAATAATCCTCTACTTATAATGCTTTTTCTAATAATTTACGTTTTGCGAAAATCATACGACCAGCCGATGTTTGCAACACACTTGTAACTAGTACATTAAGTTGCGAACCGACATATTCTCTACCGTCTTCTACTACAATCATCGTGCCATCATCTAAATATGCCACACCCTGATTTTGTTCTTTACCATCTTTCACAACATAAACACTTAATTCTTCGCCAGGGAGTACGACTGGTTTAATTGCATTTGCTAAATCGTTAATGTTTAATACTGTTACTCCTTGTAATTCAGAAACTTTGTTTAAGTTGAAATCATTTGTTACAACAGTTCCACCAGTGTTTTTCGCTAACTTTACAAGCTTGCTATCCACCTCTTGGATATCCTCGAAATCGCCTTCATAAATTTCTACCGGAATTGGCATCTCTTTTTGAATACGATTTAAAATGTCTAATCCTCTGCGACCACGATTACGCTTTAAAGCATCAGAAGAATCGGCAATATGCTGAAGCTCTTCTAATACGAATTGTGGAATCACAATTGTTCCTTCTAAAAACTTCGTTTGGCAAATATCCGCAATACGTCCATCAATAATTACACTTGTATCAAGAATTTTCCAATGAGTTGTAGATTTTTCTACCTCTTCGTTCTCGCTATTGTTTTTCTTCTTACCTCCGCGCTGGGGTAATGTAAATAATCCTAGCAATTCATTTCTCTTTTTAAATCCTACTTGGAATCCTAAATAACCAAGTAAAAGAGTAAAGAACACTTGTAATACTGTACTAATGACTGGAATCGTGAATTCACGAATTGGTATCAAAATTAAATATGCAACAATAAGACCAGAGATCAACCCTAATGTACCAAATAAAACATCCGCTACCGGTGCCTTTACAAGGGCTTCTTCGATATGTTTAATAAGTTGAACAATATAATCCACAAGCCAAAATGTTGTTAAAAATAAAATAATTGCACCAATAATTGCACGAACGTACGATCCCTCAAGCAAAGGAACAGCACCAACGTCCAATACATTAATAACTTTTGGGATTAGAAAAATCCCTAACGCTCCCCCGATCACTAAAAAGAAGAGCTGTACGATTCTTTTTAACATCCAACCACCTCCTACTCATTATTAACCATTGTTTTGCTAATCAAAACGCCGAATGCAAAAGCGGACGTGTTTTTTTGTAAATAGTTTTATTTACCAATATACCATATCATATAACAAAAATGTTCTAGTGTCGTTATATTATGGAATCAATGTAATATTCTTAATTGTGTCTACTCATATAGAGATGCTCTTGAATTCTTTTTAGGCCCTCTCGTATTTTCTTCGCCCTAACTTCCCCAATTCCTTCCACATCATCCAATTCATTAATAGTTGCACGACAAACACCTTGTAGTGTTTTAAATCGATTAATTAAATTTTCAATGATAAGTGGTGGAACACGAGAAATTTTGCTTGCGATTCGGTATCCCCTCGGTGTCACGCTTTCTTCTAAGCTCGTTTGCCCTGGATAGCCAAGCAATTTAACTAAATCGCTATCCTCTAAAAGCTGTGTATTTGCAAGATCTTGTAACTTTTTCAAAATTTGATGGTGATCCTGCGTTTTTTCTTGATAATAATCCTTAATTAATAACGCTGCCTCTGCTTCTAAGTCGGCTAGTAATTCTGTAAGTTGTAAACGAATTAACCTCCCTTCCGTTCCTAACTCATGAATGTAGCTCAATATTTCATTTTTAATACGCAGTACCATTTCAACACTATGTAAAACGTGAACTACCTCGGACATTGTAACGACCTCTTCAAATTCTAGAATGCCCAAATTCGTAATCCCATCATTCCATACAGCTTTATATTTTTCTAACGTTTGAATGGCTTGGTTTGCCTTTGTTAAAATTACACCTATATCTTTTAGTGTATAACGTAAGTTCCCTTGATATAGTGTGATTACGTTACGTCTTTGTGAAATAGCCACAACAAGGCTAGCCGTCTGCTTTGCTACACGCTCTGCCGTTCGGTGACGCATACCTGTTTCAATAGAATCAATGGATGGATCTGGAACTAATTGTGCATTTGCAATTAAAATTTTGCTCCCAGTTTCATTTAAAATAAGTGCCCCATCCATTTTTGCTAATTCATATAAACTAGCCGGTGAGAATGCACAATTAATGTGAAATCCTCCATCAACAATACTTTTAATCTGCTCATTATACCCAAGAACAATTAGCCCTCCAGTTTGCGCACGAAGTACGTTATCTATCCCTTCGCGTAGTGGTGTTCCTGGGGCAACGAGCTGTAGAATGTTAATCATACTTTTGACACGTTGCTTGTTTTCCTCCATAGCCTAGCCTCCTAATGTCAAACGAAGCGCTTCTCCTAAATTAGAAACACCTACCACCTCAATCCCATCTGGAATTGTCCATCCCCCCAAATTTTTTCTAGGAATAATAGCACG
Source organism: Bacillus cereus group sp. BfR-BA-01316 (assembly GCF_022664195.1). NCBI lineage: Bacteria > Bacillati > Bacillota > Bacilli > Caryophanales > Bacillaceae > Bacillus > Bacillus cereus group sp. BfR-BA-01316. The sequence goes on from NZ_JAKUGX010000031.1 coordinate 52,026, forward strand.
TTGAAATCCTAATTTCGCTGCTTCTTGTACACGTTGTTCAATTCTTGATACTCTTCTTATTTCTCCAGTTAGGCCTACTTCTCCTATTACCGCATCGGTTGGTGCAGTAGCTTTATCTCTGAAACTTGAAGCAATACTTAAGGCGACAGCTAAATCGATTGCTGGCTCATCTAATTTCAAGCCACCCGCAACTTTTAAATATGCGTCTTGATTTTGCAACAATAAACCTGTTCTTTTTTCTAGCACTGCCATAATAAGTGAAACGCGGTTATGATCAATTCCCGTCGCCATTCTTCGAGGATTTCCAAAACTAGTAGGGGAGATTAATGCTTGTATTTCTACTAAAACCGGTCTTGTTCCTTCCATTGAAGCAACCACTGTGGATCCTGCAACTCCAACTGGACGTTCCTCAAGGAAAATTTCAGAAGGATTTAGTACTTCTGCAAGACCTAGTTCCTTCATTTCAAAGATACCCATTTCATTTGTGGAACCAAAACGGTTCTTCACAGCTCGCAAAATACGATATGTATGGTGACGATCTCCTTCAAAGTAAAGAACTGCATCAACCATATGTTCTAGCATACGTGGTCCTGCAATTGCCCCTTCTTTTGTCACATGTCCCACGATAAAAATGGGAATCCCTTTCGTCTTTGCAAGTTTCATTAATTCCGCTGTACATTCACGTACTTGCGATACACTTCCTGGGGCTGACGTCACTTCAGGTAAATGTATCGTCTGAATGGAGTCAATAACAACAAAAGCTGGATTCATCTCTTCAATGTGCGCTGCAATTCGCTGTAAATCAGTCTCTGCTACAACAAATAGATTACTACCCTTTACATCCAAACGATCTGCACGAAGTTTAATCTGCTTTGCTGACTCCTCACCTGATATGTATAGTACATCATATGAAGAATCTGCTAATTGCGATGAAATTTGTAATAACAATGTTGATTTCCCAATCCCGGGGTCTCCACCAATAAGTACTAAAGATCCATCTACAATCCCGCCACCAAGTACACGGTTAAACTCTTGAAATTTCGTTTCAATACGCGCCTCAGACTTTGTTTCTACCTCTGTTAAGCGTCTTGGTTTTGTTACTTCTGATTGAATTGCATTGGCATAATTAAGGCGTCTTGATGATACAACTGGTTCCATCTCTTCAACAAGCGTATTCCATTGACCACATCCAGGACATTTCCCCATATATTTTGGCGACTGATAACCACATTCTTGACATGTAAATTTTGTTTTCTTTTTAGCCATATCTTTTATAGTTCACTTCACTTTCATCTACAAACGTTTATCCTTCTCGTACAAGAAAGAGGGCTATCGCGTAGCCCTCTTTGTTTGTCTATACTTATTTTACCTTTTCCGCACTATGAATGACAAATGATTCTCCTTCTACATCAAAGATAACTTTTTGCCCTTTCTCAATAGCACCTTTTAACAGTTCTTCTGATAGTCTATCTTCTACATGTTTTTGAATTGCTCTACGAAGCGGACGAGCACCGTACTCTCGATCAAATCCTTTATCAGCAATTGCTGAAATTGCTCCTTCTGTTAAGTGCAATTCAATCTCTTGTTCTTTTAAGCGATTCACTAACTGATTCACCATAAGAGTTACAATTTCTTGAATATGTTTTTTCTCAAGCATATGGAACACGATAATTTCATCAATACGGTTTAAGAATTCTGGACGAAATGCTTTTTTCAATTCATCCATTACTTTACCTTTCATATCTGAATAATCGCGGCTCTCATCTTGTACGTTAAATCCAAGATGTTTATTACGTTTTAATGCGTCTGCACCAACATTAGACGTCATAATAACAATTGTATTACGGAAATCAACTGTACGTCCTTTAGAATCTGTTAAACGGCCATCTTCTAATACTTGTAGTAAAATATTAAACACATCAGGATGAGCTTTCTCTACTTCATCTAATAAGACAACTGAATATGGCTTACGACGAACTTTCTCTGTTAATTGTCCACCTTCTTCATATCCAACATATCCTGGAGGAGATCCAACTAAACGAGAAGTAGAATGCTTCTCCATGTACTCAGACATATCGATGCGGATCATTGCATCCTCATCACCGAACATAGATTCCGCTAATGCCCTCGCTAGTTCTGTTTTACCTACACCAGTCGGTCCTAGGAAAATAAATGAGCCAATTGGACGTTTCGGATCTTTTAATCCCGCTCTCGCACGACGAACAGCTTTTGCCACAGCTACAACTGCTTCATCCTGCCCAATTAAACGATCATGTAAAATTGATTCCAAGTTTAATAATTTATCTGTCTCTGTTTGTGCAAGTTTAGAAACTGGAATACGTGTCCATGTGGAAACGACATTTGCAATATCTTCTACTGTTACTTCTGAGTTTTCTTGTCCTTGTTTCTCTTTCCACTGACGCTTTGTATCTTCTAACTTTTCACGTAAACGTTGTTCCATATCACGTAAGGAAGCAGCCTTTTCAAATTCTTGGCTTTGTACAGCTGCATCTTTTTCTTTTCTAATTTCCTCAAGCTTCACTTCAAGCTCTTTTAAGTTTGGCGGTGTTGTATAAGAACGTAAGCGCACTTTTGATGCAGCCTCATCAATTAAATCGATTGCTTTATCAGGTAAAAAACGGTCTGTAATGTAACGATCTGAAAGTTTTACAGCCGCATCGATTGCATCATCTGTAATAGATACACGGTGATGCGCCTCATAACGGTCACGTAGACCTTTTAAAATTTGAACTGATTCTTCTAAGTTTGGTTCATCAACATGAATTGGCTGGAAACGTCTTTCTAATGCCGCATCCTTTTCAATATATTTACGATATTCGTCTAAAGTTGTTGCACCAATACATTGTAATTCACCACGTGCTAAAGATGGTTTTAAAATATTCGATGCATCAATTGCACCTTCCGCTCCTCCTGCACCAATTAACGTATGAAGCTCATCAATAAATAGAATGATATTACCAGCTTGGCGAATCTCATCCATCACTTTCTTTAAACGATCCTCAAATTCACCACGATATTTTGTTCCAGCAACAACTGTACCCATATCTAATGTCATAACACGCTTATCTCTTAAAGTTTCAGGAACTTCATTATTTACAATTTGCTGTGCTAATCCTTCCGCAATTGCTGTCTTACCTACACCAGGTTCTCCAATTAATACTGGATTGTTTTTTGTTCTACGGCTTAACACTTCAATTACACGTTGAATTTCTTTACTACGTCCAATAACAGGATCTAAACGATTTTCACGTGCAACAACTGTTAAATCACGTGCTAGGCTGTCAAGTGTAGGTGTATTCGCATTTGTTGATGAACCACCTTGGTGACCTGAACTAGCTTCATTACTTCCAAGGAGTTGTAACACTTGTTGTCTTGCTTTATTTAGACTTACACCTAAATTATTTAAAACACGTGCTGCTACACCTTCACCTTCACGGATTAAACCAAGTAAAATATGTTCTGTTCCAACGTAGGAATGGCCCAATTTACGAGCTTCGTCCATAGACAACTCAATAACTTTTTTAGCACGAGGTGTGTAGTGTACTGTTTGAGAAGCTTCGGTTCCACGTCCAATTAGTGCTTCTACCTCTTTTTGAACTTTCTCTGGACTTAATCCAAGAGCAACTAACGCTTTTGCTGCAATCCCTTCACCTTCGCGTACAAGCCCAAGTAAAATATGTTCTGTTCCAATATTATTATGCCCAATGCGAATTGCTTCCTCTTGAGATAAAGCTAATACTTTCTGTGCTCGTTCTGTAAATCTTCCAAACATCATAGAAATCGCCTCCTACTTGCGCTTAATTTTGTTCAATTCGTAATCGCTCACGGATTAAGGTTGCTCTTCGATAATCTCTTTCTTCTGGTCCTAGAGGTCCTCCTGCATATTGTTGCAAAATGCCTGGCTGAGTAAGAACCATTAACTCAGTTAAAATATTTCTCGATATACCTTGTATATATCCTAAGTCAATACCAAGTCGTAGATCTGATAAGCAAGTGGCTGCCTCCGCAGATTGAATTAAACGACTGTTAGCTAGTATTCCGTAAGAACGATATACTTTATCTTCAAGCTCAATACTTGAATTTTGTACAATTAATTCTCTAGCCATTTTTTCTTGTTGCATAATTTGTTGAATAACACTCTTTAAATCTGCAATAATATCTTCTTCTGATTTCCCTAGTGTCATTTGATTTGACACTTGAAATATATTACCTAACGCTTCGCTACCTTCACCGTATATTCCTCTTACTACTAACCCTAATTTTTGAATTACTTGTATAATACGGTTAATTCTTTTCGTTAAAACCAGTCCCGGCAAATGAATCATTACCGAAGCCCTTAATCCTGTACCGACGTTAGTGGGACAACTCGTAATATATCCAAGCGATTCATCAAAAGCATATTCAACCTGTTCCTCAATCCAATTATCTATTTGATTGGCACTTTGAAGCGCCTCTGATAACTGCAAACCTGAAAATAGGCACTGAATCCTAACATGATCCTCTTCATTAAGCATGATATTAATATGTTCACTTTCTGATAGTAGGCATGCTCCGTATTCTGTTCCTGCAAGATTCGGACTAATTAAATGCTTCTCAACTAAAACTCTCCTTTGAAGAGGAGTTAATTCATTCATTTTTAACAGTTCAAACTCTCCAAAAGGTTCTATCGGTTTATTTACAAACTTCTTCTTAAATAATTCATGAATCTGTTTAGCTTCTTCCTCGTTTTGCATAGTAGAGAATTGATATTTTTTTAAATTACGAGCCAAACGAATTCGACTACTTAAAACAATATCAGAATCAGGGCCATCCCCCTTCATCCATGGACTAATCGCTTCATTCATAATTCGGTCCAGTGACATAGAACTATTCCCCCTCTCTATGCTCACTACGCAGATTTTCAAGGGCTCGAATTTTATCTCGTGCTTTAGCTGCTTTCTCAAATTCCTCTTTCTGTACATATTGCTTCAGATTGAGTTTTAGTTCATCTAATTCTTTCTTTAAGTGGATATTTCCTTCTATTCGTTCCGGAATCTTTCCACAATGATCTGTATGTCCACCGTGGAGACGTTTTAATAACGGTTTTAAATGCTCCTTAAATGTATCGTAACAAGAAGCACATCCAAAGCGTCCCACTTTTGTAAATTGTTCATATGTCATCTTGCAATTCGGACACCTTGATATATTTGTATTTAAAAATGCATCTTGCCCTTCTTCAAACATTGCTGGTTCACCATGTAATAATCCGGCTAATAGGTCATGGAATGAAAAATTAGACTGTGATGATTGAAAGAAAGACGTATAGCCACTTTGTTCTGCACATTGCTCGCAAAGATGAACTTCCGCCTTTTTTTCGTTGATTACTTTTGTATAATGTAAAGTTGCTGGTCTCATATTACAGTTTTGACAAGTCATCGCTATCCCCACCTTTACAACAGGAACGATCTATCTCATGCTACTTTTCATACATTACTAGATTGTTCGCTTTCCTTAATCCATTTCATAAAAGCACATGTCATCTTTCAAAATCCCTACAATAATAAACTGCACTACCTTAGTTATCATTCTTTACAAAAGTTATATTTATTTATATTTCAGTGTTCTTAACATTGCGCATAATATTCGAGCCCTAAGTTCATCTCGAGAAGGAACATCCATTACCAATACAGAACGATCTAGTACGCTTAACATAAGTTTAGCTTCACGATTTGTTATAATACCCTCTTCTATTAAACGTATAATCATACTTTCTGCATTTCCTTGTGCAACGCTATGATCAATCATATGAATCATTTGATCAATAATGTCTATATCATCATGCAGTTTGACTTTTATAATGCGAATGTAACCTCCTCCACCTCGTTTACTTTCTACTACAAATCCTCTTTCTAGTGTAAAACGGGTATTGATTACATAGTTGATTTGAGACGGCACACAATCGAATCGATCCGCCACCTCATTCCTCTTGATTTCAATCACATTATTATTGCTTAAGTCAATAACTTGCTTTAGATATTTCTCAATGATATCAGATATATTTCTCATTTATCCGCCACCTTTATTGACTTTGACTATCTTTGACTTTAATTATATACGTATTAAAAAAATTTGCAACTCTTTTGCTTATTCACTATCCTAGCCACATTTTCCAATGTTTAATCATGCGAACTATTCTTTAAGCAGGGATTTTTAAATTAACATAAATTCTAAAAGAAAACACGAAAAAACACGAATCATTTGATTCGTGTTTTAGTTGCCTGGCAACGTCCTACTCTCACAGGGACAAGGTCCCAACTACCATCGGCGCTAGAGAGCTTAACTTCCGTGTTCGGTATGGGAACGGGTGTGACCTCTCTGCCATCAT